>NZ_JBMOWC010000010.1:0-177407 GCF_049310765.1 Bacillus sp. PSXD-155 | reverse complement strand
TCATGAACAATTAAATGGTTTAACAAGTAAGGATTCAAGATAATGTATGTAAGATGAGTATAAGTTGTTACAAAGAAATAATTAGTCAGCAAAAGCAAAATGATTAGCTCTTAATGGAAAATGAAATGCATTATTAGAAACTCATGATATAAACAACTAGGTTGTGAAGATTAAAGTTTTTCAAAAAACTTCATTTGGTATTACTCTAGAATGGCATTATTGAACTTATAAATTAATATGCCTTTTCGTTTATTGACAAAATAAACGCGTTGATAGGAGTAATAACGTATTCCTTTAAAAATACGCTTTTTCATTAGGGAATTAATCTAAGCACTAGATAAATAGATGCGTATACTTATATTATGTGAGTTGTGAATGTAATTAAACTGAATTTTTATAGTTTAATTATTAGTAACTATTTTTATTCTAAGAAAAATGGATATTTAAAAATATTCAACACCATTACAATTGAGTGTTTCTTAGTATAAGAATATTCTCTCAAAATTATTAAATAAGGAGGAAATATATGAAAAATAATGGTTGTTTTGATCATAATAACTGCAATCCGATTGTTTTTTCAGCAGATTGTTGTAAAAATCCACAGTCAGTTCCTATTACTAGGGAACAATTAAGTCAATTAATTACTTTGCTAAACTCATTAGTATCAGCTATTTCAGCATTTTTTGCAAATCCAAGTGATGCAAATAGAGTAGCGTTATTCAATTTGTTTAATCAATTTTTAATTTTCTTAAATTCCTTATTACCTTCCCCAGAAGTTAATTTTTTGAAACAATTAACTCAAAGTATTTTAGTTTTATTACAATCTCCAGCTCCTAATTTAGGTCAATTGTCAACATTATTGCAACAATTTTATAGCGCACTTGCACAATTCTTCTTCGCTTTAGATTTGATCCCTATATCCTGCGACTCAAATGTCGACCCTGCAACTTTACAAATTCTTTTTAATTTATTAATTCAATTAATCAATGCTACTCCAGGGGCAACAGGCCCAACAGGTCCAACAGGTCCAACAGGTCCAACAGGCCCAGCAGGAACCGGAGCAGGTCCAACAGGTCCAACAGGTCCAACAGGCCCAGCAGGAACCGGAGCAGGTCCAACAGGAGCAACAGGCCTAACAGGTCCAACAGGTCCAACAGGTCCAACAGGTCCAACAGGTCCAACAGGTCTAACAGGTCTAACAGGTCCAACAGGCCTAACAGGAGCAACAGGCCTAACAGGTCCAACAGGTCCAACAGGTCCAACGGGTCCAACAGGAGCAACGGGTCCAACGGGTCCAACAGGCCTAACAGGTCCAACAGGCCTAACAGGAGCAACGGGAGCTGGAGCAGTTATTCCGTTCGCATCAGGTGGGCCAGTAGCATTAGCAACTGTTTTAGGTGGATTAGCAAACACAGGAGCACTTCTTGGATTTGGAAGTTCATTCTTCCCTGTAATTGTCCCACCTGGTGGCCCGATTACTATAGGTCCTGTACCTCCAGTATTTGATTTCGCATTTGTAGCTCCTCGCGCAGGTACAATTACTTCGTTAGCAGGATTCTTTAGTGTAACTGTAGCGGTTGCTTTAGCATTAGGAAGCATACAAATTCAAATGCAGTTGTACAGCGCACCAGCAGCAAGTAATACTTTCACTCCAGTAGGTACACCGTTACTATTAACACCAGCATTTAGTGGTCTTATTGCTATCGGTAATACTTCAAGTGGTATTAGCGCACAAGCCATTGCGGTCGCTCCACAAGATAAGATATTACTTGTTGTTTCATCAACTACACCTGGTTTTGATATAGCTACTGCTATTACAGGCTTCGCAAGTGCAGGAATAACATTCGTATAATCACTTGTAAGTTTTGTAGTTGAAAATTTTGATATAAGAAAAGAGATTGTCAAAAAAGTATCCTCAGATTAACTTTTGAAGACAGTCTCTTTTCTTTAATTGTTTTTATACTTTATGTCTGGTGAAAATGATTAAATATACTATGAGAATGTAGTGTGATTGTGTTAAGTTAAATGATCACTGCTAGTAAATTACACAGTAATAGGCATAAGAAAAATGAAGGTTTCCAACCTATTTGGGATACAGAACTAATTTCATACACATATAAAGGCATATATCTAAAATGTTTTAAATTTTAGTCTTACATATGTAGGATTGAGAAGTGGGAGGGTTATATAATGAAGTATATGAGTATCAAAGAATTAAATAATGATTACATTTATACTATCCTTGGAATGAAACCAGGTAAGTTTTATAGAAAACGTAAATCAGGTATCATCAACTTTGCTACAGCGCTTGGCATGATTTAAAAAGTAATGGAATTTTAGGAGTACTGTTCGGGGCACTATTTAGGGCACTTAATTAGGTGCCTTTTTACATTGGAATCGGCGGTACGATATTTCTACAGTTAATTGTTCTTTGAAAAAAGAATACTGTGGGGATAGCGTAGCTCCTTTATCAAAACGTTACTTGGTCGGAATGGACGGAGAAAAAAGGAAGAAAAAGACGAAAAGCTTAATTGATTTTATATATCCAGCCACGGTGCATGAGTGTCGTGGCTGGATATCAGGAAACTTTCCGAGTGCCAACAGGAAAAAGTGTTGGTTTTTCATATAAATCTCATAATTGAGAATTGGTTTAAATAACCGGTGCACCAACAGCAAAATGTGATTCATATATTTGCGCACATTTTGCTCACGTACTATATAAAAAAGTATGAAAATCTATAAAAATAATTATTTCAATAAAATTTATTCTAGATATTAAAAAGTGCCAAAACCCTTGTGGTATAAGGGGTTTGGCACTTTTGTGTTTTTTATGTTTTATCAAATAAACAATTCTAAAACTGCTCATTCTTTTCCCAAGATTCTACGATATAATGAGCAATCGTCGGATTGAAGCCTTTACCAACTAAAAACATAATCGCAGCAACTTCTGTTAATGCGTGTTCGTGTGATGTATGTTTTGCTTCATTTAAACCGTAATCTACCCATGGTTTTACGAAATCTAGTACGGGTTTCTTGAAAGGTAAAAACTGTGTACCGACAACTTGTTGAATTTGTTGTTGTGTTGGTTCAGTAATTGGTCCAGGTGGTAAGATTTGTGGTTGTGTAATGTCTAATGTTGGTCCTGGCGGTAAAATTTGTGGCTGCGTTGGATCTATTGTTGGTGGTTTAGGTGGTGAGACACGTGCGTCGTAGTTTGGTTGATACATTTGTTGTTGGTATTGCGGTTGTTGTGGTTGAGTTGTGTATGGGTTTTGTGGTGCTGCATATGGATTTTGTTGATATGGTTGTTCTTGGTTTTGTGGTGCTACATATGGATTTTGTTGATATGGATTTTGTTGATATGGTTGTTCTTGGTTTTGTGGTGCTGCATATGGATTTTGTTGATATGGTTGTTCTTGGTTTTGTGGTGCTGCATATGGATTTTGCTGATATGGTTGTTCTTGGTTTTGTGGTACCGCATATGGATTTTGTTGAAATTCAGTTTCTTGATTTTGCGTTGTTGCATATGGGTTTTCGTCATATTGTTGTTCTTGCTGTTGTAACTCTTGTTCTTCGTATTGTTCTGTGTATCTTTGTTCTTGTTGTTGAGGGTAAAATGGTTGCCTTGGATAAGGCGGTTGATTATTATAGAACATATTTATTCCTCCTTCATGATGATGCTTACCACTCAGTGTATGGGCGGACAAGAAAATATGTGATGAAAAAATGCGGGCGTGTTACAATAAGTAACTGGGTGAAGATAAAATGACAAAACAAGAAAAGATTCAAAAAACAATTACTTTTGTAAAACATATTTTAGAAAAAGATGCGAGTGGGCATGATTGGTATCATATTGAACGCGTACATAAACTGGCGATTTCTTTATCCGAGCAAGAAGGGGGAAATCGTTTTATAATTGAAATGGCAGCATTACTTCACGATGTGGCAGATGAGAAGTTAAATGAAAGTGAAGAAGAAGGAATGAAAAAAGTTTCTGATTGGTTAGAAGAGTTACATGTGGAAGAAGAGGAAAGTAAACATGTTCTTCATATTATCGCCAATATGTCTTATAAAGGTGGTCATGGCGGTAAAGTGGATTCACTTGAAGGGAAGCTTGTTCAAGATGCGGATCGCTTAGACGCCCTTGGAGCAATTGGAATAGCTCGCACATTTGCGTATGGTGGAGCGAAAGGGAGATTAATGTATGATCCAACTATTCCTCCGCGTGAAGTGATGACGAAAGATGAATATAGAAAAAATAACGATCCATCTTTAAATCATTTTTATGAAAAACTTTTGAAATTAAAAGACTTAATGAACACGAACGCAGCAAAACAAGAGGCGGAAGTTCGTCATCGTTATATGGAACAGTTTATTGAACAATTTATGAAAGAGTGGAATGCACAAATATGAAAATGTTAACTGTGGAAAACTTATCAAAATCATATGGAGAAAAACCGTTATTTGATGGATTATCATTTAGTATTGCAGAAGGACACCGTGCCGGAATTATCGGTGTAAACGGAACTGGTAAATCGACGTTATTAAAAATTATTGCAGGGGCAGAAATTCCTGATACAGGTGATATGACTCATTCTCGTGGGTATACAATTAGTTATTTATCACAGCAACCAGAGTTTGATGAACAACTAACAGTGCTAGAGCAAGTCTTCCATGGTGATACTCCTTTAATTCGTCTTCTTCGTGAGTATGAAAAGGCGCTATTACATATCGAAAAAGATCCAAGTAATGAAAAAGTACAGGAACAATTATTTGCAGTGCAGCAACGTATGGATGCAATGAGTGCATGGGAAGCAAATGCAAATGCGAAATCTCTTTTAACGAAATTAGGAATTACGGACTTCACTGCAACTGTTGGAAATTTATCTGGTGGACAGAAAAAACGTATTGCGATGGCGCAATGTTTTATTGAAACACCGGATCTATTAATTTTAGATGAGCCTACGAACCATCTTGATCATGAGACAGTGGAATGGTTAGAGGAATATTTAGCTCGATATAATGGCGCAGTATTACTTGTAACCCATGATCGTTATTTCTTAGATCGTGTGACGAATCGTATTTTCGAATTAGATAATGGAAAACTGTATAGTTATGAAGGGAATTACAGTACGTTTTTAGAAGCGAAAGCACTTCGTGAAGAACAAGAAATTGCGCAAGAATCAAAACGTCAAAACTTATATCGCCGCGAACTAGCATGGATCCGCCGCGGTGCAAAAGCCCGTTCAACAAAGCAAAAGGCACGTATTCAACGATTTGATGAGCTAAAGGGCCAAGAAGGGCCAGCTGCAAAACAGTCAGTTGATATTGCACTTAGCGGTAGCCGTCTTGGGAAAAAAGTACTTGAGTTAAAAGATGTGACGAAAAAATTTGGTGATAAAACGGTATTAAACAACTTTAATCATATCGTGAAACCAGGCGATCGCATCGGAATTATTGGAGCGAATGGAAGCGGGAAATCTTCGCTATTAAATATGCTTGCAGGTAAGTTATCTCCTGATAGTGGTGAAATTGAAGTTGGGCAAACTGTAAAAGTTGCTTATTATACGCAAGAAAATGAAGAGATGAATTTAAATCAGCGTATGATTGAATACATTAAAGAGATTGCAGAAGTTATTCATACAACAGATGGAAAAGTAATTGGTGCATCTCAAATGTTAGAACGTTTCTTATTCCCGACTCATTCACATGGTACACCGCTTGGTAAACTATCTGGTGGTGAAAGAAGACGTTTATATTTATTACGTATTTTAATGGGAGAACCAAACGTACTTTTACTTGATGAACCTACGAATGATCTAGATACACAAACATTAACAGTACTAGAAGATTATTTAGAAGATTTCCCAGGTGTCGTTTTAACTGTATCGCATGACCGTTACTTCTTAGATAAAGTAGTAGATGAACTGTTCATCTTTACTGGCGGAGGCGAAGTGCGTGAGTTCCTAGGTAGTTATACAGATTATTTAGAAATGGAAAAAACGAGAGAACTTATGGAGAAAGCGGAAGTTCAAAAAGAGAAAAAAGTAGTAGAAGAAGCTCCAAAACAACAACGTAAACGTAAACTTTCATACAATGAGCAGCGTGAATGGGAAACGATTGAAGATACAATTGCCGAACTTGAAGAAAAAATTGAGTCAATTGGAGAAGAACTTGCGAAAGTTGGATCTGACTTCACAAAGGCACAAGAATTATCTGAAGCACAGCAGAAAACAGAAGAAGAGCTAGAAAAAAAGATGGAAAGATGGAGTGAACTATCAGACATGGTTGAAGGATTAAAATAAAAACAAGCTGCATATATTGAAAAGTAAAGAGAAAAACTTTACACTATTGGTAGAACCTATTTTAGGAGGGAAAAAATGAGAACATCTAATCCAATGTTGAAAAAAGAGGCATTCCGTAAAGAGGGAGCAAGCGCTTCTGCGATGACAATTGGCGGAACAGTAGGCAAAACGTTCATTATGCTTATCTTGCTACTTGCAACGTCTGTCTATTCATACATACAGATGATGCAGGGGACGATGAAGATGCCAGTATTAATTGGTGCTTTAATCGTTGCGGCAATCATCGCATTTGCGTCTATGTTCTTCCCGCGTATTTCACCTTTTGGTGCACCAATCTATGCAGCGGTAGAAGGGGTTGTGTTAGGAAGTATTTCAGCAGTTTATACAATGAAATTTGGCGATTCTATCGTTTTAAATGCTGTATTACTAACAATCTCAATTCTATTTGCAATGTTAGTGTTATATGCAACACGCGTAGTAAAAGTAACGGATAAATTCCGTACAGGCGTTATGGCAGCAACACTCGGAATTCTGGTTATGTATTTAGTCGTATTCCTACTAAATATGTTTGGTGTAACTGTTCCATACATTCACCAAGGTGGTACAATCGGTATTATTATTAGTGCAGTTGTTATTGTAGTTGCTGCATTAAACTTATTACTAGATTTCGATTTAATCGAAAATGGTGTACGTAGTCAAGCTCCGAAATATATGGAGTGGTACACTGCAATGGGACTAATGCTTACATTAGTTTGGTTATACTTAGAAATTCTTCGTTTCGTTTCTTACTTTACGAAAAATGACTAATAAAAAAAACCTGCATGAAAAATGCAGGCCCTTTTTATTTTCAAAGATATATTGAACGTATGGTATAATATGGATGTTATCAACTTGAATTGAAGGAGATGGAATATGATGAAAGGGAAGAAGGGGATTATGAAAAAACTATTTTCTAAAAGTTTTTTCATAGAACTAGATGAAGCTTTAACGTATCCATCATCTGAAGTTATTACTTCAGCGATTGAAGGATATGCAACTGAATGCAATGAAAGACTAAAATTTGAGAGTAAAGTTAAACCGATTACTTTTTACTTAGAAAATGTAATGTACCGTGCTGAAATAAAGATGGCTCGCGGAGGATATTACATATCTTGTACTGAAGTGTAATAAATTTTGAAACCATACATGTTTGAACTATGTATGGTTTCTTTTTTTGTTTTGTAAGGCCTAAATTAATACTTTTTACTTACGGATACATCATTTTGTGCTTTTTACCATTCATCCATTTCTCCTTACAATGGAGAAAAATATGTGAGGTGGTATAACTTATGATGAATAGAGTTGTATTAATCGGTTATGAAAAGCTAGTGATTTGTACATAGATTAAGGGAATTATTGTTAATTTTTTTGTATAGTTTATACTTATGATAAGTGGAAGAATTGTTCAGCATGTTTAAACTACATAATAATAGTAGGGTGTTAAACCAGACAATGGTTAAAGGTGAGTACTGGGCATTTAAAATATATAGGGTTAATAATATTAATGCTTTTAGAGGAGGATGTAGTCCCGTAACGGTATCTGCAGAAAAAAAGTTCGAGGACCTTTAATTTAGGAGGAATCTATATGGGTGTTATTAGGGAAAAACAAACATCATTAGGAACTGTGTATGAACATTATGATAGCAATAATGATCTGATTCAGAGGTTTGGAGCAATTGGTTTTATAAAGAAATCAACAGAAAGAAAACTGACATATTTTATTGTTACTGACATTAATGGGAATTTAATAGAGGATGCCAATAAATATTTAAACAAAGAGATTGGTGATGCAAAGTATAAAAAAAGGGAAAAAGCTTTCTCTGCTTTAAAAGTTTTCTTTTCCTTTTTGCAACTGGTACATATTAATAATCCTACAGATTTAACAAACGATGATATTAGAGACCTTCGATTGTTTTTGGAAGGGGGAAAAAAAGAAGGTCAAACATGGGGTTTGGACTTTCAAGTTAGACGAGATAATCAAACATTTAACCACTATTTAAATGTGTACAGGGATTTTTTATCTAATATGTATGGTTTCTCAAACACAACGTTATTTGACACTATAAAAACAGGAGCATCAATTGGTAAGGGTTTTTTTGCACACGCAAAGAAAGAGACAACTGAACGGTACACGGCAAATAAAAATGTAGGTGACCCAGCAAAATCTGTCCCCAGATATATAAAATCTAACGAGTACAAAAAAATTATGGAAATCGTTGAGGAAAATTACGATTTGCGTGAAAAGGTTATTATCAACTTGATGTATGATTATGGACTGCGTTTAGGAGAGGTTTTAGGGGTTACTTTTGAAGATGTTGAGCCAACCAATAGTGGAAGTCATTATAGGCTTATTATTCGAAATAGAGTCTCTGACGAGCCTACACAGAGGGCTAAGGGAGTACTGGTTCCTAAAACCGTAGATGATTATAAAAGTCGCAGCTATAATACCGAAGGTAATGGTCTTGGATACCAAGTAGTTTTTATTTATGAAGATATGGCGGAACTTATCCAAGACTATATTGATGAATCGAGAGATGACATCGTATTAAGTCGAAGTTCTAAAAAAAGGGAAAACTTAAATAGGAAGGCAATTGCGGATAGGGTTGGAACCACCCTCCTTGTGAATGAGGAGAATCAATATATTTTTTTAAACCATCAACACTATACCCCATTATCTCAAGCAGGATGGAATTATATTCTTCGGAAAATTTTCGATGAAGCTGGGATTTCAATGGATAAAAACAAAAAAGAAACTAATTTAAGCCATAGATTTCGCCACGCTTTTGCCATGAAACTTGCAAAACAGGGTGCACATGAATACGAACTTCAAAAAGCACTTCGTCATAAAAGTCCAGAAAGCTGTAAAGCATACTATAATCCAGATGACGATGATAAGGTGGAACTATTAATGAAAAACAAAGAAAGGTCCTATTATAATGATTAGCACAAACAACTTTTATGATGAAAAAGAAATTAAGATTATTACAGTGTATATAGAGAAATATCAATTTGAAAATATACTAAAAATTCTTTTGTGGGAATGGCTACAAACAAGTGGAATGCAGAACATCCTGTTAGAAAGACCTTTTATAATGCATCCATCAAACAAAAAGGAAAATATAAAAGTTGCGATTATAAAGCGTTTTATAGAAATTTTGGGGAAGTTCATTCTTAAACAAGAGGACCTTACTTGGGGAAATTACTGTAGGATTATGCATGAAATACCACTTGGGAAAAGAAAAGGATTTCATTCACCTTTTAGGCAAATGACAAGAAGTTTTTATCTACATGCACTTGCTTCTGATACAATCACTAATTCACAAATTAAATCTTTTATTTCAAGGAATAGTAACCTTCTTTTAACTGAAGAATTTAAAAGAGTTGGGGACAAACAAAATTATACTCCTTATATAAATAATTGTATTCGTACTAATTTTCCAATTGATTCTAGTGCAGAACAAATTATTCAAGTGGAATATGTTCATAATGATGGTAGTGTACACCTTGCAAATTTTTATTTACCAACTCGTGGTCAATTTTTACTAAATACCATGAAAACATTCCTTGATCTTTTATCAAAAAGGAAACTAAATAAAGTCGATAATAGAATGATGGTTACTTTGTTTGAGAAAAGTTTAGGTGGTCAAAAAGTTAATAGATTCGAAGACTTTAATGAACAAACGTTTAAACAACAATTACTTTATTTTAATTCGTTCGTGGAATCCAATCATGTTCCCGTGCATGTATATTCTCGTCAATTTTTAGTCAAATTTTACAGATATATTGACGACATTTATTTAGGAGAAAATGGATTAAGATTATTCAATTCATTCTCATTCAATAGAGACCTTATTATTCATAAGCATTACTTTACCAGTATAGAGAAGGATTATAAAATTGTTAATCTTAATTCATTGGGAACCTACCCAAAATCGGATAAATGGTTTGTTGTTGCAGATGCGAATAAGCATGGTACTCATGTTGCAAACTCCAAAAATTCTCTAATGAATTTTGAATTAGTTCATAATATTGAGTTTAGAAATGTTTTAAAAGATTATATTTGGAAATCGGATTTGTCTTATATTAATATGTTTGGGGATTTTTGTATAATGATAGATTTTCTGAACGAAGCTGACACTTACTATCAACAGGAGCTACAAGTTCTACAATTAAATAATGCATTGTCAACTGATTTGAAGCCATTTTCAAGTAGATTTCTAATTTTCTACCATGCAGGTCTCGTGTCGAAAAAGAAATATACAGGATTTACTATTAATCATAATATCAAGGCTATTAGAAGCTTTATGAAGCGTATTCAACAGCAATATAATATTCCTGATATTACTATAGAACAATTTGTTACAATTGATGTGGATGATAAAGGTGGAACTCCAATTCCTCTTGAAGATTTCAAAGGAATACAAAAGGAATTTGAGAGGAAATTTAATAATGAAAATGAAATAATGTTAATTATTTTACAGTTGGCTATAGAAACAAAACTTCGTCCGGGTGAAATTTTTGCACTAGAAAGAGATTGTATTCTTTCGATTGATGATAGTAGGAAATTTGGAACTATTGAATACTACGCAAAGACATCAGGCAGAAAAAAGATAAAAGAAGTTCTTGTGATGGAACATATTAGATTATTACAAAAAGCTATAAAAATAACTCAATCATTAAATGAAATGGCAGAAAGCTCTTTAAAGAAATATATTTTTCTTTGTAGCCACTATCGTTATAAAAAACAAGTAATAGCAGCAATACATTCATTTAATAAAGCATTCACAACAATATCCAGGAACCTTTATGAGCAAGGGAAAATTAAATTCAAATATACACCTTATAATTTGAGACACACTTATATTGAAAAGGCTTGGCAAATGGTTGAGGATGGTCTTGTATCAACTTTAGAGGTTGGAGTTATTACAGGAAACTCAGCAGCTGTTGCTGCAAAGCATTATCGAAATAGGGAAAACACTAAACGATATGTAGAAGCACTTTATGGGGTTTCTATTTTGGATGATGAATTACCAGGATTTATCGTTGATAGCGAAACTGTTGAAAACCTCCCTCCTGTTCAAAGTGGTGCTGGTAACTGTGCAAGTGAATCATGTGTAAAGATTGATACAGACGAGGACAGCTTTTATAAATGCTTGACCTGTAAAAAGTTCGTAACAACAGTAGAACGAAATTCTATTTTTGAGCAACGAATGAAGATATACACGAACAAGAAAGAGAATTCTTCATCTGCTGCTGAAAGAAATTTTTATACTGGATTAATTGAGCTATATGGTAGCTACCTTGCTGAAATGTATGCCATTATGGAGGAAGAAGTATGACTATAACCACACCTACTGTAAAAAAAGAGATTGATTGGAACATCAATAATGCGAGTTTGTTAGTAGGAGAAGAATACTATCTAAAAGGTGATTATATTGATGAGCCTCCTCTTTTTATTACAACAGACATAAGATTCTCTGATAACAAATGGGATTTTTCCGATGAGGAACATAGAAATGTGGTAATAAATTTCTCATCTATTAAGTCAAAAATTTTCCGAGTGTTATCAAAAAAAGTAGCCCTTAGACAAATGTTCTTTGTAGGTAATAGGGGCATTACAGTCAGTCGGAAATGCTTACAAATAAATAGCTTTATTCGGTTTCTAGAGGAAGAAAAATATATGTATGATTTAAGATATTTAACACCTGAAATTATTAAGGAGTATATTGAAGGCTTTAAGAAAAAAGGTAGAACGAAGTTCACTTTGGTAAATAAACTGTCTCCGATAGGAGAGTTTCTTAAAGAGGTCGAAATGGCAGGATATGATATAGAGTTATCGCAATATCAAAATATTATTCGTAGCATTCCCTGGGAAGAAATAAAGGCTGAAATAGTTGCAAATAAAACACCAAATATTCCTATGAGAATTTTTAAGAAAGTTGTGCAGACCGCCTTAAAGGATATGGATGATGATCGCCTTACAATTGAGGACAGAATGATGGCTTGCTTGATTGTGATTTTATCCCATACAGGAATGAGAAAAGGAGAACTTCAGTTATTAGAAGTAAACAAATTACAAGATATTAGGATATTGAATAAAAAGGAAAAAGCCTATATTCTTGAATTTTTCACTTACAAAACAACTGGTAAGAAAAAAGGTCGTTGGACTAAAACGATTGCTTTTCCTAATACAATAAAAGCTTATCAAACTCTTGAAGAATTATCGGAAGAAAGAAGAATAAAAGGAAAAACCAATTACTTACTTCTTACTAAGAAGGGTAAAAAATATAGTGATACAGCCTTTGGAAATATGTTTGATTTCTTTTTTTATAGACATCAAGAATTATTCAATGGTCTAACGGATTTTGAACGAACCCAAGTTCATTGTCAGAAAGTAAGCTTATATTTAAGGAGCTACATAGAAAGAAGAAGATTTCCAAACAGCATAGGTGAAAATTTTTTTACTTTGAATTCTCATCAATTTCGGGTCGCGATTGCCAATGTTTTAAAGGACAAAGTGAGTTTACAATGGATACGGGAACACATGAATCACCTTGATGAAGAAATGACTAAACACTATTTTCGAGATGATGAAATTGTAAAAGAAACATTATATAGGCGGGCATCATCTGATGGAAACTCGTTAGAGTTGGATTCTGATAGTCAAAACAATTTTATAAAAAATGAACTATCGGAACTAGAACTAATAAAAGCATATGAGGAAATAAATAAATTTCTTAAAAAGAAAAAATTCAACATTTTCAAGGATATTGATCAAATTATAAACACCTTAAAATATAATCCATTGCGAGAAAATCTTGTTGGTGTTTGTACAAAACATCTGGGGATATTATGTGAGCGTCAATACCGTCTTGCGACCTTTGAAAAATGGTATTACCTTAGCCCGACTATTCCTAATATTGAATCCTTTGATTTTACCTATAAACGATTCTTAGACAAAGCTAAAATAGTTCAACATAATAAACAGTTAGTTCAAGAAGATTCAAAATACCAAAGAGATTATGAAAATGAATATGTTGCTTTAAATAAATTTTATCAGAACCGTCTTTTACCTGAATATGAGTTAGTCCTTGTTAAGTTGAAAGATGAAGGGAAAGAATCTCTCCTCTCTTCTTTTCCACAATTAGAAGGCATTATTTCCAATATAGATGAAATTGGTAAGGAGATTTCAAAATGGACATCTGCATTAACATTGAAGAATGTGTAAATGAAAACACTATTAAATTTGGGATTGGCGAATTGGAGGGAATTGGTAGTTTAACAGTTCAAAAACAGTTAGTTAAGATAGAAGAATTTCTACAAGATTTCTGTATGAATCAAAAACGATTGAGCGAACAATTAAAACAATTCAGCAAGCTGTCTATATCGTCAGTTTCAGCAGGAGCAAAGGTTCCGAGGAGTCAGATAAATTTAAATACCAATACTTTAAAGTTTTACATAGAAAACCGAATTATGGAAATTGAAAAGAAAGATATCTTCAACATAAAAAAACACGAAAGGCTTAAAAGTGAAAAGCGTGAACTTGAAACACACCTAGACGGTTTACGACAACAAATAGTGGATTCTTTTGAATTGAAGTTACGTCTTGAAATGTTAGAGTCTGAAAATAAACGACTTATTCTTCAAATGGAATCACGGCAAAAGGATGTTCAGAAACTTGAAGAAGAAAACAGCAAGCTACGCAAGGCTTTAAACGAACGGAACAAGAAAAAAATTGTGCCATTCAATTAAATAAATTGAAAAGGATCTAGAGTGTGATTTTGGATTATTAGTAGGTCGTGGATTTTCTTTATTTAAGCACCTAGTTATTTCTAAAATCACTGAGATAGATATGAATGAAAAGTTTAATATGAATCAGTATAAGAATAGGCTTTTCAGAGAAGGTGAGAACGGTATGATTTTTTACAATTAATACAGATAAAAAGGTGAAAAGCGTATCCGTATCATTGGGATATACCAGGATCTTGCAAAATTGTGCAGTCAGTTAGAAGTTTCCACTGGGGTACTGATGAGCCCAGAAGGACTGAATCAACGCTTTAATCCAGCAGCTGTCGCATTTCTTCGAGAAGTCTTTACTTCTCTTCTCACACAAAAACTCTGTTCAAATCACTCACTTTCTGCACACATGCTCTCTACTTTCAATCGCATCCGTATTTTAGATGCAACAGTGTTTCAACTGCCTGACCATTTCGCCACTGACTATCAAGGTTCAGGTGGGAGTAGTAATACGGCAGGTGTGAAAATCCAATTGGAATATGATTTACTTAGTGGTCAATTTCTTAACGTGCAACTTGGACCAGGAAAGAATAATGATAAAACATACGGTACCATCTGCCTTGAAACCGTAGAGGCGGGCGATTTGTGTTTACGTGATCTTGGTTACTTCGATTTAGGAGACTTACAAACCATTCATGATAAAGAGGCTTACTATATCTCTCGGTTGAAGTTAAATACACGCATTTATATCAAGAACCCAGAACCGGAATACTTCAACAATGGTACGTTAAAAAAACAAACAGAATACATCCAGCTTGATATGACACAAATGATGTCTGGTCTAACCCCATCGCCATCAAGCTAAGGTTTTAAAGTATCCCCTAAATGAAAATTTTCTTTCTCTACAGTTAGTTATTTTGAGAAGTCAGCTCATTTTTACAGGGAGATGCCAATTTTCTCATTTTGGGGTATTTGCTTTTCTTAGGTTGATGGCGATGTGGCGAGATCCCTGTTACAAGTTAGTACAAAATTTCGTTCTGAGGGTACTATAAAATTTTAGCTTGATGGGTATGTATGGTGACCCCTATTAGTGTGTAATTTACATTGATTTTTTTATAAAAAACAAACTTAAATATGCCAGATTACAAAAAAACCATCGTTTTCGATCTTTATTTCGATCTTTATATTGAATTTCTTTGGACATTCTTAGCGAAGTGCTACCCTTTTATTAATTTTTGTATTAACTCTTCTTTATCTTTTTGAGATTTGATAAAACATACTTTATCTTTATACGGTTCCAACTTTATAAGTAATTGTTCTCGCTCGTATGTTCGATAATCTTTTTCCCATTCAAACATATTTTTTAGTGCTTTTAAAGATGGTTTATATTTAGACTTCTCAAGCCCTAACTTTTGTTTAAGAAATCGCTTGATGATTTGGTAACGATTTTTCAGTTGAGAAACGTCTAGTACAATAATTACATCTGCTTCTTCAAAGCTATTATCAGACCATTTAAACTGTACACCTTCAATAACCCAATTATTTTGATTAACAATTTCTGTTAACAAGGCTAGCTTCTCATCCATAGGACGACGTGTATCTCCTTTTTGATCACGAATCCAATGGATATCATCTAGTTCATATCGAGGAATATTCAATTCCTTAGCTATTTTTTTAGAATATGTTGTTTTGCCACTCCCTGTAGATCCTGTAATGTGTATTTTCATAATTTAACTTCCTTTACATTAAAAATTCTTTTTAGGTTTAGTACCTAATAAACTGGGGTACAGACCCATCACAATCAGGCTAAGAAAAACAAATACCCCAAAACGAGAAAATATGTTAAATTCCCATAGATAACTATCTTATATTTAAGGGGGGGATTCAAATTGGTTAAAAACTTACCTTTACTAATAGTGATTTTAATACTAGGTGTAAGTTCTTCTACATTAAGTACGAACGGATACTTTTCTCCAGTTATAGAATGGTCTTTAATGATTATAAGTATTATTTTAAACATTACTGCAGTGATAGGTTTATCACTACACGTCCTTGTATATCAACCTATGAAAAGATTTGATAAAAATTTAAAAGAGACCTTCAAATAAAATAATTATATTTGAGGTAACACCACATCACCATCGAGCAAAAAAATGTATCCATAAAAAGAAAAAATACGCTATTCTTTCTGTAGAATCATAGGAAAGGATGGCGTTTTTTATGTCTGTTTCTGTGTCTGACGAATTGCAACTATTTGCTCAAGAGATTCAAAGTTCCCTATCTCCAAACACCTTACGGTCTGTTGCGCGAAGTGTTGGTTTTGTAAAGCGGATTAGTAAATATCAAGCACAAGATTTAGTCGCTTTATGTGTATGGATGAGTCAAAATGTCGCGACAACTTCTTTAGCTCAGCTATCTAGTTGTTTAGAGGCATCAACAGAAATACTTATCAGTCCTGAGGGACTGAATCAACGATTTAATCCAGCAGCTGTACAACTTTTACAACATATATTAGCTGAGCTCTTAAACAAAAAATTAACTTCATCTATGTCAATTGCTTCTCCATGTACTTCAATTTTTAAGCGTATTCGTATTCTAGATTCTACGGCTTTTCAACTTCCAAATATATTTTCTTCCGTTTATCCTGGTGCGGGAGGTTGCAGCCATACTGCAGGAATGAAAATTCAACTTGAGTATGATCTTTTAACATGATCGAACTTACGGTTCCCTTTGCGTACCCACTGTAAAAGAAGATGATTTGTGTATTCGGGATTTAGGCTATTTTCATCTGAAGGATCTTCAATATATACAGGATGAAAAGGCTTACTATATTTCTCGCATTAAATCTAATACACGTATTTATCAAAAAAATCCCAATCCTACTTATTATCAAAATGGAAAACTAAAGAAGGGAACAGAATATAAACAGGTAGATATGGAGGTAGTAATGAATTCTCTTCAACCAGGACAAACATATGAAATATATGATGCTTATGTAGGAATGGTCGATAAAGTACCAGCTCGTGTCATTGTTCATCGACTTACAGAAGAACAGCAACAAAAAAGATTGCGGGATCAAGCTATACGAGAAAAAAAGAAAGGAATGAAGTATTCTCCCCGTAGCAAACGACTCAGTGGTATCAATGTATATATGACAAACACGCCTATAGAGATTGTCCCGATGGGACAAGTGCATGATTGGTATTCTTTACATTGGCAAATCGAGATTTTATTTAAAACTTGGAAATCATTCTTTCATATTCACCATTGTAAAAAAATAAAACGAGAACGATTAGAATGCCATTTGTATGGGCAACTGATTGCCATTCTACTCTGTTCTTCTACTATGTTTCAAATGCGGCAATTACTTCTTATGAAAAAGAAACGAGAACTGAGCGAATATAAGGCCATATATATGATTAAAGATTACTTTCTTCTTCTTTTCCAAGCTATACAGAAAGACACCCAAGAGCTATCAAAGATTCTAATTCGCCTGTTCAACCTCCTACAGCAAAACGGGAGAAAATCTCATCGATATGAGAAGAAAACAGTCTTTGATATATTAGGTGTCGTTTACAATTGTACCATGTCTAATAATCAAGCGGCTTAATTCAAAAAAATGAAACCCGTTAGGGTTTATTTCGTATGCAAATCTTTAAATTCCTTACACATAACCTTTAGAAAAAAGAAACACTCTCTACTATAATTGACGTTGTATGAGCTTAGCTTGATAGCGATGTGGTCTAACCCCTGGTGATGGTGAAACGATGGAAATCCCGGAGGCATACATTGGCCAAAATCAGAAACTTCCAGCATGTGTTATTATCCATCATTTAACCGATGATCAAACACAAACACGTCTGAAAAACCAAGCGATACGTGAAAAGAAGAAAGGCATTGTCATGAAGGATAAAAGTAAACGTTTAATGGGCATGAATGTATATATCACGAACACGTCGCTAGAAGAAGTGTCGACGAACTACGTGCATTCATTGTATTCACTTCGTTGGCAGATTGAAATTTTGTTTAAAACGTGGAAGTCATTCTTTGAAATTGATGAATGTAAAAATATTAAAAGAGAACGCCTAGAGTGCCATTTATATGGACAACTCATCGGCATTCTCCTCTGTTCTTCTACGATGTTTCAAATGCGACAGTTTCTGCTTGAAAAGAAAAAGCAAGAGCTGAGTGAATACAAAGCGATTTATATGATTAAAGATTACTTTCCGTTACTGTTTCAAGCGATAGCCATTGGCACAAAAGAACTTTTAAAAATTTTGCATCGTCTTTATCTCCTGCTCAAAAAGAACGGTCGTAAATGTCATCGGTATAAGAAGGTGACCGTCTTTGATATTCTAGGGATTGTGTATAAAACGACGGTGAAGCATAAACAAGCTGCCTAACGAAAAAATCGCGTTTTCATAGGCTTCTTTGGCATGCCTACTTTTCTATCACTTGCTAGTTTTGAAACAAGGTTCATTTCGTATCTAGTAATTTACTTGGTTAGCTTGATGGGCATGGGGCGGTACCCCTATATGTTTAGTAGGATATGTTGTTGGGGCTTTCCTCTCATATTTCCGACACTCATAATTGATAGACCTGATGAAAGCGCGATTTAGTCAGGATGTTGAGAAGGCACAATGAATATTTAAGTACATTTACGGTTACGTTAATGAATGTTAAAAATATATACTTCTATTACTTAATATAAGATGAAAAGTTTATGGGGAAAGCTATTGAAGTTGCACTTCACGGAATTGTCGTCCTAGATACAAGAGGTGATGAAGATAATGATGAATTAGAAATTCGCCACACCCTTATTACACAGGCAGGATTTTCACCAAGCAATATTCAAGAAACACGTCAAATGTGGCATAAAGGGAATAATGATGGTGTAAGTATCGTTCAAGATGACAATCACGTACACCTAATTCGTAACTTCCAAACTATGGTTCTTAATGATTTTAAAGTATTAGTTATTGGGGGGCACATAGCGGAGGAAGATACATTCAACGCAGATAATTACATGGGACACAATTTCGTAACAATAACTCAGGATGAAATTGACAATTTCCATCCTACCGGAAAATATTTCCCTATATTTTTTTTAGAATCTCCCCAGCAAGTTCCAGTTAATTATACGGTAAAAAAGCTAAATCTTTAAGATATCCGTACATTTTTTTCAAAGAGAATAACATTTTCTTGCTTAACTACCATGAAAGAATAATGTATCCTTTCATACTGTGTGTTAGCTTCATGGGCAGCTAATGGGTGTGTTTGTATGACTGTTATCGCTAGCTTAAAAACTTGCCTTGCTAGTAAAAGGAGAGCTCAAGCAAGCCTAAGCTCTCTATCGTTAAATTCTACATACGATGAAGCAAAACGCGCACTTCATGAATGTATATTAGAAATGGACAGTGTCATCTCTGATTTAAAGGTTAGAGTTTCAATATTAGAACATGAAGAACCTTAATATAAAGGGTGTTAAGTAGATTGGAGGAAATGACTATGTCTCACCTACCCGAATGGACGCTTGTTATTCTCCGCTCTGTATTCATATTAATTGTTTTATTCACTATCACAAAATGTTTAGGAAAAAGGCAAATTTCTCACCTTTCCTTTTTTGAGTACATAGCGGGAATGACAATTGGTAGTATTGCAGCTCAAGTATCTACAGGGCTAGACCAAAAGTTTTTCCATGGCGTCTTTGCCATACTTACTTTCGCATCGTTACCTTTTTTTGTCGGAATTCTTTCTTTAAAAAACAAAACGGCTCGAGATTTTTTTGAAGGGAAGTCTACAGTTTTAATAAAGGATGGCAAAGTACTTGAAGATAATTTAAAGAAAGAAAAATATACGAGTGATGAGTTACTCGAACTTCTTAGAGGTAATGGTGCATTCAGTATAGCTGAAGTTGAATTTGCTGTCTTAGAACCGAGCGGAGAATTAAATGTGTTATTAAAGAAAGATTCTCAGCCACTTACTGCAAAAAATCTCGGTTTAAAAGTGCCAAATGAAAAAGAACCACAAAACGTTATTATGGATGGGAATGTACTAGATGAACCTCTTTCTGCAAGTGGGCATAACCGCGCTTGGTTACATTCTGAATTAGAAAAACTTGGTGTTGTCATTGAAAATGTGTTTCTCGGTCAAATTGACTCATACGGACAACTCACTATCGATATTTACAATGACAAACTCCAAATGCATTCTCCTCAAAACAAACCTTTATTATTAGCATCTTTAAAAAAATGTCATGCTGATCTTGAGCTATTTTCTTTAGAAACAAAATCGAAAAAGACAAGTGAAATGTATGCTAAAAATGCAAAAAAAATTGAAGCTATTATAAACAAGACAGCTTACCTTTTAAAGGAATAAAAAGGTAGGCTGTCATTTTTGTATATTTTAACGAATGAAAACAATATATAGGGAGAGTACCGCATGCACATCACGCTAATATTTTGAAGTGTCACCAAAAATGAAAATTTTATTGCTTTACAGTTATTTATGAGAATTTAACTCATTTTCTGCGTTTTGGGAAACTACTAGTTTCTTAAGTTTATGGGCATGTATGGTGACCCCTAATTGCGATGTGGAAGGCTAAAAAATACTAAAAACTAATACCATTCTTTTTAATAAGTTGATAACAAACATAAATCGTAATGATTATTATTTATTGCGAATTTCGAAAAGATGTATTATACTAGGTTCGCAAACTAAAACGTAATCATTACGTTTTGTGTCAAAACGATATTTTCTTCATAGAATTGGAGGAAATAAACTTGTAAAAAAGAAAAGAGGAGAATTTCATGCCAAAAAAATTAACTATGTTTTCATTCCTACTTATTTTTACTTTAATTTTTGCTGGATGTTCTAATAAAAAAGAAGGTGCAGTAAAAAAAGATGAGAAACTTTCTGTTTATACAACTATTTTCCCACTTGCTGATTTCGCAAAAAAAATCGGTGGTGACTATATAACTGTTAAAGCAATATATCCACCTGGTGCAGATTCTCATACATTTGAACCAAGCCAAAAACAAACAGTGAAAATTGCGAAAGCCGATTTATTCATTTATAACGGTGCAGAATTAGAACCGTTTGCTGAAAAAATGGAAAAAACATTACAAAAAGAAAATGTTAAAATTGTAAATGCATCAAAAGGCATCGAACTGCGCGCAGCAACCGAAGATGAACATCATGATCATGGAGATGGACATAAAGAAGATGAACATCATCACGATAAAGACCCACACGTGTGGTTAGATCCTATACTAGCGATGAAACAAGCTGAAAAAATCAAAAATGCTCTTGTAGAAATACAGCCTAATCATAAACAAGAATTCGAAAAGAATTTTGCAGCACTTCAAACTAAATTTACAGATTTAGATGATCAATTCAAAGCTGCTGTAGCAAATGCAAAAACGAAAGAAATTTTAGTTTCTCATGCAGCCTATGGTTACTGGGAAAAACGCTATGGTTTAAAACAAATTCCTATCGCTGGGATTTCAGCTTCTGATGAACCATCTCAAAAAGAGCTTGGTGAAATTACAAAAACAGTTAAAGAACACGGGTTAAAATACATCTTATTCGAAACGTTTTCTACTCCAAAAGTAGCATCAGTTATTCAGAAAGAAACTGGTACAAAAGTTTTACGCTTAAATCACCTTGCTACTATTTCTGAAGACGATGCGAAGAATAATAAAGATTACTTCACTTTAATGGAAGAAAATGTTAACACTTTAAAAGAAGCAACACAATTCGCATTAGTTGCAGAAAAACCTTCTGAAAAGCAAGAGCAAACAACTGAAAGTCATACACATGAAAATGAACACAATCACAATCACAATCACAGTCATAGTCATAGTCATAGTCATAGTCATGCTCATGATAAAGCAACAGAAAGAATTTATGAAGGATATTTTGAAGACAATCAAGTGAAGGATCGACCACTCTCCGATTGGAAAGGAGACTGGCAATCTGTATATCCGTATTTACAAGATGGAACGCTTGATGAGGTATTTGCTCACAAAGCGAAACATAAAGGTAAAATGTCAGCCAAAGAATACAAGGAGTATTATAATGAAGGATATCGAACAGATGTGGACCGTATCGTGATTCAAGGAGATACTGTAACATTCTACAAAAACAAAGAAAAATATTCTGGCAAGTATATCTATGATGGATACAAAATTTTGACATATGATGCAGGGAATAGAGGTGTAAGATACATATTTAAACTAGCAGATAAAACAGAAGGAGTTCCTCAGTATATTCAATTCAGTGATCATGGCATTTATCCGAATAAAGCTGATCACTACCACTTGTATTGGGGTGACAACCGTGAAGATTTATTCGATGAAGTTATACACTGGCCTACCTACTACCCATCGGATATGAATGGACATGATATTGCGCACGAGATGATGGCGCATTAAATTAGGAGTCACGATAATTACTTCTTTGAACAATATATAAAATTCAAATATTATCAATCTAGAATTATATTTTTATAGTAACAAATGATTTAATGAGATTAGGAGTATAAAATAACTAACTATTTAACGATAGTAAGAGCGTGTTTTAATAACAATTTTTAAAACACACTTTTTATTTACTCTGTTATTAAGTTTATTCCAGATGTATCATTTACGCTTGAAATGCTGCAAATTATTTTTTTATATTCAATCACTTTAGCAATTGTAGAGTAATTAGAATATAACTAATAGCATCTATCGTAAATGATATGACAGAACATTTGTGTATTTCGAATTCCTATAGAAAGTAACTTTTTGATTTTTTACAAAAGTTACCTATCTAACTATCCAACAGAGCAGCTAGTTAATAAAGCTAACTGCTCGTTGTACAAAAGAAACACTGCGCTTACAGAAATATTTTGTACATTAAAGTAGTTAAAGCAATTTGCTAATGACCTATTGTATAAAAATAATTAGCGCTTGAAAACAGTGAATTCTATCTTAAATTTTCAATTATAGAATAAAAGAAATTGGAAGAGTTATGTAGGAATAAGACTTAATAATAGCTTTATTCAAAAAGGGAGTGGTAATGAAAAAATTATATTTGTTCAAAGTGTTTAAAATGTTTTGTTGATCAATATGTAATGTACAGAATGATTTAGAGAATTTAGCTACAAACAATGTTCAGCAAATTATGTTAACGGAATGTTAAATTACAGAACCTAGTGATTAGTTTTTATGTATTTTGGAAAAATTAGCATACATTCTAGCTGGCATATAAATTGACTAATGTACTATTGGTGGAATTGTTATATTCTTTTCATTTCGCAAAGAAACATACAATTCAAGGTTGTAATTTACCGTAGCAAAAAAGATATCATTTATATTATTAACTCCTTGATCTGATAATTGTTGATTTAGCCAATCCTCGTTTAAATGTAATTTTTCTAAAATATTCAAACAAACTTTTCCTTCTAAGATAACAGGGAAGGAAATAGCAGACATTTTGTTTTGTATTTTAATATCTTCAAGTGTAATTGTATTTTTTGAGGGCTTTTTTAATACGCTTAATGCACCATTTGCTTCAATAATTGCTGTTTCAACATCATTAATATCAAATACGTTTTTTTCTCTTAACATCTGCAGAACATTATCGATAGAATAACGTATCTTTTTTAGATTTTTATCGAGAAATTTTCCGTCTTGAATAACGATTGTTGGTTCAAAAGTAAGTAATTTATCCAGTTTTCGATTTGATATTTTCCAACTAGCAACAATTTTTTGGAGAATACCCATTGCAATGATAGTTATTACCGTTGGGAAATGCTTAATACTAGGATCAGCTATATCAGCGCCAACGACAGCACCTAATGTAATAATAATGAGAAAATCGAATATAGGTAATTCACCAATTGCTCGTTTCCCCATATATAGAGTGACAAATAATAATAAAGGTAAGATGGTGATTATTCTTAATAGTACTAGTGATATTTCTTTAAAAAAATCAATCATAATTACACCTCTTTAGAAAACTTGTAATTGTGTTTGTGCTACTGTTATAACAGAGTATATATACTTGAAAATAGTGATCTGTAGCTAAATTGTAATAATCTTAATTTTGTGCAATAAAGCAATTAGTAAATGGAACTAACTGCTTTATTACACCTTACAACCCCACACTTACAGCAATGATTTGTAACTTTAAGTTACAAACTTACTATAAATCATATTAGAAATAGTATGGGAAATGAAAGTGGATTTAATGAGTATTTTATATCTTGTACTTCTATAGACAAAATATATTTATCATCAAATCATTTTTTTATTTTTTGTATAGACAGGGTGTACCTAATGGTAGTATTAAATATTTAATGAAATTGCATTAGCGATAGGATAATGCTTGTTTCCCTAATGCTTCCCACGATTGAATGAAAATCTCTTGGTTTACTTTGTGTGCTTTTTTCACAGTTAATGGGTCATTGATATAAATGTATTTGTCCTCCAAACCTACAATAACAACAGCGTGTAAATCCAAAGGAGCTGTAATTTTTTTGTCATCATGTTTCCAAGACTCCCATCTATCTGGAAGGCGATAATCTCCTGTAGTCCATACTAATACAGGTTTACCGAGCTTAATTTGAGCTAACACAGTATTAAAGGTTTTTCCTGTTAAGTTTACTGTGCGATTTGGTAGATAACGTTCCATCAATTCTTGTAACGGTTGAACGTGGACAGCGTACCCTTTATTTTTTCCAGTTATATCTCCGACAAAACCTTCTTTAGGATCTCCCCATTGAATGATGTCTCCACTTTTATTTGTAGACAGTGGAGTAGGATCTTTTTTTATCTCGTTAGCTAAATCCATTTTATTAACTTTAATGCCTGCATGCTGTAATACCATCGCTAAGCTTGTAACTTCGCATCCATATTTTAATTCTGGCTTTTGCGATATAAGTGGCACATCTAAAATTGTTTTTTTAGTGACTGGAGTGGGGGCTAATTGCAAAGATTTACTTTTGGGAATAGAATGTGTTGTATTTTGAATCAATTTGTTATCTTTTTGTTTAACTTGTAATTCATTCTTTTTAAGAGAGGGTGCTTTTTCAGAACATCCCGCTAAAATTAAAACTAAGGCATACAAAGTTAGAAACCTTTTCATAGCATTCACCTTTTTAATAGTACTTACTTGATACCATAATATTCTATTATCCGATATTTTTTAGATGTGTAGAACGTTTAATCAGCTTCCTTTTATGCAACAAAGTCCAACTAACTACGTTTAGTAAAAAGGAAGATCACGCGCACCGAGTAATAATTTGTGACTTTAAGTCACATTTATAGTATAAGCGAGTTGAGGTGAGCTATGCAGGGATAAAAAGTATTAGAAGCTTTATTGCAAAAATGACTGATGAACAAGGTATATATCTGTCTAAAATGTTTCGTTAATCAAAATGAACTTTTTTGAACAGTTTATGTTTTACGAAGAGAGAAATGTATATTGAATCCTTTCACAAAATAGGAAGTGAGTATATTTCTTTCTTTTTATACAAATTATTAATGGTGAAATACTTATGAAATCAGTAGCTTTTACTAAGAGATTATAAATTGTTGAGGTGATTCTATACATGCCAAAGTTAGCTGTAGAGGGATGTAGTCTTTACTACATAGTAAAAGGAGAAGGGACTCCTATCATTTTTATTCACCCGCCTACACTTACCTGTGAAAATTTTGAATATCAGATAGAAGAATTATCTAGAAATTTTAAAGTAATCGCTTTTGATGTTAGAGGACATGGAAACAGTCAGAGTTCAAGTCAGCCAATTACGTATTCACTAATTGCTAAAGATATAAAGAAATTACTGGAATATTTGGAAATTAAAAAGTCTTTTGTATGTGGGTATTCCACAGGAAGCTCAGTAGCCTTGGAATTTTTACTAACATATCCCGAAAATAGTTTAGGGGGAATTTTAATAGGTGGAATGTCAGAAGTGCGTAAAGGGTACTTAAAAAACAAGATTTCTCTTGGTGTCCAATTGGCGAAAGCAAGAGCAATTTCATTTTTAGCATTTGCCATTTCGTGGGGGAATTCTAATACAAAAAAAATATTTAAAAAAATGTTTCGAGAAGCTCGGAAAGGTAATGCCAAAAATATCGAACAATATTATCGTTATAGTTTGCACTATAATTGTACCAATCGCCTTAAAGACATTCATCTACCTATGTTATTGGTTTATGGACAAAATGACAAAACTTTTTATAGTCATGCAAACTTACTACATGAAGAATTGCCATATAATGAATTAAGATTTATTACTGGTACAAAACATCAAATACCAACAAAAGCGGCTACAGAGTTAAATCAAATGATTGAGCAGTTTGTTGGTACTCATTCTAAGGTGTCTAAAGAAGTTCTTAAATCATAAAGTATTATCTCAAATCTAAAAGGGATTTAAAATTAATATTTTCAAAAAGGATAACGGGATGAGTTTTGTTACCAACTTAAAAAATTATGATGAACAGTAGATCAATTAGAAATGAAATCGTGGAAACAGGGGATTTCGAAAATTAAAGGTAAAAAATTGACCATGAACCTAATGGACAATGAAGGTATGAGTTAGAAGATGTTAAAAAGTTAATTCGGATTACCATATCAAAAAAAGAAAATTGTACGTATTAAACCAGATTAGCCGATTTCCTTTAAAACAAGGAATCGGCTATCTGCTTTTTTATGGGGTTGTTGTCTTTTAATGGTGACAATTATTAGTTTGAATTACTTTGTTTCTTTTGTGTGTTAGGCGTAATTTCATCAGCAAACTCCATATTTGCCAAATTTACTTTGGATGGAATAAATGTTCTTGTTTTATTTTGAAAACCTTGAAACGTATGTTTTATAGGTCTTATCATACTTGAATTACGTGTTGCTAATACACCCAAAACTGTTCCTAGCCCTAATAAAGAACCCAAAATCCATCCTTTATTGTTCTTCTTTTTATTTCCGAATAACTCAAACATTTGTTGAGTTATTTTTTTAGAATTGAATAGTGACATCAAAAAGTTAAGGATATTCATTATTGTCCCCCCTGAAAAAAATGGTAAAAAGAAACACTCGTTTCAATTTCACATAATTTATAATGCGATATTTTATAGAGATTTATGATGCCAACTTATACTAATAATTCTTGTCTTTCAAACCAGGACTTTCTAATATTATCCAAGTGTTTTTTGCTGAAATAAGAAAAATAGTTTTATAAAAAAATCAAAAAGGAACTGAAAAGTTATGTATTATTAGATTGGAAATTTATCTATTCTTTTTCAATATTCGGTTATGTAATGTCGAAAGGGTGAGCAACGCAAGAATTGAGCCTACTAAGGCAAGTGACATATCCCATTGTGCATCCCATATATCGCCTTGCATACCTAAAAAGTCTTTTGCTGCTTTTCCTCCCTTTGCTATTTTAAAAGCTAACCATTCGATGATTTCGTATAATGCAGCAATAGCAAGTGAAATACTTATACTAATCGTAATTAACCAAAAGCCTTCGGTAAGTTGAGTTTTCCGTAATAAGATTTCTCTTATCACAATGATAAACAAACCTTTTATCAAATGTCCAAATCGATCATAGTGATTTCGTTTTAAATCCAAAACATCTTGTATCCAATTAAAAAGAGGCACCTCTGAGTATGTGTAATGACCACCGACAAACATTGTGATGGATAAGATTGTAATAATTATATAAGAGAGAGTGGTGAGATGAAATTTATTGTACGTTGCAATTACAATGGATAAACCGACAATAGCAGGAATAGCTTCTGCTGCCCATGTCGAGTATTTTGCGGGGTTAATAACAGACCATATAAAAACAGCGATAACAACCAATAATAAAAATAGGTGAATCACTGCACATTTGTTTCTTATCACTTTTTTCACTCCTATCGAAAGTATTTTAGCTTAAAGTATTTGAAAAAACACAATTTCGTATACAGAATAATTATGGTTGTTAACTGTATTTTCTATTTTAAGCTAGGCTTACGGATATCTAAGAATCCTGGTTTTTCGATAAATAGATTTAATTCTAATTGGATGTATAGGAAAAAAATACTGAAAAAACTTCAGCATATTCTCTTTTTAAAAGTAGATGATAATAGCATAAATACTTAACTGAAAGGAGCAATAATCCCATGAAGAAAAGAAAATATTTACTTGCTTTTATGTCTACTATTTTATCTGTAGGTTTGTTATGTGGTTGCAATGGCGTTGATGAAGATGAGCCAGATCCAACAGAAGAACCTTCTGAAGAAATTCGAGAAAATAATAATCAATAATAGGATATAATATAAGATTTATCATTAACGTACTGTTAGCTCATAAATATAAGATAGTCTACTTGAAGTAGAACACTATATATAGTGATTTAATGGAATAGAACAAGTAAAAAACACCTCTTACTATCGCATTTAAATAATACGATAGTAAGAGGTGTTTTTAGTTATAATAGTAGCATTTCAAAACTCGTGTACTTTTTGTTCTTTCTAACGATTATCATTCTACCATGCTATTTTATTATCATGATGGTACAACAAGAATTTTAATATAGACGCTACAGATTTTTCATTGTTTAAAGAGGATTGCTCATACGTAATTTTCAGAATTTGTATAATATTTCTTGGACATGTCGATAATGGGTATGGAATGAAAGGATGATAAACATGAAGTGGCTTGTAATTGGGATCGGAATTCTGTTATTGATTATTTTGTTTATGTTATTTTTGAAAATATCTTTGAAAGTTACTTTCTTATATACAGAAATAGAAAAACAATGTTTACTGCAAGTGAAAATATGGAAATTTAAATATACGTTTGATGTGTTAGAGAGAATAGAAAAGCAGAAAAAAAAGACTGAACAAAAAATTGAAAAAGCGGAAGAAGAGGGCGGTATTGAAAATAAAGTAATGGCACAGATTGATAGTATGGGAGAGATAGTAAAAAAGTTGCAAGAGATTCATTCTGTACTTAAAAAAAATCTAAAAAAAGTTAAAATCAATCAATGGAGATGGCATTCGCAAATTGGCACAGGGGACGCAGCTAGTACTGGAATTGTAACTGGTTTTGCGTGGTCAATAAAAGGAATGGTTGTCGGCGTTGCTGGAGAATATACGCATATTATTGATATACCAGAGCTTGAAATCACACCTGTATTTCAAGGGAAAGGTTTTGCATCTAGGTGTGAATTAACAGCGTCATTTCATATTTATCGTTCAATAATAACTGTACTTATGTTACTTATATTCATGAAAAAACAACAATCTGTTAGAACAGAAGAATCAGTTCAAACATAATGAGTGACAATAAAAAGGGAAAGTTACTTATCTCGTTCATTCTCAGCAACTTTTTAAATGTCTTTTACATTTAATAATTATGATAAGACTACATTTGAAAATGAAAGAGCACCTTTCAAGGTGTTCTCTGCAAAAAATTAATATTGAAAAAGAATATCACATGAATATTTCATATCTGCAATAAAAAAGTGTGTAGCTTTTGAATAAAGTTTGATTAAATTAACTTACTAAACCTTGATAAAAGAGCGAATAGAAAAAGCGTGTTTTGAAAAAAAAGATTGATCAAAACACGCTTTTTCTATATTCAATTGAATCATCCTTTTATAAAAAAGTTTGATAATTTTTGTGAACCTTACTCAATTAAAGCGCCCGATTGCGGAAAATATTTAACTTCCTTTTATATGTTGCTCCAAAGAAAGTAACTGAATTATTGATTTAAATCCATATATTATTTTCAGCAGTTTGTTTGGAGTTAGTTTCACCAGTGTTGACTACACCTTTAGGCTCTACCAGCATTATATGGCATTCCTTTTCAGCATAAGGCTTATGCTCCACACCTTTTGGTATCACATACATTTCTCCTTTGGAAAGTTTAACCTGTCCATCGCGGAATGAGATGGACATCTCGCCGTCTATCACGATGAATACCTCATCGGTGTCTTTATGCTCATGCCATACAAAATCCCCCAGAATCTTAACTAACTTAAACTGATAGTCATTCATTTCACCAATGACTTTGGGCGACCAGTGTTCACTGAATTTGGACAGTTTCTCGCTTAGATTAATAGCATTATAATTGATATAAATCCCCCCAGAACTATTCTTACCCTTATTTTACAACTTCGATAGATTAATTACTATTTTGATTAAGATTTCAAAAGTTTCTGCTGATCTTCCACAAAATGACCCGATTGTTGAACAAAGAAATACTCTACAAAACAGGTCTTTTTATCAATCTTTTTTATAAATTATCAATCTTTTTTAAAAATCATTGAACTTTATTACAAATTATCAAACTTTATTCTAAACCTACAAAGTGAACAAAAACGTTAGTTTGTACTTAATTAAATGGTGGTGTTTATTTAAATAATAAAGCAGCTAGTTCAATGAACTAGCTGCTTTATTGTTCAACAAGAACGATACCCACAACACGTTGTAACTTAAAGTTACAGCTATAGTATGAGCAGAAGCAAAAATGTTATACAAGAAAGTTAAATAAAAACTTTAGTAAGCTCAACAAAGCAGCTAGTTAATAAAACTAACTGCTCGTTGTACAAAAGAAACGCTGCGCTTACAGAAATAATTTGTAACCGATTGTTACAAAAATAGTGTATACGAGATTAAAAATGTTATGCAAGGTTATAACAAAATTACAGTTTACTAAATATTAAGTAAAGTATTAATTCGAGTAAACAAGGGAAATTTAAAATGGAGATTCTTTATTAGAGGGGGATTATATGAACTTTATTTGGGAATCATTTATTTTAATTTTGAGTGGTATTCTTTTATTACGAGTAGCAGGTAGAAAGTCTATTTCGCAGATGACATTAGCACAAACTGTAGTGATGATTTCTATTGGTACAATTATTGTACAACCTATTGTAGAAAAAAGTGTATTAAAGGCCGTTGTAAGTGCACTTATATTTGTCATTTCAGTAGTTATTATAGAATATCTACAATTAAAATCTAATGCATTTGAGAAGTTTATTACTGGTAAGTCTAAAACAGTGATCGAAAACGGTATTTTAAATGTTTCTAACTTGAAGAAAATGCGTTTAACAGTAGATCAATTAGAAATGAGATTACGTAACCAAGGAATTTCAAAAATTGGAGATGTAAAAACAGCAACTCTAGAACCTAATGGTCAAATAGGGTATGAATTAAAAGAGGATGCTAAGCCGTTAACAGTGGGAGACTTAAAAAGATTAATTCAACCTCAATTTTTGAATCAAAATATACTATCCAATAATCCAACAGATTTACAAGCAAAAAATAATAATTTAAATATATTTCAAGAAATTAATGCTCAATCTAATGTAAAACATCATGATTTGAAGTGAAAAATAAAAAGAGCAGCTGGCGAAACCTAACTGCTCTCACAAACACTGCAACAAAGGACTACTTTGGGGAAAAGTAGCTTGTACTTATCATTAACTGAATACTGAACTTTATTCAAAGAAATGAAAAGTTGAACTACTTCATAAAGTCCATGTACATACCAGTTCCTACGATTCCAATTAAAAAGGTAATCCCAATTATAAAGAAAAGAGTTTTAGGTATCGTAAATGTTACCTTCATTTTATTTACTCCTGTTAAAAATCAATAGAGCAGGCAGCAAAAACTAATTGTGCTCGCCATGCATGCCTATCAGGATAAGTTTGGATTTTCTATGAACTTTTTTTTGTATTGCCTATATACTTGTAATTATATTTATTAAAAAAATGATACCTAACTATGGTATACCCATTTTTAAAGGTAAATAGTGTTTGAAGATTTTTTAGTATGTGTAAACGAAAGTTCATATTGTTAAATATTTTATGTTTTATTATAAAAAACAATTTGTCGAGGTGACACTTCATATGGATCATATTGGGCAAATTACCATAGAACTTGTGGTTGGCTTTTTTGTACTATTAATTGCTGCTAAATTATTAGGAAAAACACAAATTTCTCAACTTACTCGCTTTGATTTTATTTCAAATTAACACGAAATACGGTTTTTTATTTTAGTTTTGATACAACCTTTCAGTTCAAGAATGTCCAAAATTTCATCCCTGTTTACTTGATGAAATTGCCGGATGTTAACACGCTTTTTGTCCAATTATAAAAAAACGGAATTCACATTACAAAAGGCTATTTATCAAGGGTTGATAGAATTTATACAAAAATACTACTTATCATAAAGTTGGTAGATTGACAAAGGAGCCAGAATTATACTACACAAAACAAGGCGTTGCTTATGCAAGAATATGTATTGCGGTGAATAGAGGATTTCGAAATAGTTTAGGTGAACAACAAGTCGATTTTATTAATTGTGTCGTTTGGCGAAAATCGGCTGAGAATGTAACTGAATATTGTAAGAAGGGATCACTTGTTGGGATTACAGGGCGTATTCAGACGAGTAATTACGATGATGAACAAGGCAAGAGAATATATAGAACTGAAGTTGTGATTGAGAGTATTACCTTTTTGGAGAGAAGGCGGGAGGGGGCATCGTAATAAAAGGTGATTTTAAGTAATAGCTACGGAAAAAATTGTGGAAAGTATTTTAATAAACTTAAAGAAGGAGTACCGCCAGCTTTTTTTGGAAAACAAGTAAAGAGTATACAAAATTTTATTACGTTTTTCGGCTAATCCAGTAACAATCGAGAACCGTAAAACCCATGCGAGGATAGGAATGTATAAAAAGAAGAATCGAGTGATAGAAAATAAAAAAGGGGATCCTTTCTGAGAGTAAGGAATCCCCCTTTTTATTGTTTCTTGCAAGTGAATTATTTAAATTCTTGTCTATATAATTTAAACGAATAAATAGCTCCAACGAAGAATACAAAGGCTTCAAATAATATGAAGATTTGACGGAAATTCTCAATATCTTTACCAACTAAAGAAATAAATATGCAATTCATTAGAATTTGAGTAGTAAACATACAAGAAATAATTTTAAAATGAATAGGAGTTGTTCTTTCATCTGGTTTACCAATTTTTTTGTAAATAATAATAAGTGTAATTACTGAACCCAAAAATAGAAGTGCTGTAAGTCCTACAACGATATTGAAATTTCCTGTACTTTCTAACATCCATTTATTTAATAAATCAATCATTATTATCTTCCTTTCCTACATAAGAGAATATTTCGTTCTTCTTTTTCACTATAATAAAAAAAGAAAAAGGAAAACATCGAACTTTCTTACAAATACTCGTGTATTCTTACAGTTTTGTCATTTTGCAAATGTATTCATCGCCTTGTCTTTCACTATTTTCTTTGGAAAACATAGTGAATTACGAGAAAGAGCGCTACAAGATCAACTTCCGAGAACGAAAAATATGTAAATAAGCTGTCTATATGGACAACTTATTATATTTTTTTGCTTAGCGTGTGTTTTTTTTAATACTGGCGGTACCTCAAGAAATGGATAAAAAATAAAAAGCATCGGAAACGAAAGCTTTTAAAACCTCATTCTTAATTTGAAATGTAAAAAGAATGAAATAGTATGGTAGCGGGAAGAAAGTAGTAAAATTAAGCATCCGAGTAGGAGTATAGAGTGATAACATGTTACAATACAGCTAAGAACACGCAATAAAGGAGAGTTTTTTACGTGAAGATTAAAGCAATTGAACCGACGCCAAGTCCAAATACAATGAAAGTTATTTTGAATGAAGTATTACCATCAGGAGCGCGTAATAATTATACAAATGAAAATAAAGAACAAGCACCAATGCAAGTGCAAGAAATTTTGAAAATTGAAGGCATTAAAGGTGTGTATCATGTAGCTGACTTTTTAGCAGTCGAGCGAAATGCAAAGTATGACTGGAAAGTATTATTACAACAAGTTCGTGCTGTTTTTGGCGAAGAAGTAGTGGAAGAAAGTGAAGAACAACAACTGTCTCATTTTGGAGAAGTGAAAGTGTTTGTTCAAATGTTCTTTACAATTCCAATGCAAGTAAAGTTAACAGATGGAACATCGGAAGAACGCGTTGGCTTACCAGATCGTTTCAAAGAATCAATTATGAAAGTACAAATGTCTGCACCAAACGTTGTAAAAGAGCGTAAATGGGTAGAACAAAGTACACGTTACGGTAATTTTGAAGAAATCGGGAAAGAAGTAGTAGAAGAGATTGTTGCTGCTTATTCAGAAGAACGTGTAAATGAAACGGTTAAAGAATTATTAAATCAAGCAGGTGCTGTTGAAGTAACGATTCAAAAGCGTGAGCCATATAAAGTAACAGAAGAGATGATGAAAGATTCTGACTGGAAAAACCGTTTTGCAGCATTAGAACAAATGGATCCTACTGAAGAAGATATTCCAGTGTTGAAGATGGCGTTAGATGATGAAAAAGTTTCAATACGCCGTTTAGCAACAGCGTATTTAGGTATGGTAAAAGGTGATGAAGTATTACCGTTATTATATAAAGCGTTGTTAGATCGCTCTGTAAGTGTTCGTCGTACTGCAGGAGATTGTTTATCAGATGTAGGTGATCCGGCTGCGATGTTCGTTATGATTAAATCTCTGAAAGATCCAAGTAAATTAGTACGCTGGCGTGCAGCGATGTTCTTATTTGAACTTGGAGATGAAAGTGCGATTCCAGCATTAAAAGCAGCGCAAGATGATTCAGAGTTTGAAGTAGCGATGCAAGCACGTCTAGCATTAGAGCGTATTGAAGGCGGAGAAGAAGCAAAAGGTTCTGTATGGAAACAAATGACGGAGTCTCGTAAAGGGGAATAATGTATGATTGTTTTCTATGATAGTTGGTGTCCGATGTGTACGGCCGTTGCAGAACGTACGAAAAAATTAGATAAAAAGGGTAAGATGAAATTTGTTTCATTTCGAAATGAAGATGTAGTTGAGAAATATAAGCTTTCTCAAGAACTACAAAGTAAAATGGAACAAAGACTGTATATTTTTAAAAATAATAAGTGGTATGACGGCATTCAGAGCATAGATGTATTAGCAAAGGCCGTTCCATCTTATTGGTTTGCAGTTCCTTTTATAAAGCTATCTATCGTACTTGGTTTTGGAAGTAAAGTATACGATTATATCGCTAATAATAGAAAACTTGTTCCAGTGGGACATTGCCGCGGTGGGGTTTGTGAAATCCCTACAAAAAAATGAAATCATCGTTATCTTTCTTTTGCACCTATTAATAGAGCGTGATATGATGAATTTGGAATGAAAGTTGAAGGAGAGATTACAAGATGTCAAATGCTTATGAAGAATACATGCGCCAAATGGTAATCCCAATGCGCCAAGAGTTAGTGCGTTCTGGGTTTGAAGAGTTAACTACAGAAGAAGCTGTAACAGAATTTATGGAAAATACATCAGGTACAACTTTAGTAGTTGTAAACTCTGTTTGTGGTTGTGCAGCTGGTTTAGCACGTCCATCAGCAGGTCAAGCGGTTGTTCGTGCTGAAAAACAACCTGATCATCTTGTAACTGTATTCGCAGGTCAAGATAAAGATGCTACTGCAAAAATGCGTGAATATTTCGGAGAAATTCCTCCATCTTCACCATCTATGGCATTATTAAAAGGAAAAGAAGTTGTTCACTTCATTCACCGTCATGAAATTGAAGGTGCAACTATGGACGAAATTATTACGAACTTAGAGCAAGCTTTCGAAAAGAATTGCTAAAGAAGGGGGAGAGTAAATCTCCCTCTTTTCTTTATATAGAGGTGAAACAATGATAGTAACAACAGCAGGAAGAACAAACAAAGAAATGACAGCATATGCAAAAAAGGTAGCAGAAGAATTAAATCGTTCTTTCATTTTACGTAATGATATACCAGTGCATAAATTACATGAGCAGTATGAACAAGATATACTTGTCGTAGGAAAGAACCGATTAGCTATTTATCCGAAAGGTACGGAAGAATCATTTTTCTTTCATCCGAACTCAGCGATGTTTCGTGTGAAAAGGTTAATGCGTGGAGAACACGATCCGTTTGTACAAGCTGCTAAATTAGAGAGCGGAATGACAGTGTTAGATTGTACGCTCGGGATGGCATCAGATAGTATTGTAGCTAGTTATGTTGTTGGTGAAAGTGGAAAAGTAACAGGACTTGAAGGCAATGAATCTATGGCTTATATCATGAGAAATGGTTTGAAAACATGGTCTTCATCTGTTTCTGAAATTGATGAAGCAATGCAAAGAATCCAAGTAAAGCAAACGGAGCATTTTTCATTTTTAGCGCAATGTGAAGACAATAGTTATGATGTCGTTTACCTTGATCCGATGTTTGAAGAAACTGTCATAGAATCTGACGGAATTAAAGGATTAAAACACTTCGCTTTGTATCATGATATTACTGACGAAACAATTGCGGAGGCAAAACGAGTGGCGAGAAAACGTGTCGTTTTAAAAGATCATTTTCGTAGTTCTAGATTTGAAAAACACAATTTTCATGTATACAAAAGAAAAAGTGCTAAGTTTCACTTTGGTGTAATTGACCCTTGCTAATTGTTTGAAAAGATGTATAATAAGCAATAATTAATTAAATATACTGTCTGTGATGAAGAGAGTAGTCTTTTTTAGAAGGAAAGCGAGCTAGGGATGGTGTGAGCCTAGTACGGAAGAAAAAGATGAAGCGCACTTCGGAGATGCTTCTTGAACGAATAGTAGAGAAAGCCGAGGCCCCCTGTCCTCGTTATAAACGGGAAAGTGGTTCGTAACGAACAACAAGGGTGGTACCACGGGTTCAAACTCGTCTCTTTTTTAGAGACGAGTTTTTTGTGTTTTAAAAAATAAGGAGGTTGTATCATGGATTATAAAATGGAGTTTGCGGAAAGTTTATCTAATATTTTCACGAATGAATTAACGCAAAAACAAATTTTAGATTTAATTGAAACACCGAAACAAGATGAATTTGGAGATGCAGCGTTCCCATGTTTTTCATTAGCGAAGCAATATAAAAAAGCACCAGCTCTTATCGCAAAGGAAGTTGCTGAGAAATTAAATGATCCGTTTTTTACGAAAGTAGAAGCCGTTGGTCCTTATGTAAATGTATTTTTCAATCGTGAAACTGTAAGTGATGCAGTATTAAAAACAGTTTTAGCGGAGAAAGAAGAGTTCGGTCAAAACCACTTTGGCTGTGAAAAAACAGTAGTAATTGATTATTCCTCTCCTAATATCGCGAAACCTTTTTCGATGGGGCATTTACGTTCTACAATGATAGGAAATTCGCTGAAACATATCGCTGAAAAATGTGGCTATGAAGTTGTAGGGATTAATTATATAGGAGATTGGGGAACACAGTTTGGAAAGTTAATTACGGCTTATAAAAAATGGGGAAATGAAGCAGTGGTGAAAGAGGATCCAATACGTGAGCTATTTAAGTTATATGTTCAGTTTCATGTAGAAGTAAAAGAGAATGATGAATTAGAAGAAGAAGGACGTGCTTGGTTTAAAAAGCTAGAAGAAGGCGATGAAGAAGCAGTTGAACTTTGGAATTGGTTCCGTCACGAATCATTAAAAGAATTTTCTCGTATTTATGAACTTCTCGGTGTGGAATTTACTAATTTTCAAGGCGAAGCTTTCTATAATGATAAAATGGAAGACTTTATTGGGATTTTAGAAGAGCACGACTTACTGGAAGAATCAGAAGGCGCATTAGTCGTTAATTTAGAAGAAGAAGGAATGCCGCCTTGCTTAATTAGAAAATCAGATGGTGCGACGATTTATGCAACGCGTGACTTAACGGCAGCTTTATATCGTCAAAACACTTATGGGTTTGATAAAGCGCTATATGTTGTTGGTCCAGAACAAAGCTTACATTTCAATCAATTTTTCACCGTATTAAAAAAACTTGGCTATACTTGGGTTGATGGTATGGAACACGTACCGTTTGGCTTCATTTTAAAAGATGGTAAGAAAATGTCAACACGTAAAGGAAGAGTTATTTTACTTGAAGAAGTACTCGAAGAAGCAATCGAACTTGCAAAACAAAATATTGAAGAGAAAAATCCAAACTTAAAACAAAAAGAAGTAGTAGCAAAGCAAGTCGGTGTTGGTGCAATCATCTTCCACGATTTAAAAAATGAGCGTATGCACAATATTGAATTCTCATTAGAAAACATGCTGAAATTTGAAGGAGAAACAGGCCCGTACGTACAGTACACACATGCACGTGCTTGCTCTATTTTAAGAAAAGAAAGTGTAGAATTTGAAACATGTACGTTTGCTTTAAAAGACGATCATAGCTGGAGTGTCGTAAAATTACTAAACAAATTCCCACAAGTAATTGAAGCAGCTTTCAATAAAAATGAGCCATCGATTATTTCGAAATATGTATTAGATGTAGCACAATCGTTCAATAAATATTACGGTAATGTTCGTATATTAGAAGAGAGTGAAGAAAAAGACAGCAGACTCGCATTGGTTTATGCTGTGACGGTTGTATTAAAAGAAGGATTACGTTTACTTGGGGTGGAGACTCCTGAGGAGATGTAGCATAAAAGGTGTATGTATCATTACAGATATGTATGCCTTTTTATTTGGTATAGGAGTCATGTAAGCAGTAATCTCACCTTATTAAAACCAATTTCTTGGGTAATTGTTAAAAATGTAGGAATGTTTTGTTAAATGGAGAATTGTAAGGGGTGTATATAAAAGGAGGCGTTAGAGGTTGGAAACATACGATTGGAACAGTAAACTAGCGTATTTAAAAAATACGAGAGATTTATATTACAATAGCGATTATGTAAGTTTTCTAGTGAATTCAGTTTGGAAGATTTCTGAGCCAGTCCATGTTGTTGATTATGGTTGTGGATATGGTTATTTAGGCTTATTATTAATGCCTTTACTTCCAGAAGGATCAAAGTATACAGGCATTGATAGTGGAGAAACATTATTAGCTGAAGCGAGAGAGTTGTTTCGTTCACTTCCGTACGAGTCAGAATTTCTGGAGGGAGATGCTATAGAAATTGAATTGAACGATACATACGATATAGCAATTTGTCATGCCTTCTTATTACATATGAGTTCACCAAAAACGATGCTACAAAAAATGATTCATTCAGTTAAAAGTGGCGGGAAAATAATCTGTTTTGAACCACATTGGATATCAAATATGTCTTCATACACTTTGGATGGAGAGAACCAATCGGAAATTATCCAGCTAGGCATTTTGCAGAATTTATTTGAAAGTGACACGCAGAGGAGTGGAAAAGATGGAAATATTGGTATGAAAATACCGATGTATTTAAGTGAATTAGGTGTGAAAAATATTGAGTGTAGAGTAAGTGATAAAGTGAACTTTTTAGATTCTAATATCCACCATAATGATAAACAAAGTTTGTATCATTCATTAAAAGAAGAGGGGATTGCAGGTAATCCGGGTGATAAGCAGCAATTTATAAAACGTTTAATAGACAGAGGATTAACATATGATAATGCGCTAGCTCAATATGAAGCTGAACTACGATTTTTTAAAATATTTCATGTGCATTCTTCTTTAGTGTACGCTCCGAATATGAAAATTACATTTGGTGATATAGTATGTTAAAAGATATGATATATAAGGATTGTCGTTTAATGTCGATAAGTCGATATTCGACATATAATCGCCGATAAATGTTAAGAATCGGTCGATATAATTTGAAAATCGCCGATATAATTTTATGTACTAATTTCAGCTTCTACAAGATTAAAACTGCATGTTACGTTATTCTATATAATTAAACAACATATGGAGAAAAACAATCATTTTTACTATATTTTGTTATGAATTTGAATAATATTAATTAATATCATCCATTATAAGAGATTTTAGTTGAATACATACTATATGGTGTGTAAAATCTAAGCAAGTAGCAGTTTAAATATAAATTCGAGGTGAATGCATGCTAGATTTTAAGCAGTTAGAAGCGTGTTTGAAAGATAAGAGATTTGTAGACGGATTACAGGAAATAAATAATGAAATTGCATATATAAAAGAAACGAATACTTTATCCTATGTGAAGAATTGGCTTGCTAATATTCCTTCGCATAAGGAGTTTGACATATTAATTCGCCTTACTGATGAAGGGCTTATGCACCAATACAGTTCATTCCTCATTCGCTACGCTTATAAAAAATTCCCAAATATGAGAACGCTCTCTTTATATTGTGATGAGCTAATTGATGAGCGAAAAATTCTTGAAGCAGAGCAGCTGTTAAAAGAAACTTTAGAAGAGAGTAATAAAGAAGAAATAGATGCAGATTTTTTAGCGAAAACATATTTTACGTTAGTACGATGTCTTTTAGAAATGAAAAGAAATGAAGAAGCGCTAATGTATATGCAAAAAGCAGAGGAGTACAGTACGCGCGTAGTGTTTGATAAATGGGGCTACGTTTATATGCATACAGGTGAATGGGAGAAAGCGGAAGAACAATTTATTGCTGGCATGCAGCATGAAGATTGTGAAGAGTTATCTACCTATTTATTATCACAATTGTATGCGAATAAAGGAGAACAAAAACGTGCGATACAGTTAATTGATGATGCGATTGTAAAGTTCCCACAAGTACCATATTTTCATTTTGAGAAGGTAAAGTATTTATTAGATTTAGAGCAATATGAAGAGATGTTAGCGGTAATAGATAACATAAATACTCAGCTGCCATATCATGCTTATAACACTTACTTTGTACATTTACGTGCAGAAGCGCTGTACAAAATGAATAAATTTGCAGATTTACAAAAGCTATTAAAAAAAGAAAAGAGTTTAAAAGAATCTTTATATCATAATTTAGAAAAAAATCCGGATGGAAAAAAGGTTCACTTGCCGATAGTTCCTATTGTACAAAAGGATAATTATTGTGTTCCGACAAGTTTAGAGATGATGTTGCGTATATGGGGAGAGACACGTACACAAGATGAAATAGCAGAGTTTATTTTTGATATGACAGGATCGAAGTTTTCAGATACTGTTTCTTATTTGGAAGAATTAGGTTATGAATATCGTTATTTTAAAGGGAATGAAGAGAATTATAAGAGACTGATTGATGAAGGAATTCCTGTTTTATTAAGTATAGATATTGAGCATGCTTCACACGTACAAGTTCTATCTGGATATGATGATACATTGCAAGCTTTCTATGTTCAAGATCCAAACTTTATAGAACCAGTTCTTGTAGAATATAGTAAATTACAAGAAAAATATCGTTATACAGGCTGTTTAGCAATCACGTTTGTTCCGAAAGAAAAGAAGGCGCAACTAGCGTTTCTAAGTGAGGAAGAAAATCGTTATTTTAAATCTATTTTTTCTCTTACGGATCATTTAGATGAACATGACAAAGAGGGAATTAGTAACTTAGTACAATTTTTAAAAGAAACGAGCGATAATCCAAATACGTGGCTATATACGATAAAGCACTTAGATGTTGAAGTAGATAAAGAATTTATTTTATATTGTATCGATAAGTTAATAGAAAAGTTTCCGAACTCGGACTTTGTTAAATTGCATGGTGCACAGTGTTTTATTCGTCTTCAGGAAGTAGAGAAAGCGGAGCAAATGCTGACAAGCGTTGAGAAGAAAAATAATCGTGCATTATATCATTTGATAAATGGAAGATATGCTTTTGAGCAGGAAAGTTATATAGAAGCGATTTCAAGCTTTCGTTCATCGTTACAATTAGACGCAGATCAGCCTATTGCTTGGAGTTTTCTCGCTTTATCCTATATGTATATTGATCAATCTGAAAAAGCATTGCAATACTCTCAAGTTGCGTTAGAGCGCAGTCCTGAAAGATTCACTTTAACGAATCACGGTTTAATATTAATAGATTTAGAAAGATATGAAGAAGCATATGAAATCTTTAATGACTTGTTAAAAGAGTATAAATATGAAGCACATGTATGGTATGAACGAGCGAGATGTGCACATCAACTAGGAAAATTATATTTAGCAATAAAAGGGCTTAAAGTAGCGATTCATTTGGATAGTAATGCACCTTACATTTATACGAAACTTTCGGAAATATACGAATCTGATTTGAAGGATGAGGAAAGTACGAAAGAAATTTTATTAAACGGTATTGAGAATTGTGATGATAAAGCACCTCTTTACGTAAAATTAGGTGACTATCATTTTCAAAATGATAGCTTGGAAGAAGCAGAAGTATTGTATAAGCGTGCTTTAGAAGAAAACGATGAGGATGTTTATTCTCACTTCGGACTTACACAAGTGTATATGGCAAGAGAACAATACAAGGAAGCAAAAGAATATATTCTTGGTCTTGAGAAGCAAATTGAAAAGAGCCAAGATTTCCTCATGAATGCAGGAATGGTTTTATGGGATGCTGAAATTGAACTTGGTGGAAATGAAGAAGGATTTAAAGTAGCGCTATCTAAGTTAGAAAATGGTATAAAGAAAAGTGATTATAATGTAGCAAGTGCGTTAGATGAATATGTGAATCGAATTAAAGGAACGGAATTTGTACAACGAGGTATAGCGTTTTTAAGAACGTTACACAAAGAAAGTAATGAAGTAAGTGAGTACGGTTGTTATGCAGGTATTTTATATGAATCTATTGGACAGTACGGCCAAGCGATGAAAAGATATAATAAGGCGATAGAACAAAAGGAAACGGCATTACCGTATTACCGAATTGGTGAAACACTTATGGCATTAGGGCAATTGACGGAAGCAAAACAAGCGTATGAAACATGTTTAGAGCTTGATGGGAATTTCGTAGGTGTACATTTACAGCTTGCGGAAATATACGAAAAAGAAGAAAATCGTTCTAAAGAACAAAGTCATATGGTTCAGGCGATGAAGGAAGAGCCGTTGCATATTAATATGGAATATTTGGCACAGCTTTCAGTAGATATGAATCTTCAGGAAGAATTGCTGACTGAACTAGAACAATTAGAGGAAGAAGTACCTGAAATATGGCGTTTAGATGCGATTGCATATGTGTACGGAGCGATGAATGAAATAGATAAAGAACAAGCACAGATTGAATACGCGCTACAATTAGATGGTGAGCATATAGAAGTTCTATATCATTATGCAAAAGTATTAGTGAAAAAAAGAAATGTAAAAGCAATTGAAGTTGCAATGAAAGTAATACAAAAAGATTTTGATAATGAACGTATATTTGATGTTTATGTAAAAGCAGTAGAGCAACATAAAAAATTGTCTAACATACGAGATTTTCTTCATACGTTAAAGGTGAAAAAAGCAGAAAGAAGTACAGCATTCATGTATGCTGCAGCTGCGGTTACGGAAATATGGATTGAACGTCAGCTGCATGAACAGCCAAAACGATCTATCATTACGAGAGCTTTTTATCGTATGAAAAATCGTGCCAAAGAAATTTCAATGGTTACTATGATAATTGATTTATATGAAATCTCTTTAAAGTTAAATCCGAAAAATAGTATGGCAGCACAGCGATTTGCGCTATTTTATGAGAATGTAGAGATGAATAAAGAAGCAATAGAGATTTTGCACACGTCACTAGAAAATAGATGGGATTATGAAGTAGCGAAGCAACTTGTAAATCTTTTCGTTGAGTGCGAGGAAGAAGATATGTTAAGAGATGCTTTGGAATTAACGAAGCAAATGGTTCGAGAACTACCAGATGATTATGATACACTTCTTCTGCAAGCACAAGTATTCTTTAAAGCAGGGGAAGAAAGAAAAGCAGAAAAGATGATCTTACAATTAATGGAGCAAACACCGTTCGTAAGTAGAGCATTTCTTGCTTTAGGAGAAATGTATCAAAGTCAAGAAAGGTTTGAAGAGGCAATTCATGTATTAGAAAATGCTTCTATACATCATCCAAATGAAACAGCAATTCTCCTTTCTTTAGCGTCTTCATATCATGGTGCCGGCCAAACACTAAAGGCAGAAAAAATAGCAAATGAAGTATTAACAATGGATGCAAGTGATTTGTTAGCAAGATATGATCGTGCTTGTTATTTAGCACAGTTAAATAGAAATGAAGAGGCGAAGAAAGAGCTTGAAATTGTCCTTCGTGAGGATGAATCGGGATTCTTTGCTGAACTTATTGAGGATGATGAAAATTTAGCAGCATTGCGAGAATTTGAAAAGTAATTGTATAAGAATAGGGGAAAAGATAAGGATATATTTTGAATTAGTTGACAATTAGTTGTCAAATGGCATAAAATAACTTTTAACAAAGTATATAAATCTGAAGACGAGAAAGAGTAAAATAGTGAACTGTTCTCCAGAGAGCCGGTATATTGCTGAAAGCCGGTGGGCAGACGTTATTTGAAAATCATCTCCGAGGAGCCGAGGCTGAAAGTGAGTAAGCCCGGACGGATGTCTACCGTTACAAAGAACACGTATGATAGTACGTTGCTAAGCGCTATTAGTGAAAAAGCTAATAGAATTAGGGTGGTAACGCGGGTAAACCCGTCCCTACTTCATAGGGACGGGTTTTTTGTGTGCTTTTAAAACATTCAAAGGAGTGATTGTAGATGAAGAAAGTAGATGTAAAAGAGTCAGCTGTAGGGAGAGAAACACGTATTCGTAAGCAGTGGAACGAACAAAGCATTTTTGAACAATCAATTCAGAATCGAGAAGGCGCGCAATCGTTTGTGTTTTATGAAGGACCACCAACGGCGAACGGTTTACCACACGTCGGCCATGCACTTGGTCGGGCAATTAAAGATTTAGTAGCAAGATATAAAACGATGGCTGGTTATAAAGTAGTAAGAAAAGCAGGATGGGATACACATGGTTTACCTGTAGAACTAGGTGTTGAGAAGCAACTTGGTATTTCTGGTAAACATGAGATCGAAGAATATGGCATTGAACCATTTATTCAAAAGTGTAAAGAGAGTGTTTTCACATATGAAAAGCAGTGGCGTGAATTCACTGAAAGTATTGGTTATTGGGTAGATATGGATGATCCATATGTAACTTTAAAGAATCCATATATCGAAAGTGTATGGCATATTTTGGGGACAATCCATGAAAAAGGATTGTTATATAAAGGACATAGAGTTTCACCATACTGTCCAAGCTGCCAAACCTCATTGAGCTCACATGAGGTTGCACAAGGGTATAAAACAGTAAAAGATTTAAGTGCAACTGTGAAGTTTAAAGTGAAAGATAGTGAAAATGAGTATTTCTTAGGTTGGACAACAACGCCTTGGACACTTCCAGCAAACGTAGCGCTTGCTGTACATCCAAATATGGAATATGTTAAAGCAAAACAAGAAAGTCATGTATACATTGTTGCGAAAGAACGTGTACAAGAAGTATTAAAAGAAAACTATGAAGTATTATCTGTTCATAAAGGCGAAGAATTATTAAACACATCTTATACAGCGCCATTTCCGATGAAAGAAGTTACAAATGGTTACCGCGTTATCGCAGCAGATTTTGTAACGGCAGATAGTGGTACAGGACTTGTTCATATTGCTCCAGCATATGGAGAGGACGATTATAGAGTTGTTCAAAGTGAAGGATTGTCATTCTTGCACGTTGTAGATGAAAAAGGTGAGTATACAGAAGCGGTACCATTTTTGAAAGGTAAATTTGTAAAAGATTGTGACGTTGACATTGTTCGTTATTTAGCGAAAGAAGGTTTGCTATATCATAAAGAAAAATATGAACATAGCTACCCACATTGCTGGCGTTGTGATTCACCACTACTTTATTATGCAGGAGAAAGTTGGTTAATCCGAACAACTGCAATTAAAGATACATTTTTACAAAATAATGATTCAGTTACTTGGTATCCGGATCATATGAAACATGGACGATTTGGTAAGTTTTTAGAAAATATGGTGGACTGGAATATTAGCCGAAATAGATATTGGGGAACGCCATTAAACGTATGGGAATGTGAAAGTTGTGATCATCAGTTTGCGCCGAAAAGCATTGCCGAATTAAGAAAGCATAGTACGAAAGAAACACCGGAAGATTTAGAATTGCATAAGCCTTATGTAGATGAAGTGCAAGTCCGCTGCGAAAAATGCGGAGGCACAATGAATCGTACACCAGAAGTGATTGATGTTTGGTTTGATAGTGGTTCTATGCCATTTGCACAATATCATTACCCATTTGAAAATAAAGAGTTATTTGAAGAGCAGTTTCCAGCGGATGTTATTGCAGAAGGAATTGATCAAACACGCGGCTGGTTTTATAGTTTATTAGCAGTATCAGCACTATATACAGGAAAAGTACCGTATAAACGAGTGTTATCACTAGGGCATGTTTTAGATGAAGAAGGGCAGAAAATGTCTAAAAGCAAAGGAAATGCACTAGATCCAGTTGATTTAGTAGATAAGTTTGGTGCAGATGCGCTAAGATGGGCTTTACTTGTTGATAGTGCCCCGTGGAATGCGAAGCGTTTTTCTGAAAGAACAGTACTGGAAGCGAAATCTAAATTTGTAGATACATTAGTCAATGTGTATAGTTTCTACGTTTTATATGCAAATTTAGATGAGTATAATCCGAAAGAAACGTATGATGTAAAGCTTACAAAATTAGACGAATGGGTATTATCAAGATTGCATAGTACAACGAAAAAAGTGAGAACTGCACTTGATGATTATCAATTTACGAATGCAGCTCGTGAAATTGCAGTACTTGTAGATGAAGTGAGTAACTGGTATGTAAGACGCTCACGTAATCGTTTCTGGGAATCTGGTATGAACGCTGAAAAAGCTGCTGCGTATGAGACACTTCATGAAGTACTTGTAACAATTAGTAAATTAATTGCACCATTCACACCGTTTGTCGCGGAAGACATTCATCTTAATTTAGAAGGAAGTAGCGTTCATTTAGCTGATTATCCAGTTGTAAATGAATCACTACTTCAGCCGAAATTAGAAGCGGAAATGGATGCTGTTTTACAAGTTGTTGAACTTGGAAGAAGTAACCGTAATCAGCATTCTTTAAAAGTAAAACAGCCGCTAGCAGAACTTGTATTACTTGAGCATAACGAGAATGATATGGATTGGGAATCTTATCGTGATATCGTTATGGATGAGTTAAATGTAAAAGCGTTCCATGTTGAACTCGATGAAACAAAATACACATCATATCAATTGAAGCTTAATTTTAAAACAGCGGGGCCGAAATTCGGTAAAAATGTGAATGCAGTGAATGGTTGGCTAAAACAATTATCACAAGAAGAAGTACAAAACTTTGTATCAACAGAAAGAGCAGTTTACGAAGCAACACCAGGAGAAGAAGTAGTTGTAACTGCTGAAGATGTGTTAGTTGAGAAAGTTGCAAAATCAGGATTCTCTAACACGACTAACGGACAATATACGGTTATGTTAGATACGAATGTAACGGAAGAATTGTTACAAGAAGGAGTAGCGCGTGAATTCATTCGTGCGGTTCAAGAATATCGTAAACAGTTGAATTTACCAGTTAATTTACGAGTCGATGTTATTCTTGATACAGAAGTAGAGCTACAACGAACGTTAACGAACCATAAAGATTTATTGGAAGAAAACTTACTCGTTAAACAATTTACATTTGGTCACTTAACGAACGAAGACGATGAACTTTCTTTAGGTGAAACAAAACTTAGAATTAAATTAAGTGCAGCTAATTAAAGAAAAAGGAAGTTGGAATGATTCCAACTTCCTTTTTTGTATGATTAGAATTTATTTGACTATACATTCGATAGGACCACTAGCAATTGTCTTTTTTCATAGCGTACCGAACACAATACTGTAGAAATATATTTCTAAAGTATTGTGTTCACTTTACACATAAATAGTGAGAAAATTTCACTTACCCTAAATGAAAAGGTAATAGAAGTGTTTATAGAGAATTACTCGTAGATTCAATTTTTATCCCCCCATTTTGTGGGGAATGATTGCCTAGTGGTAATGGGATAAGGTTGAGCTACTTTATTAGGGGGAGTGGTTCTATGTTTAATAAAAAAATGGTGGCGATGGCAATGACTGTACCGTTAGTAATGGGGACGATTTCTACGGTTTCGGCATTGGAAAAACAACAGCAAGTAAAGTTAGAAGCTTATTCGCCACAGAAAAAAGCAACTGAATATTTAAAAGAAAATGCTGCGCAGTATGGATTGAAAACAGACCTTTCAGACTTGCAATATATTTCTACAACAGAAACGTCAGTAGCTTCATATGTTAGGTTCCAACAAGTTGTTAACGGTGCGCCTGTATTTTCAAAACAAATTACAGTTACTCTTAATGGAGAGGGAAAGGGAGTACTCGCTGTTTCTGATTATCAGCCTGTTACAGGTGTGAAGGAAGTAACGACAAAAATTAGTGAAAAAGATGCAATACAAAAATCAATGGCGTATGTTGGAGAAGCAAGTGAGCAAAATTTATGGGCTCCTACAGATAAAGAGTTCGGATATATTGTTGAAGAAGGAATTGCTCGTCCAGTATATAAAGTTGTAGTCCATTCTAATAATCCATTTGGTGCATGGGAAACATTTATTGATGCAGAAAATGGAAAGTTAATTAAAAAGGTTGATATAAACCGAAAAGCTGAAGGGTCAGGAAAAGTATTTTTACCTAACCCAGTCGTATCTAGCGGTAGTAAAGTAGGCTTAAAAGATAATAACGATGCAGATTCAACAGCTCTAACGAACCAACTGAAAACTGTTACGTTAAAAGGTTTAGATGGAACAGGATTTTTAATTGGAGAATATGTAACGATTTCTTCAAAAGCGAAAACAAAATCTACGAATTTACAATTTAACTATACACGCGCAAATGATAGCTTTGAAGATGTTATGTCGTACTATCATATCGATACATTGCAACGTTACATTCAAAGTCTAGGTTTTAAAAATATTAATAACCGTTCGATAAAAGTGAATGTTAATGGTACAACTGATGATAACTCATTCTATTCTCCATCAACAAAAGCTTTAACTTTCGGTACTGGCGGTGTTGATGATGCAGAAGATGCTGGTATTATCGCACATGAATATGGGCATTCGATTCAAGATAACCAAGTTCCTGGCTTTGGTAGTTCAGCAGAAGGTGGAGCGATGGGAGAAGGATTTGGCGACTTCTTAGGTGCTACATATGAAGATGCAGTATCGACTACTGGATATGGTAAAGCATGTGTTGGAGAATGGGATGCGACAGCTTATTCTAGTTCAGATCCAACATGCTTACGCCGATTAGATACGAATAAAGTATATCCGAAAGATATAACGAATGAAGTGCATGATGATGGTGAAATTTGGGCTCAAGGTCAATACGAAATGGCACAAGCTTTTGGCCGTGATGTAGCAACGAAAATCATTTTACAATCACACTGGTCATTAACACCAAACTCTAAATTCAGTGATGGAGCGAAAGCGATTAAGCAAGCGGATGCTCTTTTATATGGCGGACAACATGCTGCTGATATCGATCGCATTTGGGCAGCGAGAGGCATTAGTACGAATTAATATAAAAAGTCGTGGCATTAAGCCACGACTTTTTAATTTGCTTACGAACTGGTACTAGTAAATAAAGCTATATCAATGTTAGTGTGAATATATCCGGATCCCATTTACTTTTTAGCTTCTTTAAAAACAAAATGCTCTTTAAATTTTCTAGATTCAACTTTTTGACCATTTCGCATCGATCGGAATGGGTGTTCTTGCCATGTAATAATAACATCAACCTCATCCGCTTTTGTAGCAACAGGTAAATTAGCGTGTTCAAATCCAGTTTTTCCACTTGCTAAACGACTTTCCTTTAGGGAAAAGAGTTCATATTTCGTTTTCTTATTTGGTTCGTTGCGGAATACTTCGACGTTTACGTTATATACCTCACTATTCCCAACATTCTTTACTGAAAAATGATATGTTTGAAATTCATCTTTTTTAGCTTGAAGCATATTCTTGTTTGTTTTTTTCGGTTTATCAATATTCACTTGCCATTGATCAGAGTTTTGAGAGATTGGTAAAGATTTTGGTGAATAGGCGTATGTTTCGTTTACTACAATTAGGCAAAACAATAGGAGAAAGAAACTAATTGCTTTTTGCATATACACACCTCGCTATAAAATTTTTTATTAATATGCGTAAATAAATTGGGTTTTATGTAAAAATTGGAAAAAGGTGACGATTTGATTCAACTACAATTGAATAAATTGGAAGAGATAGTAAATGGTGAAGGATTACAAGAATCATTTCATTATATAGAGATGCAAGGCGTCTGTATTGACTCTAAAAAAATTACGAAAGGGAATTTGTTTGTTCCGATTATTAGGGTGAAAGATGGACATGATTATGTAAAAGAAGCGATGGAAAAAGGTGCGGCTGCTTCTTTATGGAAAAAGTCTTACGGTGATCCTCCAAAAGGAATACCGATTATTTTTGTAGATGACACATTACTTGCACTGCAAAAAATAGCGCGATATTACCGAAAGACAAGTAATGTGAAAGTTATCGGAATTACTGGTAGTAATGGAAAGACAATGGTAAAAGATATAATAAGCACGATATTAAGTACAACTTATCGTGTGCATAAAACGAAGGGGAATTTAAATAGTCAAATTGGTTTACCACTAACGATTTTAGAAATGAAACAGGATACAGAGTTTTTAATACTTGAAATGGGAATGAGCGAAACGGGACAAATTCGAAACTTAGCACAAATAGCACAGCCAGATGTAGCGATCATTACAATGATTGGACAGTCACACTTAGAAACGCTTGGATCAAGAGAAGAGATTGCGAAGGCTAAATTTGAAATTGTAGACGGATTAAATGACGGTGGACTGTTCTTATATAATGGTGATGAGCCATTACTTTCTCAAAATATTAATATGCTAGGTATAGAAAGTAAGTCGTTTGGTGGAAAGTATACAAATGATTTGTTTCCAACGAACGTACAATTAGATGAATATGGTGTTCATTTTAAATTAAATCATTCAAAAATACAGTACGATGTTCCCTTACATGGAAAACATAATATTTTTAATACGATTGTCGGAATCGCTGTAGGTCAATTTTACAAAGTCCCTATAGAAAAAATACAAGAAGCATTGCAGCAAATAAACATTACACAAATGCGCTTTCAGTTTTTAACCGCTAAAACAGGTTTTACAATTATTAACGATGCATGGAATGCCAGTCCTTCCTCCATGAAGGCTGCAATTGAAACGTTGCAGAAATTAAATGCCTATAAGAAAAAAATTATAGTGATTGGGGATATGTTGGAGTTAGGCAAGAAAGCTGAAACATATCATAGAGAAATTGGTGAAATGTTAAATGAGGAGAGCATTCAATATGTATTTACGTATGGAGAGTTAGCCAAAATTGTAGCGGAAGAAGCAAGAAAGAACTATCATACAGGAAAAATAAAGTCATTTGATAATAAAGCCAAAATAGCAGAGGAAGTATTGAAAGTTATAACGAAAAAAGATGTTGTTTTACTGAAAGGTTCACGTGGAATGGCTTTAGAGGAGATTGTACAAAACTGGATGTGAAAAATCAAAATATATTTAAAAGTGCTTGCATTTTATAGGGTGAAGAGTTAGAATACTCTGTAAATATAAAAAGTGATGATCAGGAAAAGTACATGGTGCAAAGGTCTACAGAGAGCAGCCGGTTGCTGGGAAGGTTGCGATACCGCATGATGGAAAGACACCTGTGAGTGTTGCTTTGAACGTGATTATTAGTAAAAGCAAACGGTACCTACCGTTATCAGGGCTAAGATGGTCAGTATGACAATTTGGGTGGTACCGCGGAAAAAAATCCGTCCCTATTTATAGGGGCGGATTTTTGTATTCTTTGAAAGGGGGTGAGTGACCGTGGATGATGACGATGACAACAATAACGTAAATAAATATAAAATTACTGGAGGGAAAAATAATGGATTCAATAATGAAGCGTTCACTCACAAAAGAATGTACAAAGCAAAGTGGAAAGGTTGTATTACTTCAAGGATGGGTAAAAAAAATTCGGCACCTTGGAAATGTTAGTTTTTTATTATTACGGGACAGAACAGGAGTAATTCAATGTGTATTAGAAAATGAATTGGCCGGATATAAAGTTGATGTAGAAAGTGTTGTCCATGTAATCGGTGAGATAGTCGAGACGTCGAAAACGGAATTGGGTATTGAAGTACTTGCTCATGAAGTGAAAGTAATAAACGGTGCAGAGCCACTTCCATTTGAAATAAATAAAAAGAAGTTACAAGTTGGCTTAGATCAACTACTTAATGAGCGGGTAATATCATTAAGGCATGAGCGAACTGCAGCGATTTTTAAAGTGAAATCTACACTCGTTCAGAGCTTTAGTGAATTTCTAATAGAGAACGATTTCACACGTATATTTACTCCGAAAATTGTTTCACAAGGGGCAGAAGGAGGAGCAAATGTTTTTAAGCTTCCATACTTCCAAAAAGAAGCTTATTTAGCACAATCACCACAGTTCTATAAGCAAATGATGGTAGCGGGTGGCTTAGAACGAGTTTTTGAAATTGCACCTGTATATAGAGCGGAACATCATAATTCTTCCCGTCATTTGAATGAATATATATCGTTAGACGTAGAGCTTGGTTTTATTCATGATTTTTATGAAGTGATGCAACTAGAAACGGATGTTTTACGATATATGTTTCAACAAGTAGCGAAAAAATGTGAAATAGAACTACAACTATTACAAATAGAAGTACCTGTTATTACTGAAATACCTAAAATTACATTGTTAGAAGCACAAGAAATTTTGAAAAGTAAGTATCGTAAAGAATCTCCTGTAGGGGATTTAGATACAGAAGGTGAAAAGTTACTAGGGAAATATGTAAAGGAAACATATAATAGTGAATTTGTTTTCATTACACATTATCCGAAAGAAGCGAGACCGATGTATACGATGCAAAATAAAGAGAATCCAGCTATTACTGATTCATTCGACTTATTATATAAAGGGCTAGAAATAACGTCAGGGGCACAGCGAATTCATAATTATGAAATGTTACTCGCTTCGTTTAAAGAAAAAGGATTACACCCAGAGAAATTTCAATCTTATTTAAATACATTCCGATACGGTTGTCCCCCGCATGGAGGTTTCGGGATTGGGTTAGAAAGGATTGTATATAAAATATTAGAATTAACAAATGTACGAGAGGCTAGTGCTTTTCCGAGAGATTGTACTCGTCTTATACCATAATATTAAAACCCTTCTATGAATATAGAAGGGTTTTGTATATTTAAACATAAGTTAAAGAGAAGAAAAATATCTTTTTGTGTGAAAATATGTAAATTATATCGAGAACATTTTATAATAAATTGAGAAAAAGAAAATTCATAAGTTATAATGAAATGTGAATATAAAAAAAGTTCATATAATAATGTATGGAAGGGTATGAAACATGTTATATCAAACTCAAGCAACACAACAAACACCAGCTTATATAATCTATCTTCTTGATGTAAGCGCATCAATGAATCAAATGATGGATGTAGAGGGAGAAGAAAAAAGGAGAATTGACATTGTAACGGATGCTCTTTCTTTAGCAATTCGCCAAATGGTATTTCGTTCGACAAAAGGTAGTCGATTGCTTCCAAGATATAAGTTATCTATTTTAGCTTATAGCGATCAAGTTTTTGATCTTTTGGGTGGGGTGAAAACAATAGATGAAGTAGCAAGACTACGTCCACTAGAAAAAATTCAAACGCATCGTTTAACTGATACAGCAAAGGCTTTCTCTGTAGTGGAGAAGTTATTGCAAAAGGAATTACCGAATTTACAAGATGGGCCAGCTCCTGTTGTTTGTCATATGACAGATGGTGCTTCAACTGGCGAAGATCCAGAATTAATTGTGCGAAGAATTATGAATATGTCTGTACCTGATGGAAATGTACTAATTGAAAATATCTTTATTTCGGATGAAATTATGCAAGAACAAATTACTAGTATAAAGAAGTGGGAAGGGATTATGCCACATACAGAAATTACGGATGAATATGGTGCAAAGTTGCAACGACTTTCCTCTCCTATCCCTCAAAGTTATCGTGAGATGATGACTGAGTATGGTTTTCATATTGGGGATGGTGCAGTGATGATGTTTCCAGGTACAAATGCAGATTTAGTATCACTTGGATTTCAAATGTCTGCTGCAACGCCGGTTCGATAGGAGGGAGAAAAATAGTGAAGTATATCCTGTCGCAAGAAAAAGAAACAGTATTACAAGAGAAGAAAGGTGAAAATTTTACATATCGATATAGTTACGTAAGAGCTAAAGAAACGCAAGACTTAAATGAGAGTGGACAAGATTTTCTTATATTTCAAGATAATGGGACTAGTGTTACCTTTGCATTATGTGATGGTGTAGGAATGTCTTTTCATGGTGAAATCGCTGCGAAATTTCTTGGTATGAAGTTAGTAAACTTGTTTGATACATGTCAAGAAAGTGGACTGGATATTGCTACATTATTAAATGAACAGTTAAATAATTGGATAGAAGAAGCTTCAGAGGAAGTGAGTGCATTTCGCTTGCCAGAAGAAACACCGTGGTTACTACTTGATGTTTTGGAAGAAAAGCGAACAAAAGGTAGTGAAACGATGTTTATTGGCGGGAAAATAGAACTCATTCCAAATCAAGATAAAGTACAAATAACGATAGTTACACATGGTGATTCATTTGTACAATTGTTTCAAGATAAGGAGAATTGTTCGAATATAATGAAGTTTAATAGAAATATAGAGAAAAGATGGTCTACACAGCGAGGCATTATTGGTGGGGAATTGGCGGTTTTTTCAAAGGCATTATCTAGGCAAGAAGCTAATCGGATAGTTATTCACTCAGACGGACTTGTGCCGCTTATGCAGTATAATTTTGAGGAAGTGTTAAAAGAAATTGAGAGGGCACAGAACTCTCCGACAAGCGATGATATTTCATTTTTAGATGTTTCTTGGTAACAAACATGATGGAGAAAAAGGTGAATAAATGTGGAAGAGATTATTGTGACATACATAAAACAGTCAAATGAAGAAATTGATATTGCAATTCCAAATGACGTAAAAGTGGTGCAAATTATTGAAGCGATTTTACATCATGAAAAAATAGATGAAGCATTAAGCGAGATCTATGAAATTAGAGTGGCAAAAGATAAAGAAGAGTGGCATTCTATTCGAAATGATGAAACGTTACGCGATAATGATGTGTGGGACGGACAATATGTAATGCTACATAAAAAAGGAGCAATTATCCCTTCTTTTGAAATGATGCCAGCAGAAGAAGTTTATAATGAACCTGTTAAACAAGATATGTCTTCTAGTGAAGAAGATTATGTATGGAAAATCATTGAGTAATAGTTTTTGGATGGGGAAGGAGAAATGTTTTGTGCAAAAATCACCGTATTTTCAACGCTCTCCGCGTGTGAAAGTAGATATACCAACAGGGAATGTTATTATTCATGATCCACCGAATATACCGGAGGAGCCGAAATTTTCAATTGAAACGATGATATTGCCAGCGGCGATGACAATTTTGACGCTAGTATTATACTTTGTGATGATGAAGGTTATGAAAATGAATTCAAGCTATATGCCTCTTATGATGGTTTCTAGTATTCCTATGTTAGGGTCATATATATTTACATCGATGGGGCATTTACGTAGAAAGAAAGAACATCGTCAAATGGTTGAACAATTACAAACAAGATACTTAGAGCAAATTCAAAAGCGTCGAGTGGAATTAGATACGTTAAAGGTTGAACAAGCAAAGTATTTAATTACACAAAATCCAAGTCCATTAAAAAGTGTGCAAAGAATTGAAAATCAAGAAAGTAACTTATGGGAGCGAACACCCGAAAGCCCAGATTTTTTAGATATTCGTATTGGAACGGGGGAAAGGCCATTCCTTGTAGAGTTGAAAGTGCCTGAGCAGAAAGGCTACGAAGAAAATCCATTAGTTACAGAAGCACAAAATGTCAAAAGGGATTTTACTACAATTCCTAATGGACATATTTCAATATCTTTGAAAAAAAATGATGTAATTGGTGTAGTTGGAAATAAAGAGGATAGGTTGAACTTTATTCGAATTGTAACGACGCAAATTATGACACATCATGCGCCAAATGAAGTGAAAATAGCAGCCTTTTATCATGAGAAGGAGAAAAAACAATGGGATTGGATGAGATGGCTTCCTCATGTATGGGATGAGCAGAGGAGTATGCGTTTTCTATCTGAAAATCAACAAGACGCTCAGAAATTAGCTGAAGCGTTGTTCACACCACTTAATATGCGTAGAATTTATAATTCCTCTGCACAGGCGGATGCGAAAATACCTTTAATCCCAATGTATGTATTTTTCTTATCTGCGAGAGAGTTTTTAGAGGATGATCCTCTAATTCCAATGTTACTTAGAGAAGGAGAAAGTGTCGGAGCATCTACGTTTATATTTGCAGAACAGAGAGAACGATTGCCGATGGAATGTGATCTTGTTATTAGCTTAAACGGAGAAAATGGTGAGTTAGTAGAAACATTTTCAAGCTCAGCTGAAAATAGCGGGACAACGCGTGCTAGTTTTAAAGTAGACCGACTTTCATTCGAACGATGTGAATCAGGTGCGCGAAGTATTGCTCCTATTCGAATGAAAAGTTCTACAGCGGCTAACATACCGAAAGTATTAACTTTTTTAGATTTGTTTCAAGTGAAAAAAATGGAAGAGTTACAAGTGCTAGAGAGATGGGATAAAAATCGATATCCGACTTCATTGCCGGTTCCAATCGGTGTAAGAGAAGGAAGTAAACCTGTGTTTCTAAATATTCACGATAAAATTGAGAAGAAAGGACATGGTCCGCATGGTTTAATGGCTGGTACAACAGGTTCAGGGAAAAGTGAAGTGATTCAGTCTATTATAGCCGCATTAGCGGCTACCTATCACCCTCATGAGATGGCATTTATGCTTATCGATTATAAGGGTGGCGGAATGTCAAACACATTTGCAGGATTACCACATATTATCGCATCTATTACAAACTTAGAAGATCCGAACTTAATTGAGCGTGCAAGAATATCATTAAAGGCGGAATTAGAGAGAAGACAAAAATTGTTTATTCAGGCTGGGAATGTTCAACATTTAGATGAATATTATGAAACAAGCTGGCGTGAAAAAGAACCTTTGCCACATTTATTTATTGTCATTGATGAGTTTGCTCAAATGAAAAAGGAACAACCAGAATTTATGGACGAGCTAATTAGTGTCGCTGCAATAGGAAGGACATTAGGAGTTCACTTATTATTAGCAACCCAAAAACCTTCGGGGGTTGTAAATGACAAGATTTGGAGTAACTCGCGTTTTCGAATTTGTTTACGTGTCCAAGATGATGCGGATAGTCGTGAAATGTTAAAGATTCCAGATGCATCAAAAATCAATGTACCAGGACGAGGGTATCTCCAAGTTGGTAGCAATGAAGTATTGGAATTATTCCAATCAGCATGGAGCGGAGCACCTTATAATCCAGATGAAGAGAAAGTTCTTGATATTGTTGATTTTACAGAAGTTAAGCTCTCGGGTGAAAGAATAAAAGTGAAAAAGCGTCCAAAACCAATGACAAATAGTCCAAAGCAATTACAAGCTTTTATTCAATATGTACAGAACGTATCCGAAAAAGAAAATATTACAGCGTTGCCAGGACCTTGGTTAGCACCTTTACCAGAGAAACTATTATTAAATCAATTCTATGAAATAGAGAATTGGAATGCGGATGTATGGAAGCAAAGAGAAGATAAATTGCAGTTAACGGTAGGACTAATCGACGATGTGGCAAATCAAGCGCAGTATCCTTTGAAATTAGATGTTCAAGAGGGGCATTTAAATATTTACGGTATGCCAGGTACAGGAAAAACGACTCTATTACAAACAATTATTATGTCTCTGGCATTGTCTCATACACCAGAGGAAGTAAACTTCTATGTAGTTGATTTTGGTCGCATGTTTTTAGACTTTAGAGATTTACCACATGTGGGTGGAATTGTACAAGAAGACGAAGTTGAAAAAATGAAACGGTTGTTTAGCTTTTTGAAGAAGGAAGTCACATATCGAAAAGAATGTTTTTCTGATAGGGGAGCAAAATCTTTCGCGATGTATAACCGAATGGTAGAAACAAAGATTCCAGCTATTGTCGTAATGATAGATGGTTATATTAGGTTCCGTAGTGAGTATGAGAAGGAAAATGAAATTTTAGAGCAATTATTACGTGAATCAAGTACGTACGGTATTTCTTTTCATTTATCACTCAACCAAACAACTGATATGTTTGACCGTGTTCGTAACAATATTCCGATGGCAATTTCGTTTGAATTACAAGATAGAACAGAATATTATAGTTTAGTTGGAAGACCAAACTTCCCATTAATTGATGTACCATCTGGACGTGGTTTAGCGAAAGGGCAGCCCCCAGAACTATTCCAAGCAGCATTGCCTTTCATTGGAGAAAATGAATTGGAATATTCTAAGCAATTAAAAACAATTATTCAAAAAATGAATGGAGCATGGACTGGAGAGAAAGCAAAATCAATTCCAATGGTTCCGAAACAGTTGTTTATTGAAGACATGCTAGAGCAATCAGAATCGTCACAAATTTGTGTAGGTATCGAAACAGAAGATATTCGCTTGCAAAACTTTTCATTGGAGGAAATGACAAATATTTTCATTGGAGGAAGAATTGAAGGTGGTAAGACATCTTTATTACAAACACTAATTTTTTCTCTTACCTATCAACATGCACCTGAAGAAATTGAATTATTCATGATTGATTTAAGTGAAAAAACAACGGGTATTTTGGCTCTTGGAGAATTACCACATGTTAAAAAGCGAATTACAGATGGAATGCAATTAAAAGAAATGTTAGATGAGCTGCTAGAAGTAATAAATAACAGAGAAGTGGTCATGCCGTCTTTAAATCCAAATGAAAAAATGAAATTTCCATATTCAAGGATTATTATTGTTATTGATGATATTGATCAAATGCTGGCGTTATTATCTACTGATTTTGATGCGAAAAATAAAATAGAGCAAATTGTTCAAAATGGAAGAAATAAAGGGATCCATTTTGTTGCAGCTGCTACAACTTCAAGTGTAACTAATTATTCACATGAAAAATGGTTTGCGGAAATCAGAAAACGAAGCTGTAGTTATTTATTAGGCACTACGCAAAATAATGATGTGTATTTCTTTAATATAAAGCTCAAGCATACGGAAATGGATCAAGAATTCCAGAGTGGGGAAGGATATTTTGTACGCAGGAAACCTATGAAAGTAAAATGTGCTTTTACACCACTACATTTACTACATGATTTAACAAAAAAGATTGCTAGAAAATGGTTAGAATCGACAGAAAAAATATAAAACTGGGGTAATTTGCAAAAAAATACTATTTTTTTGTAAACTAACCCTTTAAAAATAGTGTGAATATAGTTTATAATCTAATTGTTATGATATTAATAGATTGAAAGGGGAAAAGCAGAATGGCAGAAATTAAAATTACACCTGAACAACTTGATCAAATCGCTGGACGCTTTACAAACGCAGCAGCTGAAGCTCAACAACAAATCAATAACCTAGGAAATGAAATTCAGAGTTTAGAGGGACAATGGTCTGGGGCAACACAAGATAAGTTCAGAGCGAACTTTGAAAGTGCTAGACAAGAAATGCAAAAATACATTCCGATTCTAGAACATATTTCTACTGATTTGAAAAACATTGCTACTAACTTCCGTAACGCGGATAGCTCATATTAATAGCAGAACAATTGCAAAAGACCAGGAGCTATTGTTCCTGGTCTTTTCTTTAAAAATCGTCATATGAGAGCAAGGGGATAAAATGGGATTCAGGCCAGAAGTAGGAGAAAAAATTATTTTAAATAAAGATGCGTATCATTTTTCAAAGCATCCAGCAGTTATGGGAATTGATATGCCATATGGGCAAGAAGGTAGACAAGGAACGGTATATCAGCTACAACATGAAAATAGTGTAGAACGAATAGCATTAAAAGTTTTTAAGGAACGCTATCGTGATGAAAAACATCAATTAGTATTTTTGAAACCACTTTCTTCCTTAGCGGGTCTTAAAGTATGTTCACGCTACATTGTTACAAAAGAAGAACATACATCTGTAATTGAAAAGTCAGAAGATCTTGCGAATAGTATTGTGATGCCTTGGATTGAAGGGCCAACTTGGGCTGATATTTTACAAGAGCAACGAATGCTATCAAAGCAACAATGTTTTTTTATTGCAGAGGCATTTCTAACAACACTTAAGATAATGGAAGAAAATGAGATTGCTCATAATGACTTGTCATCTAGTAACGTACTAATACCTTTTCTAAGTGAAAATCCTATTGAAGGTCAACACCGTATTGAGCTTGTTGATGTTGAGCAAATGTATGGCCCAAAAACGAAAAGACCTTCATTATTGCCAGCAGGTTCAGCGGGTTACGCACCAAAGTATTTGACAAGTGGAGTATGGCAAAAAGAAGCCGATCGATTTGCTGGTGCTATATTATTAGGAGAAATATTAAGTTGGTGTAGTGAAGAAGTTCGAAATAAAAAATGGACTGATGCAAGTTACTTTAAAACGGAAGAAATGCAGACAGAATGTGAAAGATATGCATTACTTCAGCAAGTATTACATAATCAATGGAATGGGGAAATTGCACAGTTATTTAAGCAGGCATGGAATAGTAAAACTTTTGCAGAATGTCCAAGCTTTGCACAATGGCACGATGCATTTAATAGTGCAAGAGAGATAATAAAAATTGATACAGAAAAGCAGTCAGAACAAGAACAGTCTCTTTTTGTATCGAAATGTTTGGAAATTGCAAGATTATTAGAAGAGAGAGGATTTAAGCAAGCGGCATTATATGAATATAAAACAATTTTCAATTCACTTAATCCATCAACTGCTCTAAAACAAGAACTCGCATATATCATTCAAACAATAGAGAGTCAAGAGCCTGGAATAAACTCAAAAAAGGTGCTACAAAGTTATTTGGAACTAGCTACTGAATTGGAGAGAGAAAACAATGCAGAATTTGCTTGTTTCGTCTATTCACGAATCGTACAATTTCCAAACATTGATCATGCGTTAAAAAAGGAAATTGAAAGCATTATTGAGGAGATAAAAGAAGAACAAGAAACATCATTTACGGAAGCAGCAGCTACAATTACAGTTCCAAATAGCATTCTACAGAGCCGAAAACAAACAAAAAAACAAGTTGAATATGATATAGATGATGAAATTTTAAATGCAAAAGCATCGAATCAACCTCTTACATTAACGCATGAACAAAAAGAACCGTCTGCCTTTTCAAAATGGTGGAGCAAAAATAAAAAACGTATTTTGATCATTGGTTCAATTACAATTGTCGTTATAGGTGGTGCTACGGCGTATTACTTCTATACAACGAATGCTAAATATCAACACTTTATGGAACAAGCAAGGCAAGCCTATCATGATAAAAAATATAAACTTGCAGAAGAGGCTGTTGGTCATGCAATTGCAGTGAAAGGAAAAGACGAAGCGCATCTTCAATTAGCAACAATTTACGTTGCTGAAGGAAAGAATAAAATTGCAATCGACTATATTACCAAATTAATAAAGGATAGAGAAATTGATAAAGAAAATAATGAAGCTGCCTATTTATTAGCTTCAGCAAATTTCCGCATTGGAAAATATCAAGAAGCAGTTCCGAATTTCGAACAAGCATTAGCGAATAATGCAAAAGGAATTGAACCGTATAAAAAAGATGCAATGAGAGATTTAGCTGTAAGTCATATGAAGATGAAAGAATTTGAAAAGGCGGAAGACGTTATCGTCAAAATGAGCACGAAAACAAATGAAGATAAGGCGATTGTTTCGTATTTAAAAGGACAACTAGCTACGGCAACTGTGCAGTTAGACAAAGCTGAATCGTTCTTTAAAGAAGCTATTACACAAGATTCAAAGAACGCTATATATACAATTGAACTTTCAAACTTATATGTGCTTTGGAATAAAACAAATTTAATTGATAGTGCGAAAAAAGAGGCGAATTATCAACAAGCATCTCAAGTATTACAAGCTGCAATCCAAAAGGATATGAAAAATATAGAGTTACTAAATCAACTAGGAATTGTATATTATGAAGCTGGTCAATTTTACGAATCGCGAGATGGTGGAAAAAGTAATGCTGCGTATCAACAAGCATTAGAAGCTTATAATCGAGTTGTCAACAGTGGGACCCGAGATACAAATACACTTGTGAATATAGGGATTTTATACGATAAAGTGGGACAAGGAAATGAAGCCGAGAAATTTTTCGCAGAAGCATATTCGCAAAATGATGAAGATCCACATGTGAATTTTGCATTTGGGATGTTCAAAATTAAACAAAAAAAATATGAAGAAGCGAACCGCTTCTTAAGAAAAACAGTACAAGCAAATGAAAATGAAGCTGAAGTAAGAGCAGCACAAGAAAAACTAACAGAAATGAAAACAAACGGCTGGATTCAATAAAGATGGGAAAAGGGGAAAATGCATGGAAGAGAACAATAATAATTTAGGGAAAAAAGTTGCTATATCAGTAATGTCAGCAGCTTTACTTGGAACATCAGGATATCTTGTGTATGACAAAGGATTTAGCACAGCAGGAAGAGAAACCGTAAAACTAGCAAGTAATACAGAAGAGAAAAAAGATGATCGTATTACAGGAAGCAATTTACAATCTATGTTCCCAAATTTAGTTGCTGATCCTGCAAAAAAAGATGACAAACCTGGCGAAAAACCAAACGTTAATTTAGCAGACCTAATCGGAAATAATAAATCACCAATTACACCAGTGACGTATAAGCCAGATGATGTGTCGGTGGAAAAGAAAGATCCACTAATCAAATTATCAGATGCACCAGCGCCACAAAAGCCGGAACTGCCAACTAATATGGGTGGTCCTATGGTGGAGCCGAGTAAAAATTTGCCGGATAGTTTGGTGGATACGGGTAAAACACCGGGTGATGGAAAGACGCCAGGTGGCGATAAAGAACCAGAGAAACCAAAACCAGGTGATGATAAAGAACCAGAGAAGCCAAAACCAGGTGATGATAAAGAACCAGAGAAGCCAAAACCAGGTGATGATAAAGAACCAGAGAAACCAAAACCGGGTGATGATAAAGAACCAGAGAAACCAAAACCGGGTGATGATAAAGAACCAGAGAAACCAAAACCAGGTGATGATAAAGAACCAGAGAAACCAAAACCAGGTGATGATAAAGAACCAGAGAAGCCAAAACCAGGTGATGACAAAGAACCAGAAAAACCAAAACCACCAGTTCCACACGATCAAATTACTGTATCCCCAATAACTGGAGATATTTTGGTGGAGTGGTATGCTGGGAATGGAGAAAGGTACTCGTCGGTATTTTTCAATGATTATTATGATAAAGGACAAAGTTCTGATACATTGAATAATAGGGCTGAATATTCCAAGGAAAATAAAGAGTTAACACTTATATCTCAATTGAATACATCTTCAAATGCAAAGACAATTGCTGATGATAGATTAACATTGGACAATTTGGGAGAAATTTTAGCTAATAAGGAGAATTATTCGAATCAAAGTGAATTATTTTATTTACGTAACCAAATGAATACACTTAAGAAAAAGGATAAAACACAACAAGAGTTACAAGCATATTTAAATGAAAATAAGAAAGAGTATATTCAATCTGTCGCAAAGTTAGTATACGATAAGGCTGTACAAGAGGAGAATGTTTGGTTAAATAACCCAAATGATATAGTTTCTTTAGAACAATCTTTAAGTAAATATTACTTAGTTACTTCGGTGCTTGAAAGTGTGGATCCTAAATTAGTAGAGGCTGTAAATCAACGTGTAGAAAAGATTTTCTACAAACTATTACAAGAAGAATTAAAAAATATTAACATTGAAACACCAGTAGTGACATCTAAAAATGATACAAAAGAAAACGTAAATCCAGAGAAAGCAACTGCAACTAGCAGTAATGGAGGACAAGCGGTTAAAGAAGATAATACGAATAAAACTGGGGCGTCAAAAATAGCTAGTGAGAAAGAGCAAAAAGATCAATTAATTGAAGCTAATAAAAACAACAAAGAAAATATGAAAGAAGTAAATCATAAAGACACAAATAGCAATGATACAGATGGTCAAATGAAACCAGAAAAACCAGAAAAACCAGAAAAACCGGAAAAACCGGAAAAACCAAATCCGATCAATCAAGCGATTGAGCAAATTGAAACATATTTAAATCCTGAAAGTCTAAACTATGAAAATGCTTTACTATTAGCAAATCAATGGATTGATGTCGCAAAAGATCAACCAAAAGAAAAATTAAATCAGCAATTTAGTATAGCTGTAGATGGACTTAGAGGACAGATGAAAGACCCTGAACTTTCAGTGGAAGATGCCTTAAAGAAAGCAAACCTATTAGCAAGTACGGCAAGGGTAGAACAATCTGTTCGAGATGAAGCAAATAAAATGTTAATGCCACTTATGTTTGAAAGAAAAGCAAATGAGGCTGCAAATAAAGGAGAATATTATACAGCTGTATTGAATATTGCCAATGCAATTCGCACAAACCATCCATTGGAGCGCTCCAGAGAAGAAATGGTGAATTATGCAAATAAACTATGGGAAAAAACAGAAGTCGAATGGGAGCAAATCAATGGAACACCAGATTGGCAAGAAAAGGCTGAGAAAACTGTACTTCCATCGTATACATTATTGGCACAGTTGAAAGATATCGATAAAACAATTGAAAAAATCGTTGGTATGAGTGTTATTGACAATGCGTCGAAAAAGATGGAGGGAATCCAACTAATAGAAGTAGCAAATACAAAAGCGAATCAGAACGGAAAGCTTTACGAAGCTTTACACTATTATGGACAAGCTTCCTATCGTGGGGTTAATGATAAAAAAGGATTTTCGGATGTCGCAAATCGCGTATTAAAAGAAGGGGGGAAAATTGAAAAGAGTAATTACCTATCAGCTTTAGAAATCTATCAAATTCTTTATAAAACACCGGGGATTGAAATGACTGGAGTGAAAGATAAAGCAAAAGTTGCCATTGAATATTTAAGTACATTTGATGCTGCTAATAAAAAGGCTACTCGTATAAACACTATTGAAGATTTAGCATCAGTAGTTGAGCTAACTCATCAAGCGATGAACTTAGGATATCAGCAGGCACCTGCAAAAGAATTTATGAAAGTTGTCTCTGAAAAAATGTTACAAACAGGTAAAGGGTATTTAGACAAAAATGACAACAATAATGCATATAAATGTTTTGAGTTTTTAACTCGACCACAATATGCAACAACGATTGATGGAGAATTGCGCCAAAAAGCAATGGAGAATTTAGAAAAAGTAAAAGCTATGGATGCTCAAAAATAAGTAGATAATAAGTTCGCCATCTTATTTCAAGTAAGATGGCGAATTTTATTCCAAATAAGGAGTGAAAGTTAATGAGTTTACTAGAAATTTGTCCATTAGATGAGGCGTTAGTGGAAGCTTTACAGAATGAAGAAAAAAGAGTTCGTTTCTATGAGATATTACAGAAATCAAATTTGTACGTTGTTGCTTCTGTAGAAGGAGATACAACTGTAGATGAAGAAGGGAATTTGATTTCAACTGATAATACACAATTGCAAATTCATTATTTTGAAATGGAAGAAGGATTAATGTTACCACTGTATTCTGATTTGAAACATTTAGAAATGGTTATTCCAGAAGAATGTCCGTATGTCTCTATGAATGCCATTGAATTATTAAAGACGATAGATTTAGAGGCAAATGTAATATTAAACCCAGGAACAAAATTTCAAAAATTATTTGTAAAGGAAGAAATTGAAGCGATTTGTGATAACAGTATTTTTGATGTTTTTTCTAAAGGGAATAAGTAAAAATTGATGCAGTTCTATTTCTTTTTGGTATAAAATAGAGGAAGGTGGGAGAAGGTTTGGAAATTAAGGTCAAACCTGAACAACTCGAACAAATTGCCAAAAACATATCAGAGATGCAAACACACAGCCAGACCATACAATAAAATCTCAATCAATCTATGTTTAGTATTCAAATGCAATGGCAAGGAGCAACGAGTCAGCATTTTTATGGGGAATATATGAGATCAATGAGACTCATGGAATCTTACATACGTAACTTACAAGTTACAGAAAAAGAATTACGGCGTATCGCTCAAAAGTTTCGTCAAGCAGATGAAGAATATCAAAAGAAACAAAATGAAAAATTGAAAGAAACCCATAAAAAAGAAAAGAAACATGAAAAATCATGGTGGGAAAAGGGAATAGAAGGAGCAGCTGAATTCATTGGAGTAAATGATGCAATTCGTGCAGTTACCGGTAAAGACCCTATTACAGGAAAAGAATTATCATCAAAAGAAAGACTCATCGCCGCAGGATGGACGCTCCTAAACTTTGTTCCTGTTGGAAAAGTGGCAAGTCTTGCTGGAAAAGGAATAAAGTATGTCGCTTCTAGCTTTGGGAAGACGATTGTAAAAGCAGGAAAAGGGCTAGGCGAAGGAATATCAATGGTGGCTGGAAAAGCTGGAAAAGCAGCTGTCGATGGCATAAAAACAGCCAGCCACAAAGTAAAAGAGGGTGTAAACTTTGTAGCCTCCACAGCAAAAGGATTTGCCGACAAAATCGGCAATCTATGGAACAAAGGTGCCACAACCGTAAAAACAACTTTCTTGCAGGGGAATGAAAAGATCCAGCACGCAGTAAAAAAATTACTGGAATACAAATGGATCCCAGGCGAGGGAAAAGGCTTCGCCATGGCTGGAGTAGGAAATGTCTCAGGAGGACAGTATTCTCTGAAAGAGGCTTATCAGTATATGGAGAGTAAGGTTGTTAAGGGTACGGGTGAAGGTAGTAAGATAGAGAATATATCTAAATTAACTACAGAAGATATCCCGACTGCAAAAAGTGGCAAATTTAATGATTTCTTTAATTCTCTTTCTAGTGCAGAATTGGATGGATTATGGAAAGATAAAAAGATTAGAAAGAAAATTGAACGTCAGCTTAGAGAACCTGGTGGTTTACATGAATGGCATTTAGTATCGAGGGCTCCACAATTCAAGTTTTGGGATATAAGTGCTGAAAAAATTAAAGATTTAAGAACAGCAATATCTGATGTTAAATTTGTAAATCCTAAAGGCGTTCATGGGGGATTAGGTTCTACAAAAGCACATAATGAATTATTGGCAATTATTGATACATCAAATGACTATAACACATTTATTAGAAGACTTAATAATTGGGCTTACTATAGATTAGAGGGTGGAATTTCATCATTGCCAGAAGGATTAAGATTAAAATAGGGGTGTGTTATTTATGGAAAAGCAAGGAATGGTTTCAATATGGTTAGGTAATATTAAAACACAAAACCAGTTAGAGAAATACGTCAATTTAACATACGATGAAGACGGAGAGTCTGTACCTTCTAAATTTTTTGTAGATTTCAATATTGATATGGATGAAACAGATGAGGATTTTATTGAAAAAGCGGTATTAGAAGAAAAGAGTGATAATATCTCTGCTTTATTAGAGGGGTGTTCATATGAGGAAATTATACTACCTAAAATTAGAGGATATGTTAACGTAAATAAGTTATATAACGCTGTTATTTTAATTTACAATTTTGAGTACGAGAACCTAGTTAACTCTTTTGAGGATTTTGATTATATTACTTCTACTAGTTACTTACAATAGTAATTTTTTGATTGAAATTTGAATAAACTGCTGAATAGTGAAGAGCGTTAATCTTATATTAATTTGAAACCTTGATGGGCTATATGCCTCTCAAGGTTTTTATAATTTTATGTTAAAATCAAAAGCTTATAGTAAAAAGAAAAGTGCATGGGATTGGTTACAATGACTTTATAAGTATTGCAACTACACTTACTACTTGATATATACTTTACATAAGAAAATAAAAAAGCTCGTGGTGTTAAAGTTTAAATATACATTAGCACATATACGAATGGAAAATAAAGTACATGTGAAGTGGATAGAAAAAATAATAGGGTGTTTGAGAATACGTACTCCATGATGGTTGTACCATCATGGAGTACTATGTGCAATGATAGAATAGAAAAGGAAGTATGAGCTTAGGCGAGATGACATTTTACATGGCGATGAATATAGACATATGGAATGTATATTAAACTAATGAACTCGTACAAACTCGTAAGTTTTAACGTAACACTTGTTGCGACATGTAAAAGGTGTCATACTTGTACTACAAAACTTACAAATTTATGCTACTTAAAAACATATGAATTTAAAGCACTTGATTGTCAATTAAAGGCAATAAGTGCTTTTTTGCGTTTTAGCATAGAAATTTAAAAGAGCATTATAATTTTATAAGTGCATTAAGTGTTAAATTTTTATTGTTGTTTTATAGATTGTAATGGCTATGTACAGTGTACGACGATAGTAGAGGAAAAAATAAAGGGTTGTGTTATTTTTTGAAGTCATCGTAAAGTACGTTTTAACGGATGGACGTTATGCATACGTTATCCGCAAAAAACGGGTAAACGTTACAGGGACTTTAATTGCTGTAACGGGAAGGGGCTCAATATGGGAGAGAAAGTAGTTGGTTATGTACGAGTTTCAACGGAAGGACAAGTGCGTGAAGGGTATAGCCTAACGTATCAAGTAGAAGAAATTGAAGGGTACTGCATCGAAAATAAACTACAACTGCTTCACATATACGAAGATTAAGGAATCAGCGGAGCGAAAGTAGATGAAGATGGATTAACAGTTGAACGTGAGGGATTAGAAGAGCTATTGTCGGATATGGCGTAGCAACAAGTGAGTCAAGTTGTTGTACTAAATACATCTCGTTTATGGCGCTCAGACATGGCAAAAGTGTTAATACAACGAGAGCTAAAGAAATATGAGGTAGATGTGAAAGCAATTGAACAACCAAATTATAGTATATACACGCATGACCCAAATGACTTTTTAGTAAATGGTATGTTAGAGCTATTAGATCAATATCAACGTCTTGAGATTGCATTAAAGCTAAGTCGAGGTAGAAAGAAGAAAGCAGAAAGCAGAACAAGGTGGATATGCGGGGGGCGGTGTGATGTTTGGTTATAGAGTAAAGAAAGGACAAAAAGTGTTAGAAGTAGATACGGAGAAAGCAGTGGTTGTACGTAGACTATTTGAGTTAAGACACTTTTTTAAACATTGGTCGCTGACTCAATTGGCAGAACGACTAAATAGGGAAGGGTATTGTACTGAGAAAGGAAAGTTGTTTACGAAAGTGCAAGTGAAACGTATGTTAGACCGAGAGAACTTTTATCGAGGGGTATATACATACGGGCAAATACAAACAATTGGGAAACATCCAGCAATTATTTTATAAATTCACTTAAAAAATTAGCTCATTTTACTATACATACTACTAGAGTTATGAAAAATGGATAGGCTTGCGTACCTATGCGCATCGGAAGATGAACGCTCGAACTAAGGTTGCCGACATTTTTATATATGACTAAATCATTGAATAGAGGGATGAGTTATGCATAATAGACAGAACTATTTGTATGTAGGAGTAGAGTTACATAAGGAGCATCATACGGCTGTTATTATTAATTGTTGGCAAGAGAAACTAGGAGAAATACAATTTGAGAATAAACCATCTGCATTTTCGAAGTTTTTATTAGAAGTAGAGACATATGTGAGTGCTGGGGTATCAGTTGTATTTGGTTTAGAAGATGTTGGTGGTTACGGAAGAGCGTTAGCGAAATATTTAGTAGATCATGAACAAGTAGTGAAAGAAGTAAATCCAGCTTTATCATTTTTAGAGCGAAAAAGCCATGTGACGACACAAAAAAGTGATAGTTGGGATGCGGAATGTGTAGCACGCATATTGGTAAACAAATTTAATCAATTGCCAGATGCAAAGCCAAAAGATTTATTTTGGTCGATACAACAATTGGTTTCAAGAAGGAATGCATTAGTAAAAGCACAAAGTGCATTAAAGAACCAATTACATATTCAATTAAACCACCATTATCCAAGTTATAAAAAGTTTTTCTCAGAGTTAGATGGAAAAACAGCATTAGCGTTTTGGCAGCAATATCCGTCACCCTCTTGTTTAGAGGGGGCAAATATAAAGCAATTAACAGCTTTTTTATTAGATGTTAGCAACAATACATGTTCAGTAAAGAAAGCAAGCGAAATATTAAAACTTGTAAAAGAAGATGGACATACAATGAAGGAATATCAAGAAACACGAGACTTTTTAGTAAGAAGTATTGTACGGGATATTGAGTTTAAAAAGACAGAAATTAAATACATCGAAAGAGAATTAAAACAGCTAGTAAAACTACTAGCTTATCAATTAGAAACGATGCCGGGAATAGAACTTGTGACGGCATCAGCATTAATTGCAGAAATTGGGGATGTAAGGCGATTTCCAAATGCCAACAAATTAGCACGATTTGCGGGGATTGCGCCTGTTTACTTTGGTTCTGGTGGGAAAGGTAAGACACACAAAAGCAAACAAGGAAACAAGGCGCTACACGCTTTATTTTATAATTTAGCAGTACAGCAAGTGCAAGTAGCAAAAGGCAGTAAGAAGCCACGGAATCCAGTGTTTCATGCATACTACCAAAAGAAATTAAAAGAAGGAAAAACAAAAGGACAAGCATTGGTATGTATTATGAGAAGGCTTGTAAACATTGTATATGGCATGATGAAATATAAAATAGCTTATGAGTTGCCGGTAGTGGAAGAAAAAGAAGTAGTTTAATAAGGTTTACATGGTTTGTTTTTTTGTTGTGAGGGTTTAAGATTACAACATAGGGTACGGGTGAAGTCAAGCATTTAGATGATATACCTAGGATAAAAGAAATTGAAGTGAAATTTAACTACAAAACAAAATTCGATTCAGAAGAATTTGCAAGACAGTTAAAGGATCAAGAAAAAGGTATGAATGAATTAACCGTACATGAATACCGGGAAAATCGAAATCGATTTATTGATAAAGGTAGGGCAATAGAAGGAAATGCATACCAGCAGGCAGCAAGAGAAAGAGCATTAAGAGATAAAATTGATGAGTTATTTGAACAAGGATTAACACTTAAAGAAGCAAAGACGCAAGCGAATGAATGGATGAAAACTCAAGCAGCACTTCATAATCCAGATCAGGTTGCGGGTGGAAGACCTGAAATAATAGGAGGGATGGGAGATAAGAGGGTTAATTTCTCTATAGGTAGTCAATGGCGGACTAGAATCAAAATTGTTGATAAACAAATCGAGGAAATAGCAAAAAACATGACATCAGAACAACTAAAAAATACTTATTTGAATGTCAAGTTAACACATTAAAGGAGGAAAAAAATTGCATAAATTAAAAATAATGAAGGAATTTAAACTGGAACAAAAAGTCCCTGAAAGTATAATTGAAAAATATTCTAATACACTTCCTGAATCATTAACTGATATTTGGAAAGAGTATGGATTTGGAACGACCTTGAATGGATTTCTTAGGTTAATTAATCCTGAAGATTATTTTGAAATTGTCAAAGAAACATATATTAGACACCAAAATACAATACCATTATTTACAACAAGTATGGGGGATATCCTTTTGCTTGAGAAATATGGTGATAAATCATATATTATTCAATTAAATTATCGTAAAGGGAAATCAAAAGTCATTGCTTCTAAATTTGAGCTATTTTTAAGGTTTCTTGAGGAAGAAGAATATTTAGAAGAAGACATGGAATGGAATCCTTATTCAGTAGCTATCCAAAATTACGGAATACCAACTTATAATGAGTGTTTTGGTTATGTTCCTCTTCTTGGATTAGGAGGGGCAGAAAAAGTAGAGAATCTGCAAAAAGTTAAATTGATTGAGCATATTTATTTAATTACTCAGTTTATGGGACCGATTGAATAAATAGAAAGAATAAATCATTGTAGACCAAGAGATTACTTAAAGGTAGTCTCTTTTATTTTAGATAATACCTATTGTAACACTATGGAGAAGAATTGGCAGAATCTATGATTCTTTTATTAGATTATATGATTTTGAGTACGATGGAGATATAGATGAAGTGAAATTTAATTTTAATTTATAAAGGATCAGTTGTATATGAGGAGTGGGATGAATAGTTTATAATAAATAATTTAAGAGGTTAAGCATATATGTAGATGAGTAAAAAATAAAGTATATTTGCAGTGAAAAGAAAAAGAATAGGCTGTTAGAAAGTACGTACTTCATGATGGTTGTACCATTATGGAGTACTGTGTGCAATGAGAGAATATAAAACGAAGTACGAGCTTAGGTGAGATGACATTTTACTAGGCGATGAATATAAACACATGGATTGTATATGAAACTAATGAACTCGTATAAATTCGTAAGTTTTAAAGTAGTAGTTTTTATGACATACAAAAGGTATCACATTTTTTACTGCAAAACTTACAAATTCATGCTACTTAAAAACATATGAACTTAAAGCACTTGATTGTCTATGAGAGGCAACAAGTGCTTTTTGCATTTTAAGATAGAAGAGAGGATAGTATAATAAATAATAAGTACATATGTTGTTTCAGCAAATAGTATAAGAAAATAGATTAGAAGGAGCAGCTGAATTCATCGGAATTAATGATGCAATTCGAGCGGTTACTGGTAAAGACCCTATCACAGGCGAAGAATCATCAACAAAAGAAAGACTCATCGCCGCAGGGTGGACCCTTTTAAACTTTATTCCCGTCAGGAAAGTTGCGAGCCTTGCTGGAAAAGGAATAAAGTATGTCGCTTCTAGCTTCGGAAAGACAATTGTAAAAACAGGAAAAGGGCTAGGCGAAGGAATATCAATGGTGGCTGGAAAAGCTGGAAAAGCAGCTGTCGATGGTATAAAAACAGCCAGCCACAAAGTAAAAGAAGGCGTAAACTTTGTAGCCTCCACAGCAAAAGGATTTGCCGACAAAATCGGCAATCTATGGAACAAAGGTGCCACAACCGTAAAAACAACTTTCTTGCAGGGGAATGAAAAGATCCAGCACGCAGTAAAAAAATTACTGGAATACAAATGGATCCCAGGCGAGGGAAAAGGCTTCGCCATAGCTGGAGTAGGAAAGGTCTCAGGAGGAGGACAGTATTCTCTGAAAGAGGCTTATCAGTATATGGAGAGTAAGGTTGTTAAGGGTACGGTTGGAGCTAATAACTTTAAATTTGGAGATAATGCTAAAAATCATTTGAAAAATGTTGAGAATATAAGCACTAAGAAAGGAGTTAGTGGTGGGCATAACATGGATGAATTTTACAATGCTTTGAAAAATCAGGGTGTTGATGTAGAAGACTTAATTATATCTAAAAAATCACATTCTTCAATTGAAGGGATTTATGAGATAGAATACAAAATACCTAGAAAAGATATGGCTGGAAATATTGCAGAACCTGTTTCGTATAAAAATATTAAGGAGCCTAAAACAATATACGATCCAGCAATGATTAGTGATGATAAGATATATCAGTGGGGAAAAGAAGCAATGCAAAAGGGAACAATAAATGGTAGGCTTGTTGAAGGTACTGCTTCAAATGGATTGAAGTTCAGAGGTTATTTAAATGATACTGGAGAGATAACTAACTTTTTCCCAATTCTAGACTGATATTATAAGATACAATGTTTATAGGAGGATAAAATGAATAGTAATTTTGAATTTATTGAAGATAAAGAGAAAAACGATGAATTAATGTCAATATATTTTAACTTTATAAACGGTAAGTACTTGGAAAGAGCTTTGAGTTTTTTTGTGAAAAAAGAGGGGTTTGGACAAGAAATAGTATTTGTTCATTTTCAGTCGGATTTAGATGAATTTGATATGTCACAGCTACCTATACCTTTAGATGATAAGCATGTGTTGGTTGAATTAGATTCTCCAGCTGTTGAGTCTGAACAACAAGTGTATTTGGACTTTGAAACTTTTTATAATTATTTGGAAGAACATGTGAAAAAAGAAGTGGAAAAAAATCCAGAAAGAAATGGATTAATGGATTTATTAGTGCAAGTTAAGCGTAGCTTAAATTTGTAATATCTTATAGCCATTTTACTAGATTCGAAGGGCAGAAAAAGAACTTTTTGAAGAACGCGTTTTTATTAGGATTTTATTATATTTCAATAAGGGAGATTGTCTGATATTGAATAAGTAAAGAGGAAGTTATAGATGAAGAAGACTTAACAAAAGAGACCTCATATTTGAGGTCTCTTTTGTTAAGTGTATTGAAAAAATCCCTAATTAAAAATTAGCGTGAGATCACAACTAAAAGGGTACGGGGAAAGTTGGAAAAGGGAATTCTGATCTACTTGATAATACCGGTAGGTTTAAAAATGCTGAGTTGCCAACGAAGTATGATGTATATTGTGAAAGGAAATACAACAATGGTGAAGCGCCTAAAGAGCCACTGGAGTGGAAAGAAGCAAGTGAAAAGTGGGCATCACTTAAAGAGCAGAGGCAAGAATTTTCTGATGAAAGTTTTAATCTATTTTCACAGCAGTATGAAAATGCTCAACGAGAAATAACCATTGTTACGCATGAAGGGACCAAGGTGAGAGTTGACGCAATTGCATCTGATGAATATGGGAATGTTATTATACAAGAATATAAAAGTTCCGCTACTGCTCCATATACTACTAATCAAGAAAAGGGATTCCCTGAATTGAAGAATTCTGGTGGGGCAGTCGTAGGTGAAGGAAAGGGAGATTTTTCAGGGGGATACGAAGTGCCTAGTGGAACACGACTGCAAATTGTTCGTCCTGAGGGGACAACTTATTTTGATGAATAAATGAGGTGAGAGACAAGTGTCGATATTAGACAAAAATAAGATAGATGGAATTGGCAAGAGTATGGGTGAAAATAAGTTAGCATTAATGATTGCAGATCATTTAGACTGGGAAAATGAACTTCAGCACTTAGCATTGTTACAAGATAAAATTAATGCCTATGTATCTTTTATTGAAAGTGGGCAAATCTATAGTGTATATCCGGATGCTAAGTTAGTAGATGGCTTTATATTTGATTTAAGATTTAAATATAAACCGACTGAAAATTGTAATAAATTATTAGAGGTTTTTAGGAAGAATACTCAAGATTTGAGGATTGAGTTTAAAACATATGAATCTTAGGTAGTTTGAATTGGAGATGTAAAATGAAAGCGAATAAAGTATTTGAGCGCGTATGTAATCTAATATCTGAAAAGTATTTAGATAATGGTTGGAAATATTCTAAGTCGGGTCATTGGATGAGTAAAAAAGATAAAAATTTCATTTATAAGGTATTCTTTTATACAAGTTGGAATAATATATCTGATAAAAATGTAGTATTTTATGGTGAATGCGCAATTCTTCCTTTAAAATCTAAAGATAAAATATTTCATATTAATACACGTCAGTGCAATGTACCAAGCAATCAGTTATATTGGAACATAGCAAATGAGGAAGAGTGGGAGCGGACAGTTAACGAATTCACCAATTGGTTAAATAGTGTATTTATGCCAATTGTAGAAAGGTGCACGAATGATTTGAACAACTTTGTAAAAGAGGTTGTTGAAAGGGGTTTTTATCCTCAAAAGGGTTATATGGTAGATATTAATTTTATATTAAAGCACGGGTCACGTGAATTGGCAGAGGAAGCTATCAAAAGATACTATGACAGTTTGGAAGAGTCAATAAAAAAAGAATTTAAAGATAACTATGAAAGTATGGTGTATGGTAATGAAGCAGTTAGTGCATATGGTAATAACATGATGAGAAATTACACCAATTTTAGAACTATCATAGATAATAAAATACGTGTTACTTTATAGTACATCAAATGGTTTGACTTAGTAAGCGATAATTGGTAATCCAATTATCGCTTTTGGTTTTAAATAAGGGTACGGGTAATAATTCTTCGAGTAAGGATGTTTATGGACCTTATTATGATGAGGCAAAAAAATTACACGAAACTAACCCTGATTGGTATCCTAATCCTGATGAATCTACCCTAGTAAAGGGTAAAGGGTAAAGAACTAAAGGAAACAAGAGCAGACTATCAAGCGTTGGTTAGAAGAGGGGAACTTGAAAAAGGTCACCATGTACAAGGTTTATCTTTTGGGGAAGAGAATGTAAGTTCAAATATAAAGAATACAGGAGAATCGACTATTCGTCGAGAGCAAATTGATGATTTGAATTTGAATTTTTATCATGAAATGGGTTATGGTAAAGAAAATGCTAAGGTACTAAAAATACATGAGAATGAAAAGGGGATTATTGTATTTGGTAATAATCCACAACATACTGAGGTTACTGTTTTTCAAAATAAAGTTCTGAAATGGCAACGAGAAAATGGAAAGAGATAATTTAATGAAAGTAGGTGCATTTATGGGAGAAACGAGAAATCTTATGAATAGTATATGGTTTGGAGAAAAAACAATTTTAGCTAAATCGGAAATAAAAGAAAAAATTTTAAAATCTTTAACAGAAACGGAAGTTTTATTTAACTTAATAGAATTATTTAAAACGGGGGATTTTACTCAAAAACCACTATTAGTTCAATTAATGAATCAGACTAAAGATGAAGCAGTTCTGAATTTATGTATTAGAGTATTTTTATCTGTCGCAACACATGAAGACTTAAGGGATTCAAATAATCTCCGTTTTCTTAGTGAGGTAACTGAAGAAACAGTAGACACTTTTGCATCAGCAGCCACAACCTCACTTTCTCTTGAGGTAATTCCATATTTATTGGCTTTACTTGAAGAGTGGGAGGAATTCAGTGATACACCTACTATTATAAGAGATTCAATTGATTCCTTTATTAATTTTGAAGATCAAATTGGTGAAGATGCAACTATAGATGAAATTGGAAATTTTTATTTTAAGTATTGTCAGGAGAAGGATACAAATAGTTATTATTTTCAACAGAATTTAGCTTTTCCTGAAGACTTAGCTAAAAAATTGATTCAGCGGGTTATGATTGCTGCTGATAATGAGGAGCAATTAAAAATGGAATTAATACCATCTTTATTATCAATTTGGACTGGTGAAAGAGTACCTGCGGATTACAACACTATTATTAGTGCAAGTAATTATAAAGATTTTATTGACTATATAAACGAACTTTCAAGTGAAAACTGGGAAAAGGGACAAAAATATTTTTATGGATATAAGCTTTAACTATAATAACCTATGAAAAACAAAGTATATGTGAAGTGGATAGGAAAAAATAATAGGGTGTTTGAAAATACATACTCTATGATGGTTGTACCATCATAGAGTATTATGTGCAATGATAGAATAGAAAACGAAGTACGAGCTTAGGTGAGATGATATTTTACTGGGCAATGAATATAAACACACGGTATGTATACTAAACTAACAAAATCGTACAAACTCGTAAGTTTTTACATAGTAGTTGTCACGGCATATAAAAGGTGCCATACTGTTTACTGCAAAACTTACAAATACATGTTACTTAAAAACATTTGAACTTAAAGCACTTGATTGTCAACTAAAGGAAACAAGTGCTTTTTTGCGTTTTAGGATAGAAATAGGTAGACACATTATAATTTTATAAGTGCACGAAGTATTAAATTTTTATAGATTGTAGTGGCGTTGTACAGTGTATAACGAGAGTGGAAGAAAAAATAAAGGGTTGTATTATTTTTTGAAGTCATCGTAAAGTACGTTTTAACGGAAGGACAAGTACGTGATGGACTACAAGCGCTATTGTCCGATATGGCGAAAGTATTAATACAACGAGAACTAAAGAAATATGAAGTAGATGTGAAGGCGATTGAACAATCTATAGTATTTACACATGATCCAAATGACTTTTTGGTGAATGGCATGTTAGAGCTATTAGACCAATATTAACGTCTTGAGAAATCTTTTTCGACAAAAAAATAATATATCCCTTGACAGTTACAAATATAACCGATATACTTCATATTAATTTCAAAAGAAAATATATTCTAAATATTAAAATGTGTTGAATAGGAGTAGTAAGGTCATGTATTTGTACAGAGAGCTATGGGTTGGTGCGACATAGTCAAATGACATCCTGAACTCGCCTAGGAGCAGTAAGGTGGAACGGAATCACATTCTTAGTAAATCTTAACGGTTAACCTTCGATATTAGGTTTGTAATCAAACGATTACTACTAAGGTGGATTCATAATGGAATCAATAAGGGTGGTACCGCGTTAAGTAAATGGCTTAGCGTCTCTTTAAATAGAGATGCTAGGCCATTTTTTTATTATATGGAAGAAGAAATGGAGGGTTTATTTGGATAGGTCTATAAAATTTATTTATTTATATAAAAAGATTTAATTAGGAGGAAAATGAGATGAAACAGACGGAGCAATGGACTTCGAAATTAGGTTTTATAATGGCAGCAGCCGGATCAGCAATTGGACTTGGTGCGATATGGAAGTTTCCTTATATCGCTGGGAAGAGTGGGGGAGGAGCGTTCTTTTTAATCTTTATATTATTTACTGTTTTAATTGGACTACCGCTACTTATAGCTGAATTTATGATTGGACGCAGTACGCAGAAACAAGCAGTTGGAGCATTTAAAAGCATCGCACCAAATACAGGATGGCACTGGATCGGACGCCTTGGCGTTGGAACGTGTTTTATACTACTTTCGTTTTATAGTGTTGTAGGTGGATGGGTATTAATTTATTTATTCAGAGGAATAACTGGACAACTGATTACTCCAGGACAAAATTACGGTGCGTTATTTACTGAAACAATTGGGAATCCCACTTGGGCTATTATGGGACATTTCGCTTTTATGTTCATTACGATATGGGTTGTATCAAAGGGTGTACAAAACGGAATTGAAAAAGCAAGTAAATATATGTTGCCAGCATTGTTCGTTTTATTTGTCGCTCTTATTATTCGTTCGTTAACACTTGATGATGCAATGAAAGGTGTGAAGTTTTTCTTACAACCAGATTTCTCAAAGATTACTTCGGAAAGTATTTTGTTCGCAATGGGGCAATCATTCTTTGCAATTAGTATCGGGATTTCAATTATGGTTACGTATAGTTCCTATTTAAATAAAAAAGAAAGTTTACCAAAATCAGCAATAACAATTGTTGGATTGAATTTATTTGTTTCTTTATTTGCGGGTCTTGCCATTTTTCCGGCCGTATTTTCATTAGGAATGGAGCCGACAGAAGGACCTGGATTACTATTTATCGTATTACCATCTGTATTTAGTCAAATCCCATTCGGTGGATTTTTCTTAACAGTATTCCTTGCACTATTTACATTTGCGACATTAACATCGGCATTTTCTCTACTAGAAACTGTTGTTTCAGCATTAGCAAATGGTGAACAAGAAAGAAGAACGAAACTATCATGGATCATTGGTTTCTGTATTTTCTTAGTAGGTATACCATCTGCGTTATCATTTGGAGTATGGAGTGATATTACGATTTTTGGAAAGAATATTTTTGATGCGGTAGACTTTTTATCTAGTAATATATTAATGCCACTTGGAGCACTATTTATTAGTATTTTCGTTTCATTCAAAATGGAGAAGAAGGTACTAGAAGCAGAGTTTTTTGTAGGTGGTAATTATGGAAAGAAAGTATTTACTTGTTGGGCATTTTTACTTCGATTTGTAGCACCACTTGCAATAATTATCGTCTTCTTAAATGTAATAGGGATTATTTAACATTAAATGTTATAATATTCAGTAAAAAAGGGGAGGTGATGATCATAAAGGCAAATTTGATAGAAGCAGGGAGATACATGAATATTAGAGGGAAAAAGCTATACGTTGAAACGCATGGAAATCCTAAAGATAAACCAGTCTTATATTTGCATGGTGGACCAGGAGAGAGTTGTTATGATTTTTCATTTCATCAAGCGGAACGTTTAAAAGATTCTCTATATGTAATTATGATAGATCAAAGAGGTGTTTGTCGTTCAGAAAAAATTACTGAGGACGAAGCTTTTGGATTAAATGATTTGATTGAAGACTGTGAGGAATTAAAAAAAGTATTACAAATTGAGAAGTGGTCTATAATTGGACATTCTTTCGGTGGATATGTAGCATTGCTTTATGCGTCGATATATCCAAGTTCAATAGAGAAAATAATATTTGAAGGACCAACTTTTGATTTTGCATTAACAAGTAGAGCTTTGTTGCAAAAGACAGGGCATTTATTAAAAAAATATGGAAAAGAAGAAGTAGCAGAAGAGTCTCTTGCTTATTCATCTAGCAATGCTAGTTCAAAAGAGTTGTTAGAAGCTTATATAAGACTAAGCAATGAATTAGAAGAAAAAAGAATGGAGATTTACAATAATAAGGAAGATAGGACAGATGAGAGTTTATACAGTGATGAAGAGTGGGAAATATTTTCAAATCGTTCTCAAATTCATTTTAATAGATTAAAATTAGAGGGTGCATGTCATAAATCATTATTATATAAAATAAAAGAAGTACAGAATCCAATGTTATTAATTGTAGGAAAACATGATGTAGTAACGTGTGAAAAACAAATTGAAACATTTAATAAAGATGCTCAAAACGGTAAGTGTATCGTATTTGAAGAGAGTGGTCATTCACCTCACTATGAGGAAGCAGATAGATTCGCAGAAACAATTATTCATTTTTTGAAATGAAGAAAAGGGTGCTTCTATAAATGAGGGGCACCCTTTTTATATTTCTGGATAAGCGATTGTTATGTTAGGCCATTTAATTTGCCAATTCTTTTTTATAACTCTATTTTTGTACATATGTATACGTTCTTTTGTTTCAAGAAAATGAGCTGTTGGTTTCACTTGTAGTGAAAGTACATCTTCGATTCCGCATGGAGATGCTAATATAATATTGTTTTGGTCATCTAATGTAACTCCTAATGCCGTTGCTGTTTCAGGAAATTTAGAAATAGCATCAACAGAAGAAGAATATGGCGGCATGTTATTCATTACATGCATACGAGCTTGATTTTTTATTGACCAAGGGATAGTGGCATCCATATTCATTAGTTTCGTTTCTAATAACTTTTCATATGTTTCGTCTTTATGTAGACAATCGTAATAAATAACATCTACATCAGGCGTATCTGTTCTTATTTCGTAGTCGTGTAAAGTATCCCAAATTTTAGAACGAACAAAGCCGGCACAAACCCACCAATCAGGTAGCTCTAGTGATTTTGCCATTTGTAATACAGTCATCATCCATTCGTCGTTTTCTATTAAGCGAATGATATCTTGTTCTGTTTGTATAGTCATTTGTTATCTCACCTGCTTTTTTTAGAGTGTGGATTTAATTCATAAGCTTTATAATCCATGTGATCCAGTAAGCACCTGGTATGAATAACAGTTGAGCTAGTAATGTACCAAAAAGTCTAGAAATCATTAGCCAAGCATACATTTTACTCATTGCTTCAGCACCTTCTTCTGATTGAAGAGCTCGCTCTGTTAAAAGAGCAATACGTGGATCTAGTAGCACTGTTAATAAAATAGTAGCAAAACCATTAATAAGACCAGAAGCTGTAGTGGCTTTTGTTGCGAAAGCTGGAATTAAAAAAGAAGCATATAGTGCGGAAAGAACCCCCGCTGTATAAATTGCAGTAGCGAACATGTTAATAAGCATTATACGCTTTGGAATACCGCCGATACGCAGTCTATGAATCATTTCTAACTTTGGAAAGCGGACATATTTTTTTGTGTACTTTAATTTTTGAATGTTATTCGTTTTCATCATTCGAATGAAAGAACCGTCTGTTTCAAAGTTTTGAATGACATATCCAAATAGTTTTGTCAAAGTTGGATACAGTATAATCGCAAGCAATGTACCGATAGAAGCAGATAATAGTACAAGACGTATAATATGCTCTAAATCAATAGAAGGATCTAGTTTTGCTTCGTCCACAATCCCGCCAAGTAAAAAGGCTTGTAGTAAGTTTGACGTTCTTGAAATGAGTAATACGATTCCTACGACGGATAATGCGACAGCAATCTTCTTTAAACGAACCCCCGCTAATCGAATACTATAAGAGCTTGTTTCAACTGCGTGGATTACAATTGTGAAAGCCATTATAAAAATTAACGTAATTGACATTTGTTTCACCAGTTTCTATTAAAATAATTGTAACTTTTTTACTTTATCATATCTATCGTATTTTGTAACTGAAAGTATGTGACATATGGAAATTGATTTTTCGAAAAAATAGATAATGATAGTATAATAGGGAGAAGTGGAAGAGATGTTAGCAATTATTTATACAGCAAATTAAGTGGAGGAATGAAACATGTATAAAACATTTCTATTTGATTTAGATGGAACTTTAACGGATCCGAAAGAAGGGATTGTAAATTCGGTTTTGTATGCGTTAAAAAAAGTAGGAATTGAAGAAGTACATATAAGTGAGTTAGATTCATTTATAGGTCCTCCTATTCAGCAATCATTCGTAGAGAGATATAATATGAGTGAAGGAGAGGTTGAACGTGCAGTTTTTTACTTCCGTGAGTATTTAAAGCAGCGTGGATTGTTTGAAAATAATGTATACGAGGGGATTCTGAAGCTGTTGCAACAATTAAAAAGTTCAGGAAATCGCATATTCGTAGCTACTTCAAAGCCCACTGTATTTGCGAAACAAGTTATAGAGCATTTTCAATTAACGAATTATTTCGAAGATATCATTGGAAGTAATTTAGATGGTACGAGAATAAAAAAAGAAGAAATAATTGCTCATATTTTACAAACAAATGAAGAACTAAATAAAGAAGAAATGATAATGATTGGTGATAGAAAGCACGATATAATAGGTGCGAATCAGAATGGAATTGCTTCAATTGGTGTTTTATATGGCTATGGCTGTGAGAAAGAACTGACTGAAGTTAGTGCGACTTACATAGTGAAAGATGTTGAAGAACTGTATCATTTTTGTGTAGAAAAAAGTTTAATAAATTAGTAAATATAGATACTAGCAATCCCTTTATAACGTATGATGAGGAATTCGTTTCTGTTTAAAGGGATTTTTCATATGTAATCGAATATTTATAATTAGACATTTTTAGCATGAAAAAATTGTATGAATAAGAGGAGGGATGTCAGAATTAAAAGATTAGTAGAAGTTTATCAATAAATTTTAGAATATTCTGTTTAATGGAGGGGTAAAATTGGAGTTAGTTATTATATTATTAGCACTAAGTTTACTTATGTTCGTAGCATACAGAGGCTTTTCTGTTATTTTATTCGCACCGATATTTGCATTATTTGCAGTATTTTTGACAGAACCTAGTTATGTATTACCTTTCTTTTCTAATATCTTTATGGAGAAAATGGTTGGTTTTATAAAGCTATATTTTCCTGTGTTTTTATTAGGAGCAATATTTGGAAAAGTAGTGGAAATGTCAGGAATTGCGGATTCTATTGCAAAAACGATTATTGAGTTAGTCGGTGAAAAACGTACTATATTAGCGATTGTATTAATGGGGGCTATTTTAACGTATAGTGGTGTTAGTGTGTATGTAGTAGTGTTTGCTGTTTATCCGTTCGCAGCTAAGTTGTTTCGACAAGCTAATATTCCAAAACGTTTAATCCCTGGAACGATTGTTCTTGGAGCAGTAACGTTTACAATGGATGCACTACCTGGATCACCACAAATTCAAAATGTAATACCTACAACATTTTTTAAAACGGATATTTATGCTGCACCGATACTTGGGATTGTAGGAGCAATTTTTGTTCTTACATTAGGTTTACTATATTTAGAGAGTAGACGTAAGAAGGCAAAAGCGGCAGGTGAAGGATATTTTGGTTTTAATGACGGAAATACTGAAATGGCAGCATCTTTGCAATTAGAACAAAAAAATATGCCATTAATTAATAACATTGAAATCACAAGAGCACAACAACTTATTGCATTTATACCACTTATTTTAGTAGGTGTAATGAATAAAGTGTTTACTATTATGATACCGAAGTGGTATCCAAGCGGTTTTGATTTTTCTGCAATTGGTATGAAAGCATTTGGAAAAGTAGAATTAAGTGCAGTAGTAGGAATTTGGTCTGTAGAATTGGCACTTATTATAGGGATCTTAACAACGTTATTATTATATTGGAAGCGAGTAGTAACAGGTTTCCAAGCTGGATTGAATACAAGTATTGGTGGAGCGCTACTTGCAACGATGAATACAGGAGCTGAGTTTGGATTCGGTGGTGTCATTGCAGCACTTCCAGGCTTCGCAATTATGAGAGATGGTATCTCTGCTACTTTCACAAATCCGTTAGTGAATGGTGCAGTAACGACGAATATTTTAGCTGGAATTACAGGCTCTGCATCAGGAGGTATGGGAATAGTATTAAGCGCAATGGGAGATAAATTTATTGCAGCGGCCAATCAATTTGATATTCCATTAGAAGTTATGCACCGTATCGTATCAATGGCATCAGGAGGAATGGATACACTACCGCATAACGGGGCTATTATTACTATTCTTACAGTAACAGGATTAACACATAAACAGTCCTATAAAGATATATTTGCTATCACAATTTTGAAAACGGTTGCTGTATTTTTAGTTATCGCGTTCTATACTTTAACAGGACTCTATTAAACATTCGAATCGTAAAGATTCATCAAATCGATAATTTATATCATAAAATATTAATTAGGATAAGAAGGGGTGGAGTACTTGCAAGAAGTTTCTGAGTTTCGTATGCCAAAGTCGGTATTATATGGAAGGAATTCGCTTGAAAAACTGGGGGAACAATCAAAAAAGTTAGGGAAAAGAGCTTTTATAGTTACTGATACAATTATGGAGAAATTAGGATATGTTGAAAAGTGTATACAACAACTAAATAAGAAAAGTATTACTGTTAGTACATATAATAAAGTAGATGCTGAGCCTACAAATATACACGTGTTAGAAGCGTTATCTCTTTGTAAAGAGGAAAAGTGTGATTTTATTATCGGTATTGGTGGTGGAAGTTGTATTGATGCTGCGAAAGCAGTAGCGGTTTTATATACAAATGGTGGAGAAGTTGAGGATTATGTCCAAAAGGATATTGAAATAGAAAACAATCCACTACCACTTATTGCAATTCCAACAACTTCTGGTACTGGATCGGAAGTTACAAGTGTAGCAGTAATAACGAATAAAAAAACAGATGTAAAAATGATGATGAAGCATCCTAGTTTTATACCGAAAGTAGCAATTATAGATCCAGTTTTGACAAGTTCATTACCAACACAAATTACGGCAGCAACAGGAATAGATGCATTATGTCATGCGATTGAAGCGTATATTTCTAAAGTTTCACAACCACTTACAGATGTACTTGCTCTTTCAGCTATTGAAAGTATTATGAAATATTTACGTATAGCATATGAAGATGGACGTAATATGGAGGCAAGAGAAGCGATGATGATTGCTTCCTTACAAGCTGGAATTGCATTTTCTAATGCATCAGTTACATTAGTTCATGGAATGTCAAGGCCAGTGGGAGCATTATTTCATGTACCGCATGGAATATCAAATGCCATACTATTACCTACAGTGTTAGAGTTTACAAAAACAAGTGCAATGAAAAGGTTAGCAAAAATTGGACGTAGTTTAAATAAGGATTTGTATTCGAATTCTGATGAGGAAGTAGCAGACTACACGCTTGGTGAAATAAAAAAACTTTGCTTTGATCTTCGTATTCCAAATTTAAAAGAATACGGAATCGATGAAATTGAATTTGAAAATGCTATTTCTAAAATGGCATCAGATGCAATTGAAAGTGGTAGCCCAGCTAATAACCCACGTGTTCCATCATATGATGAAATCAAAGAGCTGTATCGAGAGTGTTTTAATTATAAGTATAAAGAATTCATAAAAAAATCAGATTATTAATTTCAGAATATTCTATAAAAATTTCCTTGGAAATGAAAGTAGAATTATTCTTTATTATTTCCGTATTTTCCGTTAAAACAAGACTTTATATTCCAAACTTAAAGTCTTGTTTTATTATGTATAATATACATAATAAAACATTGTTATTAGTTTTATAAAAATAGTTTAGGTAGGTGTTTGTATGAAAACGATAGGTCTTATAGGTGGTATGAGTTGGGAATCAACTTCTGAATATTATCGAATTATTAATGAAGAAATAAAAGAGAGATTAGGAGGGCTACATTCAGCAAAATGTTTGATTAATAGTGTGGACTTTGAAGAGATTGAAAGATTCCAGTCTAGAGGAGATTGGAATGGAGCAGGTGAAGTTTTAGCGAATGCGGCGTATTCATTACAGAAGGGAGGAGCAGACTTTATAATCATTTGTACAAATACAATGCATAAGGTAGTTGGAAAAATAAAGGAGAAAATTGATATTCCAGTCTTACATATTGCCGATGCAACTGCAAAAGAAATTAAAAGAAAAGACATTCAAAAGGTTGGTCTGCTTGGAACTAAATATACAATGGAGCAAGATTTCTATAAGTCACGTATTGAAGAGCATGATATAAAAGTAATAGTACCATCAGAAAAAAATAGAAAAGAAATAAATAAAGTAATATATACAGAATTATGTTTAGGAAAAATAGTATCTCAATCTAGAGAATATTATAAAAGAGTCATCGAAGAGTTAGTGCAAAAAGGAGCACAGGGAATCATATTAGGTTGTACAGAAATAGGGTTATTAATAAAGCAAGAAAACGTATCTGTCCCGATATTTGATACGACTCATATACATGCAATTGAAGCAGTCAAGATAGCTCTAGATAAATAGATTATAATTATATTATGTAAACTTAATTCATATATCTGGAAAACATTCAGAAAATATTTTATAATGTAAGTGGTTACATTTAAGGGGGAATGCGTATGTTTTCAGTTCAACCAATCGCATTTGTACATAATGAAAGAAAGGAAATAAAAGATGATGAGTGGGGAGAAGTAAGATCCCGTATAACTTTAACTGAAATGTATGCAGAAGAAAGTATACAAGGGATTGAAGATTTTTCCCATATTGAAGTTGTTTTTTATTTTCATAAAGTAACTGACGAGCAAATTCAGTATTTTGCTAGACATCCTAGAAATAATAAAGATTATCCTGAAGTAGGTATTTTTGCACAGCGCGGAAAAAATCGCCCGAATCGCATAGGTGTAACAATTGTAAAGGTGATTAAAAGAGAAGGTAAATCAATTATTGTTGAGGGATTAGATGCTATTAATGGTACTCCTATATTGGATATAAAACCAATAATGAAAGAGTTTATGCCGAAAGAAGAAATACACCAGCCTAAATGGGCAACGGATATAATGAGACAGTATTGGAAGGGGAATGGAGTAAAATGAGAATATATGAGGCAACAATTGCAGATTTAGATGGACTAGCATCAGTTTTTAATAACTATCGCATGTTTTATAGGCAGGATTCTGATTTAGAAGGTGCAAAAGTATTTTTACGAAATCGAATTGAGAGAAAAGAGTCCGTTATTTTCGTAGCAGTTGAAGACGGCGAATATATTGGGTTCACACAACTATATCCATCATTTTCTTCCATTTCAATGAAAGAATTATGGATTTTAAATGATTTATTTGTACAAGCGGCGAAGCGTGGAGCCGGAACAGGTAAAAAATTATTAGAAGCTGCTAAAGAATACGCATTAGAGAATGGAGCAAAAGGTGTAAAATTGCAAACAGAGATTGATAATTTATCAGCACAACGATTATATGCTGAAAATGGTTATTTGAGAGATAATCGTTATTTCCATTACGAATTAACGTTTTAAAAAATTAAGTTGAAAGAGACATTTTCAAGAAAAAGAATTTCTTTGTAATGAGAAATTCTTTTTTATTTTTGCCTAAATTAAACATGACGAAAACGATATTTATTTATTGTTAAACGATAAACAATATGATAAAATTATGTTATCATTAAAAAAATGAGGTATTGTAAATGAATCTTAAACGAAGTTCAACAACGTTCTTAAAAGTAATTATTTTTCTTGTTGGAATTGCAGTACTTGCTTTATGCATATTTTTAGTGCCGGAAATGGCGAATTTCGCAGCAAATTTGTATCCTAATATTGCTCCGATGAAATATCTTGTTTTCATTGTGATGTATGGAGCAGCTGTGCCTTTTTACGTTGCTCTTTATCAGGCTTTCAATCTTTTACAGTACATTGATGAGAACACAGCGTTCTCGGAATTATCTGTAAAGGCGTTAAAGAATATAAAGCGCTGTGCAATTACAATCAGTGGTTTGTATGTATTAAGTTTGCCACTTTTTCATTTTATAGCGAAAAAAATGGACCCTCCTATTGGGTTAGTGGGACTTATTATCGTTTTTGCTTCGCTCGTTATCGCTGTTTTTGCTGCTATTCTTCAACGCCTTCTACAAGAAGCAATTAACATAAAATCAGAAAATGATTTGACGGTCTGAGGTGGCGGATATGACAATTATTATTAATATTGACGTCATGTTAGCAAAACGAAAGATGAGTGTAACGGAACTTTCGGAGAAGGTTGGAATTACGATGGCGAATCTTTCTATTTTGAAAAATGGGAAAGCAAAAGCGGTTCGTTTTTCAACATTAGAAGCGATATGTAAAGCTTTGGAGTGTCAGCCAGGGGATATTTTGGAGTATAAAAACGATGAGAATACTCAATAAAAAAAGATAACAAATGTAAATAATAGAAGTCAATAAAGAAGGGATAGCCACTAAGCTATTCCTTCTTTACGTTAATTGCTGTTACTAATAAAAAATAAAATTTGAATTGCAATGTTTGCTTATCAAAAGGGAACTTGCTACCTTTTGAGGTAATCCGTTTTGTGGAAGACAATTATTTGCCAAAAAGGCTATTTTAACTATGTTTTAAATTATTTTGAGTGCATCAAAATCTTCATTTGTATTATAGTTGATTTAAAACCCAGTTTGTTGCATCTTCAAAGTTATCTGCAATGTAGTTTGGTTCAATATGTGCCCATTTGTCTCGGTACGTATGCAAAGCATCATACCCAGCGCCTGTTCGGACTAGAATCGTAGTTGCATTTACTTTTGCTCCTGCAACAATATCAGTCCAGCGATCACCAACTACAGCACATTGTGTTAAATCAAGCCCATGTTTTTTTGCTGCTTTAAGCAGCATGCCTGTACTTGGTTTACGGCATTCACAACCATCACCGTGTTTATGAGGACATACATAAATATCATCAAAACCGAAGCCTTCTAATTCTTGTACAAAATCGGCTACAGTTGCTATTCCATCTGCGATACCAGGTTGATTTGTGAAAGAGAAAATTTTTATATTTTTAGCTTTTAGTTTTTGCAAGGATGTTTTTGTGAATGGAAATAATGTAAAAGATCCTGGATAATGTATTGTAGTGTCACCACCAATTGTACCGTCACGATCAATGAAAATTGCTTTAATGTTTGTCATAGTTATAGTCCCTTCAATTATAAGTAGTTTAAAAATGTTTTACAAATCGGTAGCCATTTACTGCATATCCTAATTTTTTGTAAAAAGGATGAGCTTCTACTCTTTTTGTTCCACTAACTAGCCATGTGCCAATGCAATTATGTTTCTTTGCTAATTGCTCTGCATAATCCATCAATACTTGTCCAATGCCTTTCCGTCGTATGTTAGAATCGACGCTAATAATTGAAATCTCTCCATAACGTGTTACATCTTCTAAATTTTCACGTATACGAAATCCAAGTAATCCAAATATAGCTTCTTCTTCCTCGTAAACATATAAAAAATCAAACGGACTCATTTGTACGAATTGTAATCGATTGTTCATATCTTCATAGGAAATAGAGGAACCTTTTAATTCTTTCGTTAAAGAACAAAGTGCGTCTATATCATCTATCGTTGCTTCACGAATTTGAAAAGACATATTATCCACCCCAATAAAATGTAATCAAACATTTAATATTCTGTTAAAAAATGTTTTTTCCTGCTATGAAAATAAATATTTTATAATGATATATAGATAGTTATATGTTATTCTTTTCCTTGATTGTATTGGAAATGGAAAGAGGGGAAATGCATGTTAGAAGTAAATATCCGCTCAGCCGGATATGAAATAGGCGAAAAAACAATTCATGATATAGCTTTTTCTATCGAAAAAGGTGAACTAGTTGCTCTTATTGGAGCAAATGGTGCTGGGAAGAGTACGACGATAAAAACGATGCTCGGATTACTTGTAAATATGGACGGTGAAATATCATTCGGTGAAAAGAAAAATCCGTATGCATACGTGCCAGAACATCCAACATACTATGATTACTTGACGCTCTGGGAACATATTGAATTATTAATGGCTGCTCGTGGAAGTGAAATGGGAAGCTGGGAAGAACGAGCGGAACAATTATTACATACTTTTCGAATGGATAAGCATAAACATGAGTATTTATCAAAGTTTTCAAAAGGTATGAAACAAAAATCGATGCTAATATTGGCGTTTTTAACTGAGCCAGATTTTTATATCATTGATGAACCCTTTATCGGTTTAGATCCAGTAGCTACGAAAGAGTTTTTAAGTTATTTATATAAAGAAAAAGAGCGCGGAGCAGGAATTTTACTTTGTACGCACGTATTGGATACTGCTGAAAAAATTTGTGAAAGATTTTTACTCATTTCACAAGGTACATTAGTCGCAGATGGACATTTAGAATCTATTCAAATGTTAGCGGAAATGCCGGGTAGCTCATTACTAGACTGCTTTGATGTAATCGTAAGGCGTGAACAACATGATTAAACAACAATTTTATAAAAGATTACGCCATGAGCTTCAGCGGAAGTGGAAGTCTATACGTTCGGTAACAGATTGGACAGTCGCATTATATATTATTATACCAGCACTTATATTTATGGGAATCTATTATAGGTCACTATGGATAAATGAATTATCAACGGAAGAGACGATTTATTTCGGATTAGGATTACTCGCATTTTATCTAGTAACATATCCGAGAGGAGTTCGTTCATTTTTTGAGCAAGCGGATAGTTTATTTTTAATTTCGTATGCAACACATATGCAAAAATTAGTCCAGTATGGCATGATGTACACATTTGTTCGAATAGCGATAACGAATATAATATTAGTCGTTATTATGTTACCGGTGTTGATGAAAAGTATCGGAGTAACAGAGATACAAGTCCTATTATTTTGGGTATTCTTTACTATATTTCGATTTATGATGTCGTTGTTAACGAGATTTATTCATGTACATGCGGAGAAACGATGGGTTTTATGGATTGTAAAAAATGTAGTATTTTCTATGAGTGTGTCCTTTTTTGGAATTAGTTTATTTTTTATTTATAAAAATCCATTTTATTCAATTCTATTTATCGGTTTAGTAATTTTCTTAAGTAGTGTATTAGTAAAAGCGAAAATGAATTATAAAAAGTTCTTTTTTAAAGAAATTGAGAAAGAAAAGGAGGAAAGCATGCGCTGGACGAGCGGAATTATGCAAGTTGGTGGTCATGCGGCTAAACCGAGTAGTTCGAATAAAAAACCGTGGATGTTTCCGTACTCTAAAAGACTTTTAGGAAAAAAAGCTGATTCTCGTATTGTCGAATCTTTTTTGAAAGAATTTTTCCGTACAAGTACTGCACGAATATTTTATATTCAAATTGTATGTATCAGTACTGCAAGTATAATTATGACTCCTAGGTGGATTGCAGCTATTGTTCTCGTATTTGCTGTAGTTGCAATTTCTCGCTATGCACGTGATTATTGGAATGAATTTACGAATAAGATGTTTCTTCATTTATATTGTGATGAAGGGAACTTACTTTTGTTAAGATGGAAGGCAAATCGTTATTTACTACTACCAGCAATACTTTTGTATGGAATAGTTATACTTGCCCAGTTTTATTTATTGCCAGCTGTGATTGGTGGCATTATTTTTATTTTATTAATTGTATGGATTGTATTTTTACCATTAAAAAAGAGCCATTGACGGCTCTTTTTCTAGTCTGTAACACATTGATAAATAAAATATACTAAAACGAGTATGCTTACGGCGGAATACATGACATCTAAAGTCATCTGATCGCCTCCTTATTATTGTTGTATTTTTATTGTATGAAACCTTACAATTTCATATTCAAGTGAAAAATATGTGAACGTTAACAAAATTGTAAAGTGCAAAAATTACAATCATTTTGTATAATAGAAGAAACCACCGTTATATAAAAAAATAATGAGTGAAAGGGGAGGGAACATAAATGCCAAATTGGTTTAGAAAAACCTTAGTCGCATTAATTACCGTATTTACATTTGGTTTAGTGACGCCTCCTTCCATATTACTTGATAATGGCAAAGCTGCGGACAAGCCTACGAGCACAGCTGGGCAACAAAGTTTGGAGAGCACGTCCTATACATATGAAGAAACGAATGACAGGTTAACCACCGATACTTTTATTACTTATGCAATGCAAGAAGCAGAAAAGCAGTCGATGCAAAAGTTTGGTACTAAAATTGGTCCAGTAATTGAAGATGAGTTTAAAGATGTAATATTACCGAAAATTGAAGAGGCAATTGCTGAGCTTGCTAGTGATGTACCAGAAGATTCACTACAATCATTAGCGATTTCTCAAAAACCAGCTGGTGGAAATAATGAAAAGATTTTTCACGTCTACGATACGAAATCAGGAAATGATTTATTGCGTTTCCATGTAAGAAGAGATCATCCGCCGCAAGATGGTTATTATTTTAATTTCCATTATCACCGTTTTGATGATGGATACTCTGGACATCATGAGTTAGGAAATATTTATTGGAATACGAATGTACCGCCGAAATGGTTGTCTTAAAAAGAACAAGAGAAAATCTTGTTCTTTTTTATTTTTATAGAAGGGACAGACAACTATGTTGTTGAATAACATAGGTTTAGAAAAAAGAAGCAAAAGGAGTATGGAGATGCAAAAATATATTGTTTTTGACTTTGATGGCACATTAGTAGATTCACAAAATATATTTGTACCGATTTATAATCAACTTGCTGAAAAACATGGGTATAAAGCAGTAAAGGAAGACGAAATTGAACATTTACGTAAATTAACGATGACAGAGAGATGTAAACAACTCGATGTACCACTGTATAAATTACCGATATTAGCTTTGGAATTTTATAAATTGTATCAGCCTGCTATAAAAAATCTTGTTTTATTTCATGGGATGAAGGATGTATTAGATGAACTACATAAAACAGGATACGGTATTGCGGTCATATCATCTAACTCAGAAGAGCATATTCGGGCGTTTTTGCACAATAATGGTATCGAAAATATTCAAGAAGTGTATTGTTCTAAAAATTTGTTTGGTAAAGATAAAATGATAAAAAGATTTTTAAAATCGAAAAAGATAACAGAGCAAGATATGTTATACATTGGTGATGAACAGCGAGATGTAGCAGCTTGTAAAAAGGCTGGGGTGAATGTAATTTGGGTATCTTGGGGATATGATGTTATTGAAACAGTGAAAAAAGACGCACCCGATTATATGGTTCATAAGCCGATGGAAATTGTGCAAGTAGTACAAGGAGTGTATTCATCATATTGAATTTTGAGTAGCAAATTTAGAGGAATCCATTTCTTTTTATAGTAAGCTGTTTTCAATAATTGGATGGAGAAGATTAAATGAAGTAGCATATAGCACGGGAGAAAGTGAAATATAATTTAAAGAAGTAGATGAGGAAATCGTAAGGACGTTAGGTCCTAGACATATTTGTTATCAAGCTATTCATAGAGAAGTAGTTGATGAAGTAGTAGATTTTCTTTCTAGTACGAAAGTGAAGGTAATACGTAGTCTAATTGAAATGAATCATTATTCAGAAGGGTACTATACGATTGATTTTTACGATCCGAATGGATTTATTGTAGAAGTAGCCTATACACCAAATGCAGAAATATAAGGGGAATAGATATGAAGATAATTACAGCACGGCAAAACAATATACAAATTGTAAAAGATGCAGCGAATATTGAAGAAATTTCTAAAGGTTTCTCTCCAGATAAGAAATATGTAATTACGAATGCAAATAATGAAAAATATTTATTTCGGACAGGAGATATAAAAGAGTATGAAAGAAAGAAAATAGAGTTTCAAATTTTAAATGAAATGGTAAAACGTAACGTACAGGTACAAAGGCCAATTGAAATAGGTATATTGGAAGAAGGTGTATGCTATAGTATTTTTTCATATTTAGAAGGGGAAGATGCGAAGAAGCTATTGCCTACGTATTCACCAAAAGAACAATATGATATTGGCATAGAGGCAGGAAAAGATTTAGCAAAAATGCATACATATGAAGCTCCTAATGATATACTTCCATGGCATGAAAGAGCAATGAAAAAACATAGTAAATATGTAGAAGCATACAAAACATGCGGAATAAAAATAAAAAATGATGATAAGATTATTAAGTTTATAGATGAAAATGAAATGTATGTAAAGGATCGCCCAAATCGATTTCAACACGATGATTTTCATTTAGAAAATATAATTGTACGGGATGGGAAATATGTAGGTGTAGTTGATTTTAATGGTTATGACTGGGGCGATCCACTGCATGATTTCGTGAAAATTGCACTATTTGCAAGGGACATTAGTATTCCGTATTCAATCGGACAAATAGAAGGATACTTTAATAGGAGAATACCAGAGGAGTTCTGGAAATTATATGCGGTGTACGTTGGCATGACAGTTTTCTCATCAGTTGTCTGGACATTAAGAACAGCACCACATATGTTGGATGATATGTTAGAGCGTCTTCATATTGTATTGGAAGATCATAAAAACTTTGAGTTATCAAAACCAAGTTGGTTTCAACCAGATAAGATTGATATGAAATAGAAAAGGTAGGTGTGATTCGCACCTACCTTTATTTTTTACCATCAAAATACTTATTTAATTTTCTTAAATGTAAGTGGCTGAGTACTTAATGTGGCTGGTACATGTAACTGAAGGGATGGGAATTCACCTCTTATATTCATTTCATAAGCGAATAATAAACTCATTTTCATTTGGAATAAGTCAACTTTTGCAGAGAAGATGTCGTAATGATGATGCCCTAATTGAATATCCATTTCCATAAATTGTACATATAACGAATCATCGCGTTTGTATACTTGTAATGTTCCATATGCAGGATGTTCAAAAGTACCAGTATAGTCCTCTAACTTGTGCGAAGGTGTAGTCCCTTTAATTTGTTCAGGGAGGGATTCAGTTGCTTCTTTCATCATTTCCTTCATTTTTTCAGTATCTTCTACAGCACGTTTATGCCAATCAATGGATTCAAATTCAAGTAATTCATCATAAATTTGATTAGCCAGATAAGTAGGAAGTAATGTTCCTCCAGCATTCGTTAAAATGACAAGGCCTATGTTTTCTATTGGTATGAATGAAACAAGCGCTGAAAATCCATCGATATTACCGCCATGATGAATCACTTTTTTACCACGATAAGCGCTAATAAACCAACCAAGGCCGTAACTATTTAATGGAGATTCAGGGAGTGATAAAACCGGTTGGTCTGGAATTGAATTGTGTGGTGTATACATTTGTTGTAATAATTCAGAGGAGATTAATTCATGATCTCCAAATTTTCCTTCATTTAAGTGGAGAAGTACCCAATTTGCCATATCTTCAATTGTAGAATTAATACACCCAGCAGCGCCGACTGTATCGATGTTGCGGAATGGAACTGCTTTTATTTCACCGTCATTTTCAATGTAAGGTAAAGCATAATCATCTGTAGTTTGTGAATCGTTAACAGAGAAGTTTGTATGTCTCATATTTAAAGGTTCTAAAATATGTTCTGTAGTGTATTGCTCCCACGTTTGATTTGTAATGTTTTCAACAATGTAGCTAATTGTTGCATACATTAAGTTGTTATATAGAAATGCAGTCCGGAACGGTGCATCAAGTGGTAAATGTTTTATTTTTTCAACGAGATCTTTTCGAGATAACGAAGAACTGTACCAAAGAGCCTCATGACGACTCACTCCAGTTCGATGAGAAGCTAAATCTCGTCCTGTAACTTGTGAGCTAGCAAGTAGTTCAGATAAAGTAAAGTTAGGTATATAAGACTGGATAGGGGTATCCCAATTAAACTTTTTTTGCTGTGCTAACAAGCTTAATGAAAGTGTGCCAAACGCTTTCGTTGAGGAACCGATTGCGAATCGAGTATTCGGTGTAACAGCCTCTTTTGTTTCTATATTACGATAGCCGAAACCTTCTGAAATAATAACTTCACCGTCTTTTATAACAGCTACAGCAGCACCAGGAACATTTAAATCCTTCATCATTTTTTCAACCGCTGTTTGTAAAGAAGTCATAACAGGCGTTTCAATTTTAGACATACTTCTAACCTCCAAATATAAATTTTGTTCTACCGCACTATACTTTCGGTAATAGAAAATGAAAACCTTTTTAAATTTGGAAAGTTAATAATTTTGTAAGAATTAGCGGAAGAAATTTTATTAATTAGGATTATTAAATTTACCATTTTTCATGTTATGATAAATTGCATATACGATTGAAAGAAGGTTTTCCTACATATGAAACATGCTGAAAATGAATACTTAAATTTATGCCGCCATGTAATGGAACATGGTACGAAGAAAGAAGATCGTACAGGGACAGGAACTGTATCTGTATTTGGATATCAAATGCGTTTTGATTTGAGTAAAGGATTTCCTTTATTAACGACAAAAAGAGTACCATTTCGCCTTGTAGCAAGTGAACTACTTTGGTTTATGAAAGGTGATACAAATATTCGCTATTTATTGCAGCATAATAATAATATTTGGAATGAATGGGCGTTTAAGAGCTGGGTAGAAAGTGATGAGTATACTGGTCCTGACATGACGGATTTTGGTCTTCGCTCACAACAAGATGAAGAATTTAAAGTACAGTACGATGAGCAGATGGAATTGTTTAAAAAGAACGTTTTAGAAGATGATGATTTCTCAAATAAATATGGTTATTTAGGAGACGTTTACGGTAAACAGTGGCGAGCTTGGAAAACGACAGCTGGTGAGACACTTGATCAATTAAAAGATGTAATTGAAATGATTAAAAAAACACCAGACTCACGTCGTTTAATCGTTTCTGCTTGGAATCCTGAAGACGTACCAAGTATGGCATTACCCCCTTGTCATACATTATTCCAGTTTTATGTAGCGGACGGAAAGCTTTCTTGTCAGCTATATCAAAGAAGTGGTGACATATTCCTTGGAATACCATTTAACATCGCAAGTTATTCACTACTAACACATTTAATTGCACACGAATGTGGTCTTGAAGTAGGGGAATTTGTTCATACAATTGGTGATGCACACATTTATACAAATCATTTTGAACAAGTAGAAAAGCAATTGGCACGTGAACCACGTCCGTTCCCGAAACTTACATTAAATCCAGATGTGAAATCTGTTTTCGATTTTGAAATGGAAGATTTAACGATTGAAGGATACGATCCGCATCCAGCAATTAAAGCACCGGTTGCAGTATAATTGTAGAGGAGATGAAAAAATGATTGTTTCATTTATGGTCGCAATGGACGAAAATAGAGTAATTGGTAAAGATAATAATTTACCTTGGCGTTTACCGAGTGAATTACAATACGTGAAGAAAACAACGATGGGTCACCCGCTTATTATGGGAAGAAAGAACTATGAAGCGATTGGTAGACCGCTGCCTGGAAGACGTAATATTATTGTAACTCGTAATGAAGGATATCACGTTGGAGGATGTGAAGTTGTTCATTCTGTAGAAGAAGTATTCGAACTATGTAAAAATGAAGAAGAGATTTTTATTTTTGGCGGAGCGCAAATTTACGATCTCTTTTTACCATACGTAGACAAGTTGTATATAACAAAAATTCATTATGCATTTGAAGGAGATACATTCTTCCCAGAAATGGATATGACAAATTGGAAAGAGATTTTTGTAGAAAAAGGTTTAACAGATGAAAAAAACCCGTATACGTATTATTACCACGTATATGAGAAACAACAATAATAAAGAAGATTGATGTGAGAATTCGCATCAATCTTTTTATTTATATTCACCAATATAAGTTTATAGATGAGATTCGATAGTGCTATAATGATAGGTAGCATGTAAAAATGCTAAAATTTTCAAAAGTACTAATATAGAAAGAGGAGGAGAATCGATTGAGAAAGATATGGGGGATTCTTTTTCTTTGCTTAACATTCATGTTAGTTGGATGTGGTAAAGAAGAAAAACCACAAGAAGCGTTTGATACATATGTAAAAGCGTGGAATAAACAAAAATTTGCAGATATGTATGATCAACTATCAAAAAATGCAAAAAAAGATATTTCAAAGAAAGAATTTACTGAGAAATATGAAAAAATTTATTCTGGTATCGAAGTGAAAGACTTAAAGGTAGAAACAGGGGAAGTAAAAGAAGATAAAAAAGATGAAGGCCCTGTTCCTTTTAAAGTAAGCATGGATACAGTTGGTGGTAAAATTACTTTTGGCCATGAAGCAAAAATGGTGAAAGAAAAAGATGGAGATAAAGAATCTTGGAAAATAGATTGGACTCCTGATTTTATTTTCCCTGGCATGACGAAAGATAGTAAAGTGCGTATGCAGACAACACAGCCAAAACGTGGTGAAATATACGATCGTAATGGAAAAGGTCTTGCAACAAATGGGAAAGCTTCTGAAATCGGATTGATTCCTGAAAAGTTAGGCGATACTGCTCCGCAAACGAAAGAAACAGTAGCGAAGTTATTAAATATGTCTGTAGAAGAAATTGATCAAAAATTAGCTGCTAAATGGGTAAAACCAGGGTATCTCGTACCAATTGGAATTTTGCCTGAAGGGGCAACGCAAAATACGTACATTGATTTACCAGGTGTTTCAACAAAACCTGTAAATGTTCGTACATATCCGTTAGGGGAAGCGGCAGCTCATCTGACTGGTTATATTGGAAAGGTAAATGCTGAAGATTTAAAAACGCTACAAAAGAAAGGCTATCAAGCTGATGACCCAGTTGGTAAAGCTGGTTTAGAGCAAGTATTAGAGGAAAAGCTACGCGGTAAAAAAGGTGGCCGTGTCTTTGTAGAAGATGCGCAAGGAAAAGAAATTAAAAACTTGGCAAAAACAGATGCTGTTGATGGAGAAAATGTAACTTTAACTATTGATAGTACTGTTCAAGAAAAAACGTATAATGAAATGAAGGGCGAAGCTGGTTCAAGTGCAGCAATCAATCCGAAAAGTGGAGAAACAATTGCACTAGTAAGTAGTCCAGCATATGATCCTAATTTAATTGCACGAGGAACATCGAAAGCGCAACGCGAAGCTTGGAATAATGATCCGAAAAAACCGATGACGAATCGCTTTACACAATTATCGGTACCAGGTTCTGTATTTAAACCAATTACAGCTGCAATTGGTCTTGAAACGAAAACAATCGATCCAAAAGAAGAGTTGAAAATTGAAGGATTAAAATGGACAAAAGATTCTTCTTGGGGTAATTATTATGTAACGCGTGTGAAAGATGCAAATCCGATTGATTTTGATAAGGCGATGAAATACTCGGATAATATTTACTTCGCACAAGAAGCTTTGAAAATCGGAAAAGACAAGTTTATGAGTGAAGCGAAAAAATTCGGATTCGATGAGAAACTACCAATTGAATATGGATTCCCTGCTTCTAAAATTGCAAATGACGGTATTAAAAATGATATTCAAATGGCAGATACAGGATATGGACAAGGACAAGTATTAATGACTCCTCTTCATTTAGCTTTAACGTATGCGCCAATTGTAAATGATGGAATGATTCCATCACCGTATATTATTAAAACAGATAAACAACCAAAAGCTTGGAAAGAAAATGTAATTTCTAAAGGAAATCAGGATATATTAAAAACTGCTATGACGAAAGTAATTAATGATCCGGATGGTACAGGGAAAATTGCTAAGATTGATGGAATGACTCTTGCTGGAAAAACAGGTACAGCGGAATTAAAAGTATCTAAAGAAGCCGAAGGAAAAGAACTAGGCTGGTTCGCTGCATTTGATTTGAATTCGCCAGATATGGTCATTACAATGATGATTGAAGATGTAAAAAGTAGAGGTGGAAGTAACATTCCAGCTGAAAAAGTAAAGCATGTTTTTCAAAAATAATATGTAATAAAAGGCTATCTCTATAATTTATAGAGGTAGCCTTTTTGTATGAGAAGTCTTAATATCTGTATACTAAATTTTAGAGAAACAAAATAAATCATTAACTTACGAAAAAAAAGTAGCTATTTTTTATTGACATTGAATAAAACTTTTTGTATTATACTTACATAAGGTAAGTTATTAACTTTTAAAAAACAAATCTTGAATTGAAGATAAAGAGAAAAAAGGGAGAGAATACAATGACAAAAGTACTATTTATCACAGCAAATCCAAATTCAGCAGAAGGTTCTTTCGGAATGGCAGTAGGGGAAGCTTTCATCGAGGCTTATAAAAACGAGCATCCACAAGACGAAGTTGTAACAATTGATCTATTCAATACTACTGTACCAGCAATCGATGCAGATGTATTTGCTGCTTGGGGTAAATTTGCAGCAGGTGAAGGCTTTGAAACTTTAACGGAAGCTCAACAACAAAAAGTAGCAGCAATGAACACAAACTTAGAAACATTTATGCATGCAGATCGTTATGTATTCGTAACTCCAATGTGGAACTTTAGCTATCCACCAGTAGTAAAAGCATACTTAGATAACGTAGCAATCGCAGGTAAAACATTCAAATATACTGAAAATGGTCCAGTCGGCTTATTAGAAGGTAAAAAAGCACTTCACATTCAAGCAACAGGTGGCGTATATTCTGAAGGAGCATACGCAGCTGTAGACTTCGGACGCAATCATTTAAAAACTGTATTAGGATTTGTCGGTGTAAATGATACTGATTATATTGCAGTTGAGGGTATGAATGCAAACCCTGAAAAAGCACAAGAAATTAAAGAAGCGGCAATTGCTAATGCTCGTGAATTAGCAAAACGTTTCTAATATAGAATGCTTAAAAAGTCCAAACACTTGCTGTTTGGACTTTTTTTCTTCTTTTTCCTTCGTTTGTCTAGTATAATGAAGGTCGGAATGATAATAGGTGGGGGTTCTGTATGATTCAAACGTTTTTTAAAATCTTTTATTTAATTTTAATTGTAATTGCGATTACACCGAGAATGTGGCGTCTTAAAAGACAAGTAAATACGATGGCGCCAAAAGAAAAAGATAATGCTGTGTATAAAACGACAAATTGGTTTGGTAAGAAAATGGTACGTGTAGCTGGAGGGACAGTAGAAGTGAAAGGGCTTGAAAATGTTCCGAAAGACAAGCCGGTACTAGTTGTAAGTAATCACCAAAGTAATATGGATATCCCTGTTTTACTAGGTTACTTAAATAAACCAATTGGATTCGTGTCAAAGGCAGAGATTAAAAAGTTCCCAGTTGTACCAACTTGGATGGAACTTATGAATTGTGTATTTATGGATCGTAGCGATCGTCGTCAATCTCTTAAAGCAATTAAAGATGGAATCGAACTATTAAAGAATGGACATTCTATCGTAATTTTCCCAGAAGGAACGAGAAGTAAAGGTGGCGAAGTTGGAGAGTTTAAGGCTGGTAGTTTCCATCTTGCAGTAAAATCAAGTGTAGCAATTTTACCTGTAACGTTAGATGGTACATATAAGATGTTTGAAGCGAATGGAAATCGTATGAAGTCAGCTCATGCAACAGTAACAATTTCTAAGCCGATTACACCTGAAGAGTATGCGAATATGGATATTAAAGAATTAACGAAGCATACACAGGAAGTTATCGCATCACAATTACATAAGTAATAAAAAAGGTTTCAGCTTATAGTAAGCTGAAACCTTTTTTATTATGCTGTAGGTAAGACATAAAAGAGTACACAGAAGAACATCATCGTACTACCACCTAAAACGAACAGGTGCCATATGGCATGGTTGAAAGGTAGCTTTTCCCAAAGGAAGAATATAGCTCCGACAGAATATAAAATTCCACCTGCTAAAAGTAGTGAAAAACCATGTCCAGTTAGATTTTCATAAAGTGGTTTAATGGCAACGATTATGAGCCAGCCCATAATGATGTAACATAAAGTTGATGCCTTTATAAAGCGACGTACAAAGAAGATTTTGAAGACGATACCTCCGATTGCAAGTGTCCAAATTATAGCAAGCAACGTCCATCCTAATGGGCCACGAAGTGTAATAAGTAGAAAAGGAGTATACGTGCCAGCAATCAATAAGTAAATGGCTGAATGATCTAAAATAGTAAATATTTTTTCTACTTTAGGATGATGAATGCTATGTAGCAATGTTGAAAACAAGTACAGTAAGAACATGCTTACACCATAAACAGTAAATGCGACTACAGCTGATGCGGTACCGTGCTTAGAAGCATGAATAATCAATATGATTAAGGCAGGGATGCTTAAAATGGCACCGATACCATGTGTAATTGCATTTGCAATTTCTTCTTTTACAAATTGGGTCATTCGTGTCATTTTTTCAGTCATAATGCAAATCCTTTCTACTATCATAAAATAATATGTCATTTCCCTTACCATATCATACACAAGAGCAATAGAAAATGAAATTTGTATAATTGATTATATTTTTGAATTTTTTTGACAAAAGGTAATGGATTTGTTGACGTTTTCAAACTTTTTTGACAAAATAAAATTATGTAATAGTAGGACAAGTAAACTACTAATAAAGGGGATGGGGAAATGTTTTCAAATATTGGCTTTCCAGGGTTAATTTTAATTTTAGTAGCAGTACTCATTTTATTTGGACCTAAAAAATTGCCGGAAATCGGGAAGGCTTTAGGGGAAACGTTAAAAGAGTTTAAAAAATCAACGAAAGAATTGACAGATGACGCATTTCAAGAAAAGGAAAAGAAAGAAAAACTGTAATGTATTTTCCTTGTAATGGATAAATAAAGTGTGGTGAACGAGATGGAAGATCGGGAAATGAGCGTAGTAGAACATATTGTTGAGCTTCGAAAAAGAGTAATATATACGGTGTTATCCTTTGTACTATTTTTAATTATTGGATTTACTTTTACAAAGGATATTTATTTTTGGCTTGTAAAAGATTTACCAATGAAATTAACTGTTCTCGGTCCAAGTGATGTATTGTGGATTTTTTTCTCGATTGCTACAGTATTTGCTATCGTTTGTACAATTCCTTTTGCTGCTATACAAATTTGGTTATTTGTAAAACCGGGTTTACATCCAAATGAACAAAAGATGACAATAATGTATATACCGGTATTGTCTATATTATTTATCGCAGGTTTATGTTTTGGATACTTTATTGTAATGCCGTTTCTATTTCACTTTTTAACTACTATAGGTAATGAAATGTTTAATACGATGTTTACGACAGAAAAGTATTTTCATTTTGTACTTAATTTAACAGTTCCATTTGCTGTGATTTTTGAATTGCCAGTCGTTGTAATGTTTTTAACTAGTATTGGAATACTTACGGCGGAATTTTTAATAACAATAAGAAGGTATGCTTACGTAGCGTTGATTATCATTGCATCTTGCATATCACCGCCTGACTTTTTATCTCATAGTTTAGTTGCGGTGCCGCTTATTTGTATTTATGAAGTAAGTATTGCTTTATCAAAGGTTGTTAGTAAGAGAAAAAAGAAAAGAGAAGAAATGCAGTCGAAAAGTGCCTCGTTATAAAGGCACTTTTTTATTTATTTGTTATACTATAGCTATAAACGTATACAATATATAGAAGAAAAAAATTATAGAATCTCCAAAATTTAGACAAACTTTGCGCTTTTATAAGCTTATACTAAATGTATTAAACAATTGATGGGTAATGAGGTTCCCGTCTCAGGGATATTTAGGACGGGAAGATGGATTAGGTGGAGATGAATAGAGTATAAATCTTCTAGCCATAAGGACTACAGAAATCATATAAGTCTGATTTTACTCCACTTTAAACAACGTCTTACAGCGCAAAGTAGAGGAAGTTCAAAAATCCAATGAAAAAGAGGATTGATATTGTGATTACGAAAAGTTTTTATTTCACTCATTCAACAGGGGATTGTATTAAAATATTTGAAATCCCTGTCCTACAGGCACAGCATCCATTATCGTTTCTAATTCAGTCTCGTCTTCAATTATTTATTGCAAAAATTCAAAAACAAAAACATCCAAGATTTTCATATTCTTTCCGTGAATATTTACAAAATTGTTTGAAGTGGAATGATTATTTAAATGTATATAAAACAAATACTCTTGAAAAAAATGCATGATATAGAGTAGAGACAGGGTTAGGAGCTCTGTCTTTTTCATTTTAGATATAAAAATATAATTAATTTGATGAAATTTCGTTCCAAATTGTTGAAAGCAATGGGAATACTAGTATAATAACAAGGAGAGCGTATTGGAAAGGGAAGAATATAATATGCAAAAAATTAAAATTGTAACAGATTCAACAGCAGATTTATCACAAGAGGTAATCGAGAAGTATGACATTCATGTTCTACCATTATCAATCTCTGTAAATGGACAAACATATTTAGATCGCGTTGATCTACAACCAGATGAATTTATTGAAGAAATGCTTAAATCAGAGGAACTACCAAAAACATCACAACCAGCAATGGGTACATTTGTAGAAATGTATGACAAGTTAGGTGAAGATGGAAGCGAAGTACTTTCCATTCATATGACAAGTGGAATGAGTGGTACTGTAGCAACTGCAAATAGTGCTGCATCAATGACCGATACAAAAGTAACAGTTGTTGATTCTCAATTTATTACACATGCTTTAGCATATCAAGTAATTGAAGCTGCAAAAATGGCAAATGAAGGACGCTCACTAGAAGAAATTTTAAAACGTGTAGATGAAGTAAGAAAGAATACTCGTTTATATGTAGTAGTAGATACATTAGAAAACTTAGTGAAGGGTGGACGTATCGGTAAAGGAAAAGCGTTTATCGGTTCGCTACTTAATATAAAGCCAATTGCTAGTCTTGAAGACGGTGTTTATAATCCTGTAACGAAAGTTCGTAGCCAAGGCCAAATTGTAAAAACATTAGCTAAGTTATTTGAGCAAGATACAGCTGGAAAAGTTGTAAAGGCTGTTGCAATTCCGCATGCGAAAGCAATTCCTTTAGCTGAAAGTATGAAAGCGGCGGTTGAAAAAGTGAGTGGGTTTGCTCAATCAGAAATTTTCTATACAACGCCTATAATTAGTACTCATACAGGTCCAGGTGCAATCGGATTTATGTATTTAGCAGAGTAATAAAAAAGCTACTTGAAAATATATTTCAAGTAGCTTTTTTATGTAAATAGAAAGTAAGAAATAAGAAGAGCTATACAGGCACTACCGCTAATGATATAGCGAGTCTGTAAATATTCATTCATAGATAACACCCTTTATCCTGCTATTTGCGGACAGTAAAACTCCCACCTCAAAATTTAGCTGGAGCAAAGAAGTTAGGTGGCGGGCTGTCCGTAAAAGCCCGATTGGTGAAGGTTAATAATCAGTGGGGATAAAGAAACTCCCACTGATTAAAATTTCATTATAGGATTTTCTATATTATATGTTGGATATAGAAAATCAGTCGTTACGTTACACATGTAAAGTTTCAATTTTTTCATTTACTTGCTTATCATTTGTTGCGTTACTATAAATAAAAGTTTGGCCTAAAAAGAGTACATGCAGTTGTTCCCATGGTAACATGCGCAAATTCCAATTATTTCGAAGTCTAGTTATTGCTTCACGAGGTGTTTCATCGGCGAGTGCAAAAGCTCCGTAATGCATCGGTATAAAATGCGTAGCGTTTAAATCTAAATAAGCTTGCACAGCTTCTTCGGGTGAAACATGAGATACTTTCATAAACCATTCTGGTTCATAAGCGCCAATGGGCATAAGAGCAATATCAATTAAAAAGCGTTCACCGATTTCTTTGAAACCTTGGAAATAGCCACTGTCGCCACAAAAATATATGGTTTCCATAGTCGTTTCATTATCAATAATCCATCCGCCCCAGTGAGACGTATTCATATCAAATAAGAATCTTCTCGTCCAGTGCTGAGCAGGTACGAAGTGAAAAGAAACTTCGTTAATTATCGTACTTTCCCACCATTTATACTCTTCTACATGTTTAAATTTCTTACGAGTAAATAATTTTTTTAATCCGATAGGTACAAGATATAGAACATCATCATTCAACTGACGAAGAGTTGAAAAATCTAAATGATCATAATGACCATGTGAAATAAGGACAATATCAATTTTAGGCAGTGCTTCTATAGAGAGTCCAGGTTCTGTAAGTCTTGTAACTAGCTTTAATTTATTGGCCCATACTGGATCTGTTAATATATTAAGTCCATTCGTTTGGATAAGAAAAGTAGAATGCCCAATCCATGTGACAGTCGTTTTTTTTACATTACTTTGCAAAAATGCACTTTGTTTAACGGGTGATTGTTCTACTAAGAAAGAAAAATCTTTTTTGTTTTGCTTTCGTTCTTTACGCCAGCGTAAAAAAGAGCGAATTGATTTTTTTGTACTAACATTATCCATATTTTCATAGCGCTTTGCCATGAACATCACCTCATTTACAATCGTTGTATTTGTATTGTACCGAAATGTTGTTAAGGAATACAGTGTAAAACATGGATTAATGTTTAAGGAATTGTTAAAAAATAGGGAGAGGTATTTACAAAAGTAACAATAAAATTAGTTTTATCAATTCTATTTATAGAAATAATAGTAAAAAAATATATTTTGTCTAGTAATTCGCTTGAAATAAAGACGTAACATACGTAAATTCGTACGATTTCGTGAACAAATGTAGTAAACAATTTTCTCGTAGTGTTAACTTTTGTTATTATAAACATAACCTATTTAAATTTAGGATAGAGAAAAGAGGTTTATAAATGAAGCGTTATCAAAAAATAATTGGTCTTATGGTTGTATTTTGTCTCTTTGTACTTGCTGGATGTAGTGAATCAGGTTCAAAGCTTCGTAAACCATTAAATTGGGATTTAGAAACTTTCCAATTTACAAATCAAGATGGAAAGCAATTTGGTACAAAAGATTTAAAAGGGAAAGTTTGGGTTGCAGATTTTATGTTCACAAATTGTCAAACAGTTTGTCCACCAATGACTGCAAATATGGCCAAGCTGCAAAAGATGGCAAAAGAAGAGAAGATAGACGTTCAGTTTGTTTCATTTAGTGTAGATCCAGACCTTGATAAGCCGGAAAATCTGAAAGCTTTTATTCAAAAGTTTACAGAGGATACTAGTAACTGGAATTTATTAACGGGATATTCGTTAGAAGATATTACGAAGTTTTCAAAAGATAATTTCCAATCACTTGTAGATAAGCCGGAGAATGGTCAGGTCATGCATGGTACATCATTTTATTTAATTGATCAAAACGGAAAAGTAATGAAAAAGTATAGTGGAATTAGTAATACGCCATATGAAGACATTATACGTGATATGAAGCGATTAGTGGATTAAAAATAAGGGTGCTATGCACCCTTATTTTTTTTGCATTAGTCTATGGATAAAATGTCATGTTGTTGGGGAAGTTTCGGCGCCCGAATTTCTAATACGCCGTTTTGATAAGAAGCTTTTGCTGCTTTTTTATTAATTGAATACGGCAACTTAATCAATCTTGATGCTTCTGAAATGGAACGTTCCCGGCGATAATAGTTATGGGATGTTTCTTCTTCTTCTTCGAGTATTTCTTCTTTTACAGAGACTTTTAAGTATTCACTTTGTATTTCAATTTGAATTTGCTCTTTTTGTATACCTGGTAGTTCAGCTGTAACAACGAGTTCTTCACCAACTTCATATAAATCTACAGGGAATGTTAATAAACGGTTTCCTTTTTGGAAAAAATGATTTAAATCAGCGATTACATTGCGAAGAGGTGTTTGCTCGAAGAAATCATCAATTTGCTTTAAGTAATTACGAACCGGTGGGCGAGAAGAATCTTTTTTTTCTTCACTCATGGTATTCCCTCCTAGAAATCAATTTGCAATATCATATGACAAAAGCGGAGAAAGGTGAGTGCCTAGTTTTCATGTTTTCATAAAAAATTGTTAAAAATGTGAAATGGAGTGATTTTTTTATAGTTTTTGGTCGCCATATTCAGTTGATTATGCTAGTATAAATAGGGTTGATATAGTAGTATAGAAACAGAATGAAAACCGAAAGAGGGTAAGAAGTATGTGTGGTTTTGTAGGATGTTTATGTGAAAACCCTAGAGAGTTTTCAGAAACAGAAAAACATCAATTTGAAAATATGAACACGATGATTTTCCACCGTGGTCCAGATGACGAAGGATATTTTCGTGATGAACATGTACAATTTGGCTTCCGCCGTTTAAGTATCATTGACTTAGAGGCAGGACATCAGCCGCTAACTTATGAAAATGATCGATATGTAATTATTTTTAATGGTGAAATTTACAACTATGTAGAATTACGTGAAATGTTACTTGAAAAAGGTGCAACGTTTGCAACACAATCTGATACAGAAGTTATCATTGCATTGTATGCACATATGAAAGAAAAATGTGTAGACTATCTTCGTGGTATGTTTGCATTTATGATTTGGGATCGTGAAGAGAAGAAACTTTTCGGTGCACGTGACCACTTCGGTATTAAACCTTTATACGTCGCACAACAAGGTGATACTACATTCTTCGCATCTGAGAAGAAAAGTATTATGCATGTGATGGAAGATAAAGGAGTTAATCCAACGTCACTACAACATTACTTTACGTACCAATATGGTCCAGAGCCAGAAACATTAACAATTGATGTTAATAAAATTGAGCCTGGTCATTATTTCGTAAAAGAAATCGGTAAAGAGATGGAGATCCATCGCTACTGGAAACCTTATTTCAATGCTTCAAGCGCAACGAAAGAGGAGCATATCCAAGCAATTCGTGATGTGTTATACGATTCAGTAAAAGTGCATATGCGCAGTGATGTACCAGTAGGTTCATTCTTATCTGGTGGTATCGATTCATCTATTATCGCTTCTATCGCAAGAGAAATGAATCCAAATCTTTTAACATTCTCTATTGGTTTTGAACAACGTGGTTTCAGTGAAGTTGATGTTGCCAAAGAAACTGCTGAGAAATTAGGCGTTAAAAACCATAACGTATTCATTTCAGCGAAAGAGTTTATGGATGAGTTCCCAAAAATCATTTGGCATATGGATGATCCTTTAGCAGATCCAGCAGCTGTACCATTGTACTTCGTTGCAAAAGAAGCACGTAAGCATGTAACAGTTGTTCTTTCAGGTGAAGGTGCAGACGAGCTATTTGGTGGTTATAACATTTATCGTGAGCCAAACTCACTAAAAATGTTCTCTTACATTCCTAGCCCAGGTAAGAGCGTTCTAAAAGCATTAAGTGGTGCTCTTAAAGAAGGATTTAAAGGTAAGAGCTTCCTAGAGCGTGGATGTACGCCAATTGAAGAGCGTTACTATGGAAACGCGAAAATCTTCCGTGAAGAAGAGAAAGTTGAATTAATGAAGTATTACAATGAAAGTGTTAACTATATGGATATCACGAAACCATTGTATAACGAGATTAAAGATTATGATGATGTAAGCAAAATGCAGTACATTGACATGTTCACATGGTTACGTGGTGACATTTTATTAAAAGCTGATAAAATGACAATGGCAAACTCATTAGAACTTCGTGTACCGTTCTTAGATAAAGAAGTATTCGATGTTGCATCTAAAATTCCAACTGAATTTAAGATTGCTAACGGAACTACGAAAGCTATTTTACGTGAAGCAGCACGCGGAATCGTTCCAGATCACGTATTAGATCGTAAAAAACTTGGATTCCCAGTACCAATTCGTCACTGGTTAAAAGACGAAATGCATGATTGGGCTATCAATATTATAAACGAGAGTAAAACAGAGCATTTAATCGACAAACAGTATGTATTAAACTTACTGGAAGCACATTGTGCAGATAAAGGCGATTATAGCCGTAAAATTTGGACTGTCCTTGCGTTTATGGTATGGCACCAAATTTATGTTGAGCATAAATACGATACGAATAAGTTCCATGAAGAAACAAAACGTGCGTATAGCTTAGTTTAATTAGAAAAACCTTAAGATCGCATACGGTCTTAAGGTTTTTTTCATAAATAGGAAGTATTATTGATACAATAATAGTAAAAGGATGGACGACATATGATTACGTTTGAGAAAGTTACTGTAGAAAATGAAAGCGTTGTTAAAGAAATGTTTAAATCGCATAGTTTAGGTGAGAAAAAGGTACAGTACTGTGTGAAAGTTGATGATACATATATTGGTGTAATAGATTATAGTGTTCAAGAGGAACGAGCTGTTTTATCACAGCTAATTATTCATTTTGATTACCAAGGTTACGGTTATGGTGCAAATACGTATTTTACATTTGAAGAAATGATGAAACAAAGAAATGTGAAAGAAATAAAAGTGCTACAAGAGGAATTAACAGAAAAGGCGAAGTCTTTCATAGAGAGTTTTGGTTTTACTTCAGAAGATGAAGAGTATGTAAAGAAAATATAACGATGATTACTTATGCGATAAAATAAATATAAGGCAGGTGGATGTATGACGATGACTTCTGGTCTTGTATTAATTGGAGGGTGCTTTATAGTAGCAGAATTATGTCATATACTCATTCGGAAAAGAATGAGTAAGAAAAAAAACCCGTATGAATTACAATACGTCCCTGTCTTTTTCATTATGTTTTGTATGCTTAGTACATTACAAAATCTAATGAACTTTCCACCACTTGTGAATGTTTTTTTAAAGTTCGGTTTACTTTATAGTGGTGCTGGAATAACACTTTTATTTATTTTATTTTGCATACGTTATGTTCACTATCAATCGTATATATTTATTTTAAATTGGTTAAAGCAAGATGATAGAAAACGCCTTACATAAGGCGTTTTTTTTATTTGTAATTGTAACAGAACTTGTACATTTCACATAAAATAGGACGAGTAGCAATGCAAACATATTACAAGAAAGGGGCGGGGCAATAAAATGAAACTTGTTATAGACGCAGGGCACGGTGGATATGATTCTGGTGCTGTTGGTAATGGTTTAGTAGAAAAAAACTTAACACTTCAAATTGCTAGACGCGTTCGAGACATTTTAACGGTAAATTACCCAATTACAATTAAAATGACACGTGATAGTGATGTGTTTATTTCTTTATCGGAACGTGCTAATATTGCCAATGCTTTTGGTGCGGATTATTTTATTTCATTTCATATTAATAGCGGCGGGGGTACAGGTTTTGAAAGCTATATTTATAATGCGTTATCCAACAGCAGCACTGCATATGCAAAGCAACAAAAGATGCATACAGCAGTAAATCCTGTATTAACAAAATACGGTCTTCGTGATCGAGGAGCAAAAAAAGAAAATTATGCGGTATTAAGAGAAACCACAATGGATGCAATTTTAACTGAGACTGCCTTTATTGATACAACGTTTGATGCAAATTTATTAAAAAATCCACAATTTATTGAAGATCTAAGTCAAGCGTATGCGAATGGAATAGCGGCTATTTTTGGAGTAGCTTCAAATCCACAACCTCCTAACCCACAACCGACACCTCAAACGAAGGGAATCGCTTATATCCTTGGGAAAAATGTAAATTTAAGAAATGGTCCATCAACTTCTTCCTCAGTTATTCGTCAATTAAATTCTCCAGAATCTTACGTTGTATATCAGGAAAGTAACGGGTGGTTAGCTTTGGGGAATGGACAATGGGTGTATAATGATCCTTCTTACATTAATTTTGTAAAGACAAGTAATAGTGATGGAAGTCCGATTGGGGTTGCATATATACAAGGGATGAATGTAAATTTAAGAAGTGGTCCATCAACTACATCTGCAGTTATCCGCCAATTAAATTCTCCAGAATCTTATTTAGTATATATAAATGAAAATGGTTGGTTAAACCTTGGTGGAAAGCAGTGGGTATATAATGATCCATCTTATATTAAGTATACTCAATATTAGCAATTAAAATGATAATGCAATATGGATGCGTATCTTTGTTATGTATAACAAGGGTACGCATTTTAATAACAACATTTATTTTCATACTTATGCACTATGTTTTAAAAAGAAACATTAGAAAAGCGGATAGAATCTAAATAGTATATATTAAAAAAGTTTTCTGATATACATTGACAATGTATGTAGGATACATTAATCTTTAATTGTTAATGATAATCGATTTCATCTAGGGAGGACATATGATACATACTAAAAAACTAATTATATTCTGCATTATGATACTCATGGTTGTAATTGCAGGATGTAGTAAAGAAGAGAAAAAGGAAAATGATATATCAGCGAAAGCAAAAGATTCATATACGGTAAAGCATGCAATGGGCGAAACGACAGTAAATGGTACACCTAAAAAAGTTGTTGTTTTAACGAATGAAGGTGCAGAGGCTCTTCTAGCTGTGGGCGTAACTCCAGTGGGGACTACAAAACCACGTGCTGGTGATGAATGGTATCCTCATGTAGCGAAAGAGTTAAAAAATACGGAAGTTGTAGGAACTGAACGTGATATTAATTTAGAGGCTGTAATGAAGCTTAAGCCAGATTTAATTATCGGAAATAAAATGCGTCACGAAAAAATATATAATCAGCTAAAAGAAATCGCACCAACTGTTTATGCAGAAACATTACGCGGTGATTGGAAAGAAAACTTTACGCTTTATACAAAAGCTGTAAATAAAGAAAAAGAAGGGCATAAAGCTCTTGATGATTATAAAAAACGTATTGAAGGAATGAAAGAGAAGTTAGGCGATAAATTGAATTCTAAAGTTTCTATTATTCGTTTCGTGCCAGGTGATGTTCGTATTTATCAAAAAAACTCATTCTCGGGAGTTGTGTTAAATGATATTGGGTTTAAACGACCACCATTACAAGATAAAGATGATTTTGCGATAAAAGGAATTACAAAAGAGCAAATTCCAAATATGGACGGAGACTACTTATTCTATTTCACGTCTGATAAAGATGCAGATAAGAATAATGAAGGAAATTCGTTAGCAAAGGAATGGACAGAAGATCCACTCTTTAAGCAACTACAGGCTTCTAAAAATAATAAAGTATTCCAAGTAGATGAGGTAATCTGGAATACAGCAGGCGGTATTAAAGCTGCGAACCTTATGTTAGATGATATTGAAAAATATTTCCTTAAATAAATGATAAAATACATCACTTTTACGAAGTGATGTATTTTTTGTTTGTGAAAATACAGAAAATTCCTTCTTTCGGGGTGACATAAGTTGTACAATAAAATCAATCATGTGATAAAGGAGTGGGGAAGAATGAAAGCTACTCATAAAGATTGGATCTTGTTTAATGGGAGAATGATTAATACGAAGGAAGAACAGCCGATGGTCGCATTAGAAGAGCGCGGTTTCCAATTTGGTGATGGTATTTATGAAGTATTTAGACTATACGATGGCAAGCCTCATTTATTAGATTTACATTTAGAACGATTCTTTAACTCTATGGCAGAAATAAAACTAATTCCACCATTTACGAAGGAAGAATTAGTAGAAGAGTTATATCAAATGATTGAAAAAAATCAATTTCAAGAAGATGGGAATGTATATTTACAAATATCAAGAGGTGCACAACCGCGCAATCATGTATATGAATCAGATTTACAACCGACATATTTTGCAAATCTTGTTTCGTTCCCAAGACCAGTTGCTTCAATGGAGGCAGGGATTAAGGTAACAGTAGAAGAGGACATCAGGTGGAAGTTTTGCCATATAAAATCTTTAAATTTGCTTCCTAATATTATGATCAAAAACAAAATAAATGAACAAGGATATCAAGAAGCAATATTAGTACGGGATGGCATTGTGACTGAAGGGTGTCATTCCAATTTCTTTATTGTGAAAAATAATAAGTTAATTACACATCCAGCGGATCATTTCATTTTACATGGTATTACACGTCACTACGTGATTACATTAGCGAAAGAGTTACATATCGAAGTAGAAGAACGAGAGTTTTCGTTACAAGAAGTATATGAAGCTGATGAGTGCTTCTTTACAGCGACGCCACTTGAAATATTCCCAGTCGTTCAAATTGGTGATGAACAGTTTGGAGCTGGTGAAAGAGGACCAATTACGAAAAAATTACAAGCTGCATATGAAGAGAGTATTCGTTTGTTTAAAGTGACAAATTAATCATGAAGAAAAAAGCTGGTATTCTTCCGGCTTTTTTTCATGATATAATTCAAGCATAGGACAAGTTTTGAAAACGCTGTAAAAAGGGGATTTAATATATGAATTATGAAGATTTTAAAGAAGTAATTCACGGAAGACGAAGTGTTAGAAAGTTTAAAGATCAAGAAGTATCTACTAATGATATAAAAGAAATAATTGATTGTGCGCGTTACGCACCGAGTGATACGAATTCACAAACGTGGGAATTCTTAGTTATCATGAATCGAGAGAAGATTAAAGAAATTGAACAAATGACATGGGATGCATTACATAAACTTGCGGCAAAAGCAGCAGAAAATGGAGAAGAGAAAGCAGGGAAATTACTTACACGTTCTTTCGGACCATATGCAACAGCTTTCTCGGAGGCACCAGTATTAATCGTATGTTTGGCAACACCATATGAATCAAAGTTCCGTGAAAAGATATTTGATCCAATTGCTTTTGTTCCAGATTCAGTTTGGGAAGAAGAAGGGATTAAGAGTAGCTGTTTAGCGGCACAAAACTTAATGTTAGCTGCACATGCAAAGGGACTTGGTACTTGTCCAATGACAGGGCCAGTATTGCTAGCTCAAGATGAACTGCGCCAATATTTACAAATTGAGCCTGAAAAACAAATAAATATGGTTATTTCACTAGGATTTCCGAAAGATAAGCCAAAAAAACTTCCAAGAAAAGAAGTAGAAGAAATCACAACATTTGTTTTTTAAAGTGCTACATAGAAAAGACATTGGACATATCAATGTCTTTTTATTTTTGAGCGGGTATTATATCGATTTGTTGGGCTAAAATGATAAATAAGAAGGAATTACTATTTATTTCATAAAAAAAATTAATGTTCTATTAAGGAAAGTATGATACATTAATCGTGAGCAAGCTTCTATATGTTCATAAAAGTTTTAAAAGTTGTCTTAAAATTTAAAAGTTATTTTTGTATAATAAATTATAATCAAATGACAGGGGGGATGAATTTTGAAAAAATTCATAATCACTGGATTGTCTGTATTGTTATTAGTAGGTTGCGGTGCTCCACAGGAAAAAGAGGACGCGCAATCAAAACAGGAAGAACAAGTTGTAAACGCAAGTGATGAGAATATGGTTGTATTTCCTGAAGGTGCAATGTCAATTGGAGAAGGGAAAGTAAAAGTTATTACTCCAGATGGTACTTCTGAAAATGGCAATATACCGACTGTATTCATTAAAAAGGATACTTTAATTCAGCAAGTTGAATTAGAACTTTCTAATTTTCAAAGTGATAAAGAAACCTTCATATTTGTAGATCAAATGTATACAGATAGACATCAAGTAACTAGTACAACGCAGACAACAGTACAATTAAAAGAAAAGACGCTTGAAACAGGTAGTCATACGATTACTGCAGTTCAGTATGAAAACAATGACCCGAAAGGAAAGGTTATTAGTTTTAATCAAGCAACATTTGAGACAAAGCCTGCGTCTTAATAAGAATAAAAAGTACATTACTCAAAAAAGTAGTGTGCTTTTTTATTTGGACTAGAGTGTGCAAGAGTGAATAACTTGTTTCGTTTTCTAATACGATTAAATAGGAAGAAATCACTTGCTACTACTATGACAGAGAAAGAGGTTGAAGATGTGAATCGGTGTATTCGTATCGTCTTGATTAGTATAATGATGGCAGTAATTTGGTTTACGATACAAGAGGTGATTCAAATTACGTTTAATTACCAAATTCATGACTTAGTAATAGGAGCTAGTTGTTTTACCATTGTGTATCTATTATATCCCGCATTAATGGGCAGTAAGACCTCGCCTTAAAAATCGGTATATGTGAGGAGATTAGGTGGGAGATCAACTGTCCGATTGGTTTAACTAATAATCATTGGAGATGAACAAACTCTCCAATGATTAAAGTTTCACTTTATGATAAACTCGAATTAAGGTGAGTTTTACAAGAAAAATGTAGGTATTTCATTTGAAATGTCGAATAGTACATACGATGTCGTAATAACAAATTTTCTATTGTTTACTGTGAAACAGAAGAAGGAGAGATAGTAGTTATGAAACGAGCTCTTATTAATATTGATTATACATATGATTTTGTAGCGGAAAAAGGTGCTTTAACTTGCGGAAAACCAGGTCAAGAAATTGAGAAGGAAATTGTACATATAACGACGCAATATATTGAAAATGGAGATTACGTTGTCTTTGCGATTGATAAACATGAAAAAAATGATGTATATCATCCAGAATCAAAATTATTCCCACCCCATAATATAGCTGGTACAAGTGGAAGAGATTTGTTTGGGGAATTACAAGATGTATACGAAACATATAAAAATGCTGAAAATGTATATTACATGGATAAAACACGATATAGTGCATTTGCAGGAACCGACTTAGAAATGAAGTTAAGAGAAAGAGGAATAGAAGAAGTTCATCTTGTAGGTGTTTGTACTGATATTTGTGTTCTTCACACAGCAGTAGACGCTTATAATAAAGGATTTAAAATTGTTGTTTATGAAAAGGCAGTTGCATCTTTTAATGCGCAAGGGCATGAATTTGCACTTGGACATTTTAAATCTTGTTTACATGCAGAAGTGAAATAAAAGAGGCCTTTAAAAAGGTCTCTTTTTTGCGTTTAAACTGAGACGACATTTTGTTCAATTAATTTTTTTATGAATGGGCTAATATTTTGTGGTAGCTCATTTAAATTAAAAAATTGTACATGTAATGATTCGACTCCATCAGCTTTTAGCAAGCCACCTGTAATATCTTTGCAAAGGTAAGCAATTGTTATAGGGTAAAATTCATCTCCGTTCGTTAATTTCACAAAAAATTATTTACCTGAAAATACAGTTGCTAGCTGAAGTGTACCAATTTCGATTCCGGTTTCTTCAAGTACTTCTCGTTTTCCAGCTGCTTCTATAGATTCACCAAGTTCTACAAAACCTCCTGGAACGCCCCACATGCCATTTCGCCTTTGTTGTAGTAGTATTTGTCCTTGTTCATTGAAAACAGCTACCGCAACGCCTGCTAAATTAAGCGGTCTTGATCCAACAACGTCTCTTAGTTCTTCAATATATCCCATTGCTTGCAACCTCCGTGAGTAATAATATTTTCAAATGAACTATTCGATATTATGTAAATGTTTTCCTTTTATTTGGATGGGTAGTGTAGTCTTAAAGTAAAGTCATAAAAAAATTCAATTGTCAGCTCCCTTTAGGTTATGAAAAAGGGTATATTTATAGAAGAATGTCTAATGAATTTTAAAAATATAGCAGCTTTGTATAGAATTTTTATTAGTTAAGGAAGTGGATGAATGAGCTTATTAACGTATACTGAAGAATTTTTTAATTATGTAAGGGAGTTTTTACTTTTAAGATTTTTACTATTTGCTTTAGTTTTAATCATTATTTCATTTGTAATAAATCGTATTATTGATTGGTTTTTTAGGAAATCAAGCTTTTTTGATGAAGAGGTAGAGCAGACGATTCAAAGTGTAATTCGATCTATTTTTAGATATATCATTATCATCAGTCTTATCATATATTTAATTAGCCAATTTGTAGATATAAAAAGTATTATTGCAGGTGCAGGGATAGCTGGAGTTGTCATCGGTTTTGCAGCACAACAGATGCTAAAAGATGTTATATTAGGCTTTGCAAGATTAGCGGACAAAGAGTTCCGAGTTGGTGATTTTGTAACTTTTAACGGAACAAATTCAGGAACTATTGAAGAGATTAGTATTCGTTTTATGCAAATACGTGAATGGTCAGGAAAACTACTTACCATCCCGCACGGAGAGATTAGAACGATACAAAATTTTAATAAAGGATGGATGCGTGTAATTGAACGCATCACGGTAAGTTATCAGGAAGATCCAACAAGAGTGAAGGAATTGTTAGAAGAAGTATGTGTTATATGCAATGAAAAATTGAATCAAACTCTTTATAGAGTAGAGGATGACGCTGTTGAACCATTTAAATACGTCGGTGTTACAGACTTAAATCCTAACTTGAAATATGTTGGCTATGAATTTTGTATTACAGGTTTAATAAAGCCAGAAGATTATTTTGAAACTTCTAGACAAGTAAGATTTGAATTAATGTCTATGTTTCATAAGAATCAAGTGCAAATGCCAGCAGCGAATATGGTTGTTACTACTGAAGGTTTACAGCATATCCATGGTGGACAATCTTTATCGGAAAGCTAAAGTGGAATCGTTTGTTAACAAAAATTCTGATTCCAACATTGGATAGAATAACAATAATAAAATGATTGATATAAAGAAAGGGCTGAAGGGATTCGGTTCTTTTTTTATTTATAGAATTTAGAAATTTCTTAATGTTATAATTGTAGTTGGTGATGAGAATGAACTTTGAAGAAAAAGAGATGCATCGTTTAGAAGCATTAAAAGAAATTGCTGAATTATTAAATGAAGCAACAAACTTACAGGATATGTTAGAAAAAGTGTTGCATACATTGTTACAAGTAATGAATTTACAAACAGGGTGGATATTCTTTATTGATGAAAGTGGAAAGCATAGCATGCTTGTAGACGAAAATTTACCAGAGGCTCTTACGTGGCAAGAGAAGAAGCCGATGTGTGAAGGAAACTGTTGGTGTGTAGAACGTTTTGTGAATGGGAGATTAGAAAAAGCGACTAATATTATTGAATGTAAGCGAATAGAAGATGCAATTGAATGTAATTGGGGAGAGACAGAAGATGTTACACATCATGCGACAATTCCGCTTAGGTCTGGATCAGAAAAATTTGGTCTACTAAATGTGGCTGCGCCTCATAAGACTCATTTTTCAGAGGAAGAGTTAGCATTATTAGAATCAATTGCATTTCAAATTGGAACAACAATACAACGTATTCAGTTAGTTGAGAAAGAACGTAAATATGTAGTGGTAGCGGAAAGAAATCGACTTGCACGTGATTTACATGATTCAGTAAAACAATTGTTATTTTCTATTATGCTAACAGCGAAAGGTACTTTGAATATGACGCAAGATAGAGAATTGCAAGAGATGTTAAGTTATATTGGAGAATTATCACAAGAAGCATTACAAGAGATGACTCTATTAATTTGGCAATTAAGACCTGAAGGATTAGAGAAAGGGTTAGCAGAAGCAATTCAAAATTACGGGAAGTTATTAGGAGTTCAAGTGGAAGTTCGAATTGATGGGATGGTTTCAATTGGGGATGAAATAGAAGAAGTTTTATGGCGTATTAGCCAAGAGGCGCTACATAATTGTAAAAAGCATGCTTCGTGTGAAAAGGTACATGTTCTTTTGAAAATAGAAAATAACCAGTTACATTTTTACATAGAAGATAATGGAATAGGATTTATACAAGAGCAAGTAAGGGAGTCAGCACTTGGCCTGAAAAGTATGAAGGAACGTATTCAGTTAATGAAGGGGTCGTTTCAAATTATAACAGAGCTGAGAAAGGGTACAAAAATAGAAATTCAATTGCCGATTTGAAGGGGAGAATAAGATTGAAGATTAAATTGCTACTAGTTGAGGATCATCATATCGTTCGGAGAGGACTTGTATTCTTTTTGAAAACGAGAGAAGAATTTGAAATTATTGGGGAAGCGGATAATGGCGAAGAGGCATTACATTTCGTGCAAAAAGAAAGACCGGATGTCGTACTAATGGATGTATCGATGCCGAAAATGGATGGAATTGAGGCAACAAAACGTCTAAAGCAATACGATGAGACGATAAAGGTACTTATATTAAGTAGTTTTTCAGAGCAAGATTATGTTATACCAGCACTTGAAGCTGGAGCAGATGGTTATCAATTAAAAGAAGTACAACCTGAGCAACTTGTCGCTTCTATTATTGCAGTACATCAAGGAAATGCGAATTTTCACCCGAAAGTAACACCTGCATTAATGGGGCGTACCGCAGTAAAGAAGGAAATAGAAAATCCTTTTTCAATGTTAACGAAAAGAGAGCAAGAGGTACTTCGCGAAATTGCGAAAGGAAGAAGCAACAAGGAGATTGCAGCAGAACTTCATATTACAGAACAAACTGTGAAAACACACGTTTCAAACGTTTTAGCTAAATTGGAAGTGGATGATCGTACGCAAGCCGCATTATACGCAGTGAAACATGGGGAGGATTATTCATAAGCATGAATAATTCTGTTATATCGTATGACAGAATACATAGGAGCAATTAAAATTTATAGTAATCCCTAATATAGGTTTTTCTTCTTTCAATAATTAGGTACAATAAAGTTAAACTAATCGGTTTTTACAGGATAAAGCTACGATAGAAGAGGAGGATATGCTATGCCTGGTACAAGGAGTGGGATTGGAAAGATTCAGGCTTCGTTAAATGGTTTATCACCGAAATTGCGAAGTATTGCCGAACATATTTTGAAACATCCACAAGATGTTGTACATAAATCTATTACAGAATTAGCTGAAGTTACGAGTAGTTCCGAAGCGACGATATTCCGCTTATGTAAACACCTTGGTTTGCAAGGTTTTCAAGATTTAAAGATTACATTAGCTCGTGAAATTGTACATACACCGATGCAAAATATTCATGAAGAGGTATCAGCAGAAGATAGTATGGTAACTGTTGCTAAAAAAGTTTTTCATTCGCATATTACAGGACTGCAAGATACTTTACATTTGCTAAATGAAACAGCACTTGAGCAGGCTGTACGAGCTTTGCAAGAAGCAAGTCGAATTGAGTTTTATGGAAATGGTGGCTCTGGTATTATTGCGATGGATGCGTATCATAAGTTTATGAGAACGGGTATTTCTTGTATCGCTCATACTGATTCGCATTTTCAAATTATGGGAGCAGGTTTACTCTCGGAAAATTCAGTTGTTATTGGCATTTCTCATTCTGGTAGCAATAAAGGATTACTTGAAGCGTTAGAAGTAGCGAAAGCAAGAGGGGCCAAAATTATTGCGATTACGAGCTATAAGAAATCAGCATTAAGTCAACTTGCTGATATTACGTTATATACATCAACACGTGAGACTGAGTTCCGCACAGAAGCAAGTTCATCACGATTAGCACAGTTAAGCTTATTAGATACTTTGTATGTAGGGTTGTCGTTGCAGCGACAAGAGGAAACGCTAAAAAATTTACAAAGTATACGTGAAACGATTTCGATGAAGCGAATATAAAAAAAGCTCTTCAAATGAAGTGCTTTCAGACTGTAGACAAACTATTTTTGGAGAGTTCAAATGCTAAAAAAAATAGTTTGTCTCTTGTTTTATTGATAATTTATCCAATTATATTTATATATAGTGATTATTATATTGAAATTTACTATAGGCGAGGAAGGTGTCTTATGAAAATATCTGTTTATGTTGCAAGTGCATTTAGCAAGGATCATAAAGGCGGAAATAAAGCGGGAGTGGTATTTATTGAGAATACATTGACCACTACTCAAAAAATGGAAATAGCCAAACAACTGGGCTATGCGGAAACCGCATTTATATCAGAATCTGAAATTGCTGATTATAAATTTGAGTATTTTACACCAAAAGAAGAAGTTGATTTATGTGGTCATGCCACAATCGGATCTTTCACGATACTGATGCATTTAAATGAAAATTTCAAGAATCGCTATACGATTGAAACGAACAGCGGTGTTCTTACTATTACTATAAAAGAAGACATCATATTCATGGAACAAAACAAACCGATATTCTATGATGTTGTATCTCCAAACGAGTTCATCGACTGTTTTGACATTAAAGATATAGACAATAATTACCCAATTCAAATTGTCTCCACGGGCTTAAAAGATATTTTAATTCCTATAAAAAGCGAAACACAATTACATGCGCTACAACCTAATTTTGAAAAAATTAAAGAAATCAGCAAGTATTATAATGTTGTCGGGATGCATCTATATACTTTTAATGACAATCGAATTATATGCAGAAATTTTGCTCCACTATACGACATTAATGAAGAAGCAGCGACTGGAACTTCAAACGGTGCATTAGCTTGCTACCTTTATGAACAGCACTACTTGCAAAAAGAAGTCTATGTATTTGAACAAGGTTATTCATTACACTTGCCTTCTGAAATATTAGTTAAATTAGCAACCAATAGCAAAAATAAAATAGAAAAAGTTTATGTTGGCGGTAAAGGCTATTACTGTGAAACTAAGTGTTTAAATATAGAAAATATTGAGTGAAGAGCTTTTTTATCGATGAGAAGTTTGTTACTTTATTTTCTTTTAGAAATGTATGACTTACTTATAGTCAGTGATAAACTCTCATTTTTAAAAATTTAAAATAAAGACCGATTTGTGTAATAATTCAAATATTGTTCATAATTTCACAAGCTGTTTATGAAGTGTCATGTTATGATGAAGATGTAATGATGATTGAACACTTAAATTTGGTACAATAACTAGCCAAAGTAGTGAGGAAAGTAGTTGTGAGATAAACTCATTAAAACGCTAAAACACTAAAGGGGAGATCACATATGAAAGCAGTAGTGGTTAATAAAAACAGCAAAGCAAACATCGAAGTGATTGAAAAAGAATTACGTCCGTTACGCTCAGGCGAAGCGTTAGTAGATGTAGAGTATTGTGGAGTTTGCCACACTGATTTACACGTTGCGAATCATGATTTTGGTAACACTGATGGCCGTATTCTTGGTCATGAGGGTGTAGGTATTGTTACGAAAATAGCTGATGATGTTAATTCGCTAAAGATAGGTGACCGTGTAAGTATTGCATGGATGTTCCAATCTTGTGGACGTTGTGAATATTGCGTAACTGGTAGAGAAACATTTTGCCGTGAAGTTAAAAACGCAGGTTATTCAGTAGATGGTGGTATGGCTGAACAATGTATCGTTACTGCTGATTATGCGGTAAAAGTACCAGAAGGATTAGATCCTGCTCAAGCATCATCAATTACATGTGCTGGTGTAACTACATATAAAGCTATTAAAGTATCAGATATTAAACCTGGTCAACCTATTGTAATCTATGGCTGCGGTGGATTAGGTAACTTAGCTATCCAATATGCTAAAAATGTATTTGGTGCAAAGGTAATCGCAGTAGACATTAATGACGACAAATTAGCCTTAGCGAAAGAAGTTGGTGCTGATATGACTATCAATCCAATTTCTCAAGGTCCTGCTGATAAAATTGTTCAAGAGGAGCTTGGTGGCGCTTATGCTGCGGTAGTAACAGCAGTCTCTAAAGTAGCCTTTAACTCAGCAGTTGATGCAGTACGTGCTTGCGGTAAAGTAGTTGCAGTAGGGCTACCAGTAGAAACAATGGACTTAAACATCCCGCGACTTGTACTGGATGGAATTGAAGTAGTTGGTTCTCTAGTGGGTACTCGTAAAGATTTGGAAGAGGCGTTTATGTTTGGGGCAGAAGGAAAAGTAGTGCCGGTTGTTCAAACTTGTTCGCTAGATAAAGTACAAAATGTATTCGAAGAAATGGAACAAGGTAGAATTCAAGGGCGTATGGTAATTGATTTTAAAAAACATAATTGTGATTGCAAATAATTCACTTTAAATATAAAAAGCATGAGTCTAGCAAAGGACATGTAAAAAAGTTAGACAGCATAAGAAGATGATCCCTGTATTTAATAGGGATCATCTTCTTTATTTTCTACTAATATCGATGCCAATTAATACTTGATTAATGAGAAATGATTAAAGGTTTACTTTATTTGCAAACGAAAAGGAATCTTTATGTTTAACAAATTTTTTATGATCTGGAACGTTTTGAATTGCTACAATTTGCGAATCTCTTGCTTTCAGTGCATCTTGAATCCCGATGGTCATAAGCTTAATAAATAGAATCGTAATAAAGAATGAAGCGAGAGTATAAAAAATAATCCACCATGAAAGATTCATTTCATTACGATTTAATCCAATAAGACCTGCCCAATCATTAGATAGAGAAACAGGTTTGAGCACTCCGTCATAGAGTTCACGCATTTGTATGCCGCCAATTACAATGTTAAGCAACGCTAAATGGATAACGAGTATGAGTGTTTGGACGATATGTTCCATAAATAATACAAATAAGCGGTCAAGTAATAAGACTCGTAAGTGTTTTTTAATAATATGAAAACGACTAGCCCCCAGTAATTGTGAACTTAAGATGTAATCTTGTTTCATAAATTCATCAACCTCTGAGGATATGTATAAAGAAAGTGTAGGCAGAGCGACGAAAATAAGTACGAGTACTTGATAAAACGTAAATGAAATATTTGGATCTACCCCATCAGCATTTGATGTGATTATAATATTAACGGGCGTGATGAGTATGAATGCGATAAATAGAGTTGGAATATAATAAAAAACTTCTGAGCATGACTGGAAAAATCTCTTGAGTTTTGGAGCATATAAACTTAAGAGGATTCCTATACATGTTCCGCATAAAATTCGAAAGAAGCTAATTGCTACGGCTAATAAAATAGTGAATTTTGCTCCTTCTACAATTTGTAAGAAAACAGACTCTCCAAAACGATCAGATCCAAAAGGTGGAATTAACGATGGCGGAAAGGGGGCCTTTCCAAGTAATTCGTTATTGTCATTGTAAAGTAACTGAGGAGGTTTTGGGATGTTATCTTTAAAGAACCAACTATAAATAAAACTAGCTGAAATAAGTATGAATAGATAAGTAAAGCCGATTAAAAAGCGTTTTGATTTCCAAATAGATTTCATAATGATACTCCTTTCAATTGCTTTTTCCATCTATTCATCATGAATGAGACTATTTGGAAAATGGCATAAAACGGTAAAATAATCATAACAAGTATGATAAATGCAGCGGGAGGTGAAACAAACGCCTTATTAAATAGAAATTGAATAATGCCTTCCATATTAAAAACAAATTCTAAAATGAATAAATTAGAAAGTAAGAAAACAAAAATCGTTTTTAAATGGTGAAAGAAGTGGATAGATATATTTTTGAATAAATGAATGCAGAGTATATAACTTGATGAAAGGCCTTTTCCATATGCAACCTCTACGTAATGTTTTCCTTCTTCTTCTTTTATGTATAACACCATCATCCGAAACATTTGTAATGTAGGTAAGACAGCTAATGATAAAATAGGGAGTAAATAAGCTCGATTTTCATTAAAAGAAATAATAGTGACAGGAGATTCCCCGAATTTTTGAAGTACCCATATGAAGAATATTTGCAAACAAATCATCAGCATCATATCAGGGACAGCTTCTAATATGAAAACAATTCGGTTTATCCATTTTTTTATATAATCTTTCGCTAAAAAATAAAAAAATGCCATGCTAGATGATAGAAAGAGAGCAAGAAAAAAGGCTAAAAATAATATAGTAAATGAATATAGGTAAGGTTCTAAAACAGTTGGAAATAATGGTGTTTTTTTGAAATGGCCAAACTTCGGGTCTGATCCTATAATCACTAATGATTCAGGGGAGAAGACCTGTTTTAACATGGTAACGATCTGATTAAAAAAATAAATTGGTTGAAAGGTAAACCCTTGTTGAGTGATAAATAAATAAGGTAAATTTAATAATAGTAAGAGTGATAAAAGAATTGATGAAAGCTTAATTGTGAATTGAGATATTTTATTTAACATTAAATCCCTCCGACATCTTTTTACAACATTATACAATAAATTCTATATTATTGTTTTATTTTTCTGAAAAATAAAAATACTATTAAATTTTATAGTATGTAAGATATATTTACAAGATAAAAAAGTGATAGCAGGGGGGCCGCGCTCTATGTTTATCAAGATAAAAGGACTAGTGAATCTAAAACAATAAACAAGAGCAAAATGCACAGAATTCTCATTCTGCGGGTAGTTACTTTTCTTGGCTTGATGGTTATGTAACGTGATCCCTAAAAATGAATATTGCTTTTCAACGCTTTTTCATGCAAATGAGTAAAACGTATGGAGGACTATGTATGTGTTGTTAATGAGAGGAAAGAGTGTATTGCGTAAAGAATATAACGTAATTTTACCGCACGGAAAAGCTAAATTTAGTATATAAGTGAAATGGAATGAGGGGATTTACTTTTTGTTGTGAAAAAAATTTTCTTTTTATAACTTGATAAATGAAAAAATATTTTATATGCTAATTCATGTAAACGGTTTACTAAATCGTATTTTGCTAGAAATGAAGGGAAGATTCGCATGGAAACAAGGGGGAGAGTAATCGGGATTGATATCGGTACCACAAGTACAAAAACGGTTGTGTTCACAGAAAAAGGAAAAGTCATTGCATCACATGCAATCGATTACCCAATTATTCAACCGAATGTAGGATGGGCTGAGCAAGATCCTGATGTAATATGTGCCGCTGTATACAAAAGTGTAAGCGTTGCCATTGAAAAAGGTAATGTATTACCAGAAGATATTTCTTCAATCGGTATTAGTACAGCTATGCACGCATTAATTGCAGTAGATGAAAATGGTGCGCCATTAACGCGTTCTATCATTTGGGCAGATAATCGAAGTACGAAGCAATCAGAAAAATTATTACAACAAATGAATGGGCATGAAATTTATAGACGTACAGGTACACCGATTCATCCGATGTCACCACTTTCTAAATTGTTATGGATGAAAGAAGAGGAACCAGAGTTATATACAAGTGCCTATAAATTCATTTCCATTAAAGAGTATGTGATTTACCAATTATTTTCACGCTACGTAGTTGATTATTCGATTGCTTCTGCAACAGGGTTATTTAATTTAGAAACATTAAACTGGGATGAAGATGTTTTGACTATGTTACATATGTCACCAGAACAATTATCAACCCCTGTACCCACTACATATATTTTATCAGGTATGAAGCCAGAATTAGCACAGAAGATGGGGATAAGTGCAGAAACACCAATTGTCATCGGAGCAAGTGATGGGGTTCTTGCAAATGTAGGAGTTGGTGCGATATCACCGGGTGCGGCTGCAATTACGATTGGAACGAGTGGTGCGGTTCGAACAATCTCATCAAATATAAATACAGATGAGAAAGGGAGAACGTTTTGTTACGCATTAACAGATGAGCACTGGGTAATCGGTGGTCCAACGAATAACGGCGGAATATTACTGAGATGGTTACGTGATGAATTTGGTAGTCCAGAGCAAGAAGTAGCAAGAAAGCTCGGCATTGATCCTTATGATTTATTAATTAAATATGCAGAAAGCGTACCAGCTGGAGCGGATGGGCTATTGTTCTTACCTTTCTTATCTGGAGAACGCGCACCTTACTGGAATGCAAACGCTCGTGGTACATTCTTTGGAATCAATCTTCAACATAAACGAGAACATTTTATACGTGCAGTGATGGAAGGTGTTTGTATGAGTGTATATTCAGTAGCACTCGCAATCAGGGATTGTACAGGGCCACTTACTGAAATACGAGTTTCAGGAGGGTTTGCAAAATCTGCATTTTGGAGACAAATGTTGTCCGATATGATGGGAAAAGAATTGTTTGTACCTGAAAGTCATGAAGCATCTGCGCTTGGGGCAGCGGCAGTTGCTTTATATGCTGTAGGAAAAATTGATTCTCTTGAAGAGGTAAAGGATTGGATTGATATTGTCCATCACCATGTACCGAATAAAGAAAATACGGCTATATATTTAGAAATGTTTTATATGTATGAACGACTTTACAATCGCTTGAAAGAAGAATTTGATTGTATAGCTGCTTTCCAACGTAAACAATAGGGGGATTGGGAGAAATGGTAGTTGGGATCGTACTAGCGGCAGTTGTCATACTACTTTTACTTATTACGGTAGTAAAATGGCATCCATTTGTCGCATTAATTTTAACAGCAATTGGTGTAGGTTTAGCAATGGGAATGCCTTTAATTGGAACTTCACCAAAAGATCCAGGGATTATTGATTCTATTAAACTAGGGCTTGGTAATACGTTAGGCTTTTTAGCGATAGTTTTAGCACTAGGAACGATGCTTGGAAAAATGATGGCCGAATCTGGCGGTGCTGAACGTATCGCTAACACATTAATTAATCGTTTTGGGAAGAAACGAGTTCACTGGGCGATGATGTTCGTTGCATTTTTAGTAGGGATTCCGGTATTTTTCCAAGTTGGATTCGTCCTATTAATTCCGTTAGTATTTACAATTGCGTTAGAAACTGGGGTATCACTTATTACAATCGGTATTCCGCTAGTAGCAGGACTGTCAGTCGTACACGGACTTGTCCCACCGCATCCAGCGGCAATGGCGGCAGTGGGTATTTTTAAAGCAGATGTAGGGAAGACAATTTTATATGCGTTAATTGTCGGACTTCCAACTGCAATTATTTCAGGTCCACTTTACGGGAAATGGATTGGTGCTCGTATACATAAGGAAGTACCATTAGATATAGCGGAGCAATTTATTGAAAGAGATAAGAAGAAAGAACTTCCTAGCTTCGGAAATACATTGTTTACTATTTTACTTCCAGTATTTCTTATGCTTGGTGCATCCATTGCTGAAGTAGCGTTACATAAAACGAGTCAACTTGCACAAGTGTTACACTTTATTGGAGATCCAATAGTCGCTTTATTAATTGCAACGATTTATTCTTTCTTTAGCCTTGGTTATGCAAAAGGATTTTCTAAAGATAAAGTATTACAATTTACAAATGATTGCCTTGGGCCAATTGCAAACATACTGTTAGTAATTGGTGCTGGTGGTGCATTTAATAAGGTATTATTAGATTCTGGAATTGGTACTACAATTGCTGAAATGGCGAAAGAATCACATATTTCACCAATATTACTTGGATGGGGAATTGCTGCACTTATCCGAGTTGCGACAGGATCGGCAACTGTTTCTATGATGACAGCAGCTGGTATTGTTGCGCCGATTGCAGCAAGTACACCAGGTGTAAATGTTGAATTATTAGCACTTGCAACAGGTGCAGGGTCATTAATTTTATCACACGTGAATGATTCAGGATTTTGGATGATTAAAGAGTATTTCGGAATGACTGTGAAAGAAACGTTATTAACATGGACTGCAATGGAGACTATATTATCTGTAGTAGCACTTGGGCTAATTTCGATATTAAATATATTTGTATAGAATAGGAGATTGATTAATATGAAACTAGGATTAATTGGATTAGGAAAAATGGGATTCCCATTAGCTGAACACTTACATGAAGACAAGCATGAAGTAGTTGTATACGATGTAAATAAAGAGCTTGTAGAAAAGGCAGGAAAACTAGGAATTACTGCACGTCATACATTAAAAGAAATGATCGCTGAATTAGAAGCTCCTCGTACGATCTGGGTAATGGTGCCTGCAGGAGAAGTTGTAGAGTCAGTATTAAAAGATGTGTATCCGTTATTAGATGAAGGTGATATCGTTATTGAAGGTGGAAATTCATTCTATAAAGATACGTTACGCCGTGCTGAAGAAGCAAAAAGCTTCGGATTACATTATGTAGATATCGGTACATCTGGCGGTGTAGAAGGAGCTAGATACGGTGCTTGTTTAATGGTTGGTGGAGAAAAAGAAATTTACGACCAATTAGAACCTTTATTTAAAGATTTAGCAGTAGAAAATGGCTATTCTTATGCTGGCCGCGTTGGTAGTGGTCATTTCTTAAAAATGGTTCATAACGGTATTGAATACGGCATGATGCAAGCAATTGCTGAAGGATTTGAAGTACTAGATAAGAGTGACTTTGATTTCAATTATGAAGATGTTGCAAAAGTATGGGCGAACGGATCAGTAATCCGCGGTTGGTTAATGGACTTAACTGAAAAAGCATTTGCAGATGATCCTAAACTTGATGGCATTAAAGGTGTAATGAACTCTTCAGGAGAAGGGAAATGGACTGTTGAAACTGCGCTTGAGTTACAAGCAGCGGCACCAGTAATCGCGATGTCATTATTTATGCGCTATCGTTCTCAGGAAGATGATACATTCCATGGAAAAGTAGTTTCAGCACTACGTAATCAGTTCGGTGGACATGAAGTTGTAAAAAAATAAGGATGTTTTTGAAAAGAAACTTGTGCATAAGCGCAAGTTTCTTTTTTATAGTTTAAGAAATTACTAATTTAAAAATACCAATCAATCATCGTTTTTTTGTCACAAATGACAGCTTCAACATTCATTGATTGAACAATATATTCTATATTTTCTTCTTTAGCTAATAATAAGGTTGTAAAGGAATCGTATATACTCATAAACGCATACTCATTGTCTTCTCCAGTAATAATTAACTCATTATTGCTAATGTCCCAAATATCTAATGGAGTAGTATTATTTACCTGTAATAATCCGTTTGTATCAAGAAGTGGTTCAGAGAAATATAGATTTTTTGCACCTTTAGAACCGAGGAGTTTAAGTAATTTGTGTAATAAAAATATAGACGTATAATCTTCTGTTGGATAATAAAGATTTTTTTTAAAGTTTGAATGTAGCTTTTCAGCTAAATCCTCTCTTTTATATTCTTCTGAAAAGGCACTAATGGAAGTCAAAATGGCCATTGCTAGGTCTGCGTATGAATGTAATCCACTACAAGACATCATTTCCTTCCAAGAAACGGATTTCCCATTGTGAATGATTTCTTCAGCGCTAGGATAGATGTGCTCATATGGTCTTTTTCTCACAGACTTTTCCCATCCTAAAGGCATTTGGACAAATGGATGTAGCAATATAGCTGCAGATTTAAAATTACTTGGTAGTTGTTCTAAAATTGGTGATTTGTCATCTAGCCAAATGTAATCCAACAAAATATAACCTCCTCTTAGACTTTGAAATGTACGGATTCCCGTATTATGTTTTTTTGTATTGATTGTATCAAATATAAAGCGAAGTATGAAATATGTCCCAACATAAAAGTAAGAATAAATAAAATGAAGTTTTCATAAATAGTAAAAGGGTGCTTATGTCATCAGTATAGCTAAAAAATGTTGTTACATATGAGAAGAGCGTGTTAATAAAATATGAGGTGGTTAAATGGGAAATGAGCAAGTGAAGTCTGTAAAGGAAGAAAAAAAGTTATGTCTTTGTATGATTGTCAAAAATGAGTCTAGAATTATGGAAAGATGTTTAAATGCAACAAAATCAATTGTAGATTATGTTTCTATTTGTGATACTGGATCGACGGATAATACGCCTGAAATTATTGAAAATTGGTGTAAGGAAAATGAGATACCTGGGACGGTTCATCATGAGCCGTTTAAAAACTTTGGTTATAACAGAAGTTTAGCTGTTTCATTAGCGCAAAAAACATATCCAGAAGCAGATTATTTATTAATATTAGATGCGGATATGATTTTAGAGGTTGATCCGAATTTCGATAAAACGAGCTTAACGGAAGATCATTATCTTACATTGCAATATGATGTTCATATTAAATATTGGCTTACACGTCTTTTGAAAGCTTCTTTACCATGGAAATCTGTCGGTGTTACTCATGAGTATTGGGATATAGATCGCTCAAAAGTTGGAGCGAATTACAATACGAAGGTAGATCGGTTAGAGACTCTTGTCGTGAATGATCCCGGAGATGGCGGGAGTAAAGCTGATAAATTTGAAAGAGATGAGAGGTTGTTGTTACAAGGAATAAACGACCCAGAAACAACGCCAGATTTGCATATAAGATATTTATTTTATTTAGCTCAGACTTATTTTCATTTAAGTCAATTTGAAGATTCGATTAAATGGTATAAAAAACGAGTGGAAGCAGGGGGTTGGGTTGAAGAGGTATTCTATTCGTTATTGCGAATAGGATTTTGTTATGAGCAGTTAGCAAATCGTTCAGCAAATAAACAAAATGAAGTGACAGATGCTGATGAAATAGAAAATGTTAAAGGGCAAGAAGAGAAATATTTAGCATTAGCTGTTTTTTATTTTCAAAAAGCGTGGGAATATAGACCAACTCGGGCTGAACCATTATACCAACTTGCAAGGTTGTATCGATTACGATCTCAAAACAATATTGCTTTGATGTATGCTCGGCAAGGAAAGGAAATTCCTTTTCCAAAGGATGATCTTTTATTTGTAGATTATCATGTGTATGATTACTTATTTGACTATGAAATTTCTATTAGTGCTTTCTATATACCGCATAAAAAACATTTAGGGGCCGTGTCGCAAAAGTATTTGGAATCGATTAAAGAAAAGATTCCATTTCATATAGCAAATGTAGTAGAGAATAATGCGAAATTTTATTAAATACATTTTCGGTTAAAGGAGTAGTGGAGTAATCATGAAATTAATGCGATGGGCGATTGAACTAGGAGAATCGGTGCATGGAAATACGTATGAAGAATTGATGCCACTACTAGACTATTATTATGATCGTGATCATTTAAAAGCGTATTGTATCGCAAATCTTCTTTTAAACATGGATGTATTAGATGAACATCGTGAAAGAATCGAATTAAGAAGATGCATCGCTGCTTATTATGCTGGATTATATAAAGTAGCAAGAAAACATGCAAATGAGTTAGTACTTAAACATCCGGATGTAGATTTATATAAAAATAATTTAAAATTAATGGAAGCTTATTTGAATAAAGAATATGATTATTGTCTTTTTATATGCCCAAAGACATATGGTAGTTTCATAGATGTTGCGCGAGCTTTAAAGTGGCGGTTGGAGCAGGAGGGAAATACAGTAATTATATCAGAAACAATACTGGAAAATGTAAAGAATACAGTTGTTTTTGGAGCACATACATACGCATATAACCCGAACCTTCTTCCGAAAGATGCAATTGTTTATAATTTAGAACAGCTATACGAAGGAAGTCCATATGCGCACCCCCTTTATTTAATATTATTAAAAGATAGAGTGATTTGGGATTATAGTAAACAAAATATAGAATGGCTTAAACAAAAAGGGGTAGGAAAAGAAATAAAACATGTAGAAATGAACTACGCTCCAACTTTGGAAATAAAAAAAGATGCGTTTGAAGATGAGATTATTGAAGATATTGATATTCTGTTTATAGGTGCCCTTAATCCGAGGCGACAAGCTATTTTTGATCATCTAAAAGCGATTGCCCCGAATTTAAATATAGTTTTTAAAAATAATGCGTGGGGAATTGTTAGAAATGAATTGATTGCTAGAGCTAAAATTATATTAAATATTCATTTTTATTTATCAGGAATTCTTGAAACACCTCGCGTGTCTTATGCAGTCGCAAATAAGAAATTTATTATTTCCGAAAATAGTAATCCAGAAGATGAGGTAGAGTGGCCAGGAATTGTGTTTACTTCGTACGAAAAAATAATTGAAAACGTAATGAAATATATAGAATTACCAGAAGAACGGAAAAGATTAGCGGAAAAAGCATATAATCATTTTGAAGCAAATGAAAGTTTAGGTACATTGAGCATGAGAGATGAAACGAAGTAATTGTGCGAAACTCATACGAAAGTATGAGTTCTTTTTTGTTTATCATACTATTTTATGAAACAAGTTAACTCTTTATATTGTGTTTTGTATAGAAATTTCTGATAATATATAAGTAGAACTTGAAAACAAAGGGGAGAAAGAATCATGAAACTAGTCGTTATTAACGGTACACCAAGAAAATTTGGTAGAACTCGCGTGGTGGCAAAATATATTGCGGATCAATTTGAAGGGGAATTATATGATTTAGCAATTGAGGAGTTACCTTTATACAATGGAGAAGAGTCACAACGTGATTTAGAGGCAGTAAAAAAATTGAAAACGTTAGTGAAAGCTGCGGATGGGGTTGTATTATGTACACCAGAATATCATAATGCGATGAGCGGTGCGCTGAAAAACTCTTTAGATTACTTAAGTAGTAGTGAATTTATTCATAAACCAGTTGCGTTGTTAGCGGTTGCTGGTGGCGGTAAAGGTGGAATAAATGCATTAAACAGCATGCGAACGGTCGCTAGAGGTGTTTATGCAAATGCCATTCCAAAACAAGTTGTGCTTGATGGATTACATGTGCAAGATGGTGAACTTGGGGAAGATGCCAAACCATTAATTCATGATGTAGTTAAAGAATTAAAAGCATATATGAGCGTATATAAAGAGGTGAAAAAGCAACTAGGAGTGGAGTGATATGTCCTCACTTTATCATGATTCTCGCTTGTATTACATTCTAGGGGCCAATAGTCTATCTGCTATTGGTTCCGGAATTGTTATGATAACGATTCCGTGGCTGTTAATTAAAGAGAGTGGAGGAGAGACAACATTTGGTTATGTTTCTATCATTGCAACCCTCATTATGTTTTTATTAACACCATTCATTGGGCAAAGTATTAATCGTTTTTCAAGAAAATCTTTATTGCTATGTAACGAAGGAATCGGAATTGCCGTAATTGGAATAATGGTTATATGGGGATTTGCGGGGCAACCTTATCATTCTATTCACTATATTCTTATTTATATAGCCGGATCATTCTACTATTTATTATTTTATCCTACAATATTTGCGTTCAACCAAGAGATATTTCAAGCGGAACATTATAAAAGTTTAAGTGGAACGATGGAAATACAAGGACAGTTAACACAAGTTATTTCTGGAGCGGCCGCGAGCTTCTTAATTGAAATTGTATCTTTGAAGTGGATTTTGTTAGTAGACATGTTAACTTTTGCTGGAGCATTTTTTCTTTTCTTATGTATACCGTACGTAAAGAAAAAAGAAGTGAAAAGAAAAATAACATTTAAGAAGCAATTGTTTGAAGGAATTCACTTTATGAAAAAACGTCCTAAGCTCTTTTGGTTCTTACTGGCCACTTATATGCCGTTTATAGGTGTTATGATGGCAAATTATTTAATACCAGTTTATATTTCGGATATACTTAAAGCCAATGCCTCTGTATACGCAATAGAGGGGATGATGTACGGTGTTGGAGCGGTTGTTGCAGGAATCTGTATTCCACTCATAATGAAATATGTAAAAACAGAAGTTTCAATCGTTATAACGATGTTCATTTATGTAATTTCAATTACCGCAATGAGTATTGAACCTTCCGTAATTTTCTTATATGGACTTGCAATTTTTCATGCAGTTGGAAATGCGGGTACAAGAGTGGCGAGAAATGTATTGATGATGGAGGAAATTCCAAACGAAGTAATGGGAAGAGTGGATAGCTTATTTCGATTAATTGGTACAGGAATACGAATTGTATTATTAATGCTGTTTACAGTTGGTGTATCTAAAGTCGGAGTCATGCTGCAGTTTTACGTATTAAGCTGCATATTGATCTTCTCATTAGGAATCGCTATTTATTATGTACTATCACAACGTAAAGTAGCGGCGCATGTTTCTAATAAATCAATCGTTTGAAAAAACACTTCTGCCTCCCTTTCTTTTTCTATATAATAACAAGAAAGGGAGTGAATACTTATTTATGAACAAATGGATCTTTCTTATGATTTTATTATTACCGCCACTATACATCATTTATATGACGTTTCGAATGAACAAAGTTGCTCGTGAAAAGTTGAGCTATCACTCTCCGTACGTTCTTATACTGGGTGCAAAGTTATTTGGAGATAGACCGTCTTTATCTCTTCAAAATCGTTTGGATGTAGCGTTGGAGTATTTATTTTCCCATCCTGAAGCGAAAGTAATTGTTTCAGGTGGTCAAGGAGAAGATGAAGATATACCGGAAGCTCATAGCATGAGAAATTATTTAATGGTACACGGTATAGATGAGAGTCGTATTTTAATAGAAGATCAATCTACAAATACGTATGAAAACTTAAAATTTAGTATGGATTTATATAATGTGAAACATGCGGTAGTTGTAAGTAATACATATCATTTATATCGAACGAAAATAATTGCAAAGCGTTTAGGTATGAAGATGGAGGCGCTAGCTGCTGAAACACCAATTCGTTCTAAGAGAAAAATGTATGTTCGCGAATATGCTGCTATTATGAAAACAATATTGTTCGACCGTTAGAGCTCAAATGCGAGCTCTTTTTTAATTTAAAAGCGTATCATTTGAAATGAATGCCATATTCCATCAAAATAAAGGAAACAACAGTAAAGGAGTTGTGTTTGTGATTCAATTTAATCATGTGTCAAAATCGTATGAAGATGGCACGAAAGCAGTGGATTCATTGCATTTAGAAATTAAAAAGGGAGAATTTTTCGTTCTCATCGGTCCGAGTGGTTGCGGGAAAACAACGACAATGAAGATGATTAATCGTTTAATCGAAACGACTGAAGGATCGATTTTAATCGATGGAAAAGATATTCAACAATATAATATAAACGAATTACGTTGGGATATAGGATATGTGTTGCAACAGATTGCATTGTTTCCTCATATGACAATCGCTGAAAATATTGCAGTTGTTCCTGAAATGAGGCAATGGAGCAAAAAGGAAATAAAAGCACGCGTCGATGACTTGTTACATATGGTTGGATTAGATCCGGATATATATCGAGATCGTATGCCTGATGAATTGTCAGGAGGACAAAAACAACGTGTCGGTGTCGTGCGAGCATTAGCCGCAAACCCGAAAATCGTTCTTATGGATGAACCATTTAGTGCGTTAGATCCATTAAGTAGGGAACAGCTTCAGAAGGATATTGTACAGTTGCAAAAAAAGATTCAAAAAACAATCGTGTTCGTAACACATGATATGCAAGAAGCATTATCACTTGGAGATCGCATTTGTATTATGAAAGATGGAAAAGTTGTTCAACTAGATACACCAGAAGGAATTATACATAATCCGAAAAATGAATTTGTAGAGGAGTTCATTGGAAATCGTGGACGAACTTGGTATGAGGAGAAAAGTGTAGCAGATGTATTGCCGCTTGATCAAAGTGTGCAATTAGAAGGGCAGGCACTATCATTACATTCTTCTTTACAAGAAGCGTTAGTTCGTGTGCGTGATGAGGAGATCGTTCCAGTTGAAGAAAACGGTCAATATATTGGAGCGTTAACAAGTCGTCATATCGTCAATTACATTGTTGAACAAATGAAGGAGAGAGGCTAAACAGTGACTAATTTTATACAAACGTTCCAAGAACGAAAAATAGAATTACTAACTGCATTAAGTGAGCACTTACAAATATCGCTTATTTCATTATTTTTTGCAGTAATTATAGCGGTGCCACTTGGCATTTTATTAACAAGAAAAGAACGAATGGCTGAATTTATAATAGGAACTTCTGCAGTAATGCAGACAGTGCCGTCACTTGCATTACTCGGACTATTAATTCCGTTAGTAGGAATCGGAAAACTTCCAGCGATTATTGCATTAGTTGTGTATGCACTATTACCTATTTTACGAAATACATATACAGGAATAAGGGAATTAGATGAATCACTAATAGAAGCCGCGAGAGCTATGGGGATGAATAGTTGGAGAAGGCTGTGGAAGGTAGAGCTTCCGCTTGCATTGCCTATCATTATGGCCGGTATTCGTACAGCGATGGTATTAATTGTTGGAACGGCTACATTAGCAGCTCTCATTGGTGCTGGTGGGCTCGGTAAGCTTATATTATTAGGCATAGATCGAAATGATCATGCACTTATCATTTTAGGGGCCGTACCAGCCGCGTTACTCGCTTTATTCTTTGATATAGTACTTCGCATACTTGAACGACCGAAACGCTCTTCTAAGCATGTTATATTGACGATATGTATAGTTGTAGTAATGATTGCTTCTCCATTTCTTTGGAGTACAGAAAAGAAAGATATTGTTATTGCGGGCAAACTTGGATCAGAACCTGAAATTTTAATTCAAATGTATAAGCAGCTTATTGAACAAGATACCGATTTAAACGTACAATTAAAACCAGGTCTTGGAAAAACAGCATTTGTATTTGAAGCGTTGAAATCCGGGGAAGTAGATATATACCCAGAATTTTCAGGAACAGCTTTATCTACTTTCGTGAAAGAAGAACCAAAGAGCACAAATCGTGATGAAGTATATGATCAGGCTCGCATTGGAATGGAAAAGAAATATAATATGGTTATGTTGAAGCCAATGGAGTATAACAATACATATGCACTAGCCATGCCGAAAAAAATAGCAGATCAAAAGAATATAAATACAATTTCTGATTTAGGGAATGTTGCGCAGGAAGCCAAAGTAGGGTTTACATTGGAATTTGCTGATCGTGAAGATGGTTATAAAGGAATGCAAAAATTATATAACTATAAGTTCTCGAATGTTAAAACGATGGAGCCGAAGCTGCGTTATAGCGCAATTCAATCTGGAGATGTTAACGTAATTGATGCATATTCAACAGATAGTGAATTGGAGCAATACGGACTGAAAGTGCTAAAAGATGATAAAGGGTTATTCCCACCTTATCAAGGAGCACCATTATTAAGAAAAGAAACGTTACAGAAATATCCTGAACTTGAAAAGGTATTAAATAAATTATCTGGAAAGATTACAGATGGAGAAATGCGAAAAATGAATTTTGAAGTTAACGTAAATGGTAAAAGTAGTGAAGAAGTCGCAAAACAATTTTTAGAAAAAGAGAATTTACTTCGTTAAATTTACAAGAAATATACAAATTTATATGTTTGAAATGACCGTTCATTACAAAATGAGCGGTTTTTTTTGTGCATACTTATACATTTTTTCAAAAAAGTATTCCATTTTTGTTCATTTTCTTTTAGAATAAGTAATGTTTTCCTGAAAAAATATAAGAGAAACGTCTATTAGAGAAAAAGGTGACTTTAATAGTTGAACGAACATAACACCTAGAATGACAGATGGGGTGGTACAAATAGAAAAGAAGTTAGGATTTTTTCCATTAATCGCATTAGTAGTTGGAACAATGGTTGGTGGCGGTGTTTTTAGTTTACCGCATGATTTAGCAGTAGGAGCAAACAGTGGTGCAATAATAATTGGCTGGTGTATTACAGCGATGGGAATGATTCCACTTGCGCTCGTATATCAAACGTTAGCAAGACAAAAACCGGAACTTGAAGGTGGAATTTATAGTTATGCACGTGCTGGTTTCGGTGAATATATTGGATTTAATAGTGCTTGGGGATATTGGCTAGCAGGAATCTTAGGTAATGTCGCAACAATTATGTTACTGTTTAGTACATTAGGTTATTTCTTTCCAATTTTCAAAGGAGGAAATAATGTTGCATCTATCGTTGGGGCATCACTTTTATTATGGACACTTCATTTTCTAATTTTATTTGGAATCCGTGAAGCTTCTATTATGAATGTTATCGCAACAATAGGGAAGTTAGTTCCAATCGTTTTATTTATTGTTGTAATGGTAACAGCCTTTCGCTGGGACACATTTACACATGATTTTTGGGGAGAAGGAACCTTCTCACTTTCCGCTATACTTGGTCAAGTGAAAAATACAATGCTTGTAACACTTTGGGTTTTCATTGGAGTTGAAGGAGCGGTTGTATTATCCGGAAGAGCGAAGAATAGCCGAGATGTTGGTAAGGCAACAGTAATGGGACTTATTTTAGTAATGTCCATATATATTTTAATTTCTGTTCTGTCAATGGGAGCGATGACAAGAAGCGAACTTTCTGTGCTAGAAACTCCGTCAATGGGACATGTATTAGAGCATGTTGTTGGTCCATGGGGTGCAGTTGCGATTAACATTGGGTTAGTTGCTTCACTTGTCGGTACATTAATTGGCTGGTTTTTACTTGTTTCTGAAATTTCTCATGTAGCCGGAAAAGATGGCGTATTTCCGAAAGTCTTTACGAAAACAAATAAAAAGCAAACACCGCACATGGCATTATGGATTTCAAATGGTGTTGCCCAAATTATATTTATCATCGTTCTGTTTTCAGAATCAACATATCAAATTATGTATTTCATTGCATCAACATCAATTTTATTACCATATTTATTATCAGCGTTATTCCAATTTAAATTAGTCATTACAAACGAGCTAAAAGACGCTAAATTAAAAAATGGAGCGTTAGCTTTAATTGCTTCTATTTACTCTGTATGGCTTCTTTATGCAGCTGGTTTAAAGAATTTACTACTCGTTTCAATTGTGTATGGAATTGGAATTATTGTTTACACGTTTGCAAGAAAAGAACAAGGGAACCGTTGCTTTGCAGGTGCAGAGAAATATGTGATGTGGGCAATTATTATTGCGGCTATCACATCACTGTATATGTTATTAACTGGAAATATAAAAATGTAAAAAGTCCTTTTCATTTAAAGGGCTTTTTTCTTTGTTTAGAGAATATTTACTACATAAGATATTCAGGAGGGATGAGAATGGAAGAAAAAGAACAGCTGTCTAGAATAATTGATTTAGCTAGTGAGTTAAGGAAAGTATTAGTGCAAGAATCTTTTTTTAATCATCATCCTGAGCTGAGAGGAGTCATTGAGAATTTAGCAAGTTCTGTTGAAAATTTGGCGGAATTGCAAAAAAGTAAAGATGAAAATGCTGAAGATCGATTACGTTACGTACTTGCTAAAATGAAAATTGCTCATAATGCAATTTTACAAGAGAAAAAAGCATTTCCTTCTCATTAATATACGTTTTAATTTTGAACCTGGCGGATAACGTCAGGTTTTTTATTTCTAGTTTTTCGTTTCTTTCATACACTAAGAATAGTATGAAAAAAGAAGGTGACTAAGGTGAAATTACATAAAGCTCTTCAGCCAAGTTTTATAAAACGAATGTACTATATGAGATTTTTAGGGAAATTTACAAAAGCTGAAAAAGAGAAGAGTGGAGAGAATTTCTTTGTACAATGCTTATCGCCAATACCATTCACTTTACAGGAACAATTTGCAAATGAACCCTATGTATTTGAAGGATTATGTAGTAATAAAAAGAATGAAAAAATCTTTTTGGAATTAAAGAAGAGGAAATTAGAAAAGCAATTAGTGATGTTTCGTCTTTATTATGAAAGAGGAAATGTATACGTGGAGTTAATATGTACAGAAGAACCGAAAGAAATAGCAAGCAGCTATAAAATGATTCCGGCACCTAAAGTTACAAATAATAAAAAAAGAGAATCTTTAGAACGAAAACTTAGCAACGGTTATTTATCATTTCTTATGCCAAAATTTCCGAAAGACTTTGAGCCTCCCGAATTATTGTGGCACGATGGAAGACTGTATGGAAACATATCCTTAAAGTCATCAATTAGCTCAATCGCATATTTTGAACAGAAACGTGAATGTAAATATATAAACTGCAGTGACTGGACGAAGTATGTAGAAATAGCGGTAGAAGATCAATTATATTTTGTAAGTGATCATGTGTATGAGCAATTAAAAAAACGAATGCATGAAGAAGGTAAGCTAGTTGAAGTAGAGGATATAAAAGTGCAAAAAGATGAATGGGAATGGGATGAGCGTGAATCGTCCTTTTTACAGTATGTACAAAGTATGGTGCATAATAAAGGGCTATATTTGGATGCAACGGATATATATAATTTCCATATAAGTGTAAAAACAAATATGTTAACGATTCTTGGTGGTATACCGGGCGTTGGGAAATCACGTTTTGTGCAAACTTATGCAGAAGCATTAGGATTACAGTATGGGGAAGAATTGGTTTGGATTCCAATTTCACCATCGTATCAAGAACCACATGATTTACTTGGTTACCTTCATCCAAATGGTACTTTTATTGAAAGTGAAACGAAGTTAGTTAGGACGTTAATGAAGGCGAAAGAAAATCCCAATCAACTGTATATAATCGTTTTTGATGAAATGAACATGTCACATATTGAGCATTGGTTTACTCCATTTTTATCTGTTCTTCAACTTGAAACAAAAAATCGTATTTTAAACTTGTATGAGGGTGTTCAGGACATTGAGAATTCAATTCCATCAACAATTGAAATTGGAGAAAATATTATATTTGTAGGTACTGTGAATTTTGATGAAACAACGAAAGAGCTCTCCGATCGATTATTAGACCGAACGAACTTAATAACGTTACAAAAAATTCCGTTTTGTGAGATGGGCATGGAACTGGGGAAAGTCGTATTACACCCACCTTTGAAAGTAACAGCGGGAGAATTTCGGATAAATTGGATGAGAAATAAAGCGATGATTGAAGTGTTTTCTGAAGAAGAATTAGAGCTATTAGATAAGTTGCATGTCGTATTGTCATCACATGATGCGTCTAAGGGAATTTCTTTCCGATGTGCAAACGCAATTGCGACTTATTTGCAAAATATACCGTTCCAAAATAACCATACCTATATGATCAGTAGAGAAGAAGGGTTTGATTTACAAATAAAGCAGCGTGTATTGACGAAAATCAGAGGGACCGAAATGATGGTTGGTTCTTTACTTTCTGAAGAAGCAAAAAGGGGAGCGACCTTAGTACCTCTTTTGCAATCTGCACTTGCAAACAGAGTATCTACATTTGAACACTCTTTAGCATATATACGAGAAAAACGTAGGGAACTGGAGTTGTATGGATATGCAAAATGAAGGGCGTTACGAAACAAAAATCGTTGATACGAATGAAACGCTCCCTTTTGTATTAAAGTTAATCATTGGAAATGAGGGGAAAGGAGATTATATTTTATTAAATCGTCTTTGTACATCTACTACAGCATTAGTTCAATGCATTTATAAAGTACAAGAATTAAAACCGATTAGATTGCAGTACAATTATGAAATCCCAATGAATATTACTTTTATATGGAATAAAGTATATGAGGGACAGAAAAATATAAAAGAGGCTCAATATGAAATAAATGAAAAAAAACAAAGAGTATTAATATATGAACATGGGAAAACAGAATTCTTTTATCCATGGCGCTGTGGTTTATACCATTTTGAAGTGCGTATAGAAGATACAACGTATTATGGTGCTTTTCAAATCGTACCGAAAAATTTTTTTGATGATCAATTTGAAATGATTCAAGACTATGTGAAGTCAATTTTAAATGAGTTGATTTTGGATAGAGGTTATTATAAAAAGACTTTCTCTGCACTTAGCGATATTGAGGATTCTTCTTATTTAGTTTTGCTTAGAAAGTTACCCCAAAAAATGAAGATGATAAAGCAAATCTTTAAGAAAATAGAATCAAGCTCAAAATTTATAAATGCATATAAATGGGAAGGAAAAGAGAGAAAGCCAACAAGAAAAGGAACCATAGTGGCAGAAAGAAAACCTTATGCAAAACATTATAATCGTAAGTTTATGGAACAAAAAAATAGTAAGGAAAATGCATTTCTTAAATATAAATCGATGCAATTTTATCATTATTTAATTGAAGCTAAAAGTTTTTTACGTCAAACAATTGAAATATTAGAAAGAGAAAAAAAGAAAAAATCAGAAGAGTTTCAAGCCGTAAAAACGATTATACAAACAATTGAGCGTAATGGATCAGTAACCGATAGAGAGAAGCAAAAATATAAAAATATACATTTACTAAAAGAAGCCGATTTACGAAAGAGCTCAATGAAAATACAAGAATATAAAATATTGGCGCACATTGTTCATGAAAATGTACAATACTTTCAAATGTTAATGCACTCCTCGTTTTGGAGGGAAGTTACTGAAACAAGTAACATGAACTTACATGATTTACCGATACCACATCAACAATTACTACATCATTTAGAAGTACTCCCGCAATATACGGATCAATCTCCATCGTTATTATTTGTTTATAAGCCAACGTTTTTAGTGTATGAATATTACGCTTTTTTTATCGTTATTTCAATTTTAGAGCAAATTGGTTTTGAGGCTAGAAATTCCATTCGTGAACAAATACAAGAACATTTTTATGTAGATGGATTACAAGATGGAACGACAGTAGTTTTACAACGAGATGATTTAAAGGTACATGTCGCATTTAATGACTTAATTGAAACACATCCTCTTATTGCATTAAGTAAAGGGAGTAATTTTTACAATGGTGAGGATACGAAGAAGCCAGATATTCGCTTAGACTGTTATGTAAAAGAAGATGGGAAATACGTATATAAATCTTCTATTATTATTGAAGTGAAGTATAGTCCAATGTACAATATTTTTCAGCACGTCGGAAATACGAAAGCAACTGAGCAAATGTATAAGTATTGGTCTATAAAGTATGTAGAAGAACAGGATGGAAAGCGAGTCTATTATCGAAGGTCAATTTATGAAGTCATTTGTGTATATCCAGGAAGCCATATGCATAGTAAAAAAATTGAGTCTGGATGCGGTGTTTTCTTGCAGTTATATCCATATAAGACGAAACAAGGGGAAGAGAAATTAGCTGGAAAACATGGGATGGTACAAATTTTTGAAAAGTGGTTAAAAAGCATTGAGAAGTAAAAGAAATCCTTTTTCATAAAGGATTTTTTTAGATTAAGAAGAATTATATGCTGTATGGAAAGAAACATATTGTAAGTTAGATTTGAAAAGTGATACAAATGTGTTATTAAAAGGAATGTGAGCGCGGGATAAAAGTCGATTAAATTGGAATCTAATTCATTTTGCAGAATATAATAAGTAATAAATATTTTTAGTTGCATACGAAGATTTGTTCTTATATGATAGATAGTGAAAGCGTTATCAAAAACAGAGCGACGATGGGAAAGGCGGTTAAATATGTTCCAGCGTGTTCAAACAAAGGAAGAACATTTTGGGTTCGAGCAACTATGGGGAGATTTTTGTGAAGAAAGAAACTTAATGTTCGTAGAACGTAATTTAAATCCATCACGATTTTTATTAATAGAAGATGAACATCCTATTGGTACAGTAGAATGTATTAAGTATACGGTACCTGAACAATCAAATTCTGAGTTTTTCTATCCGTTTTCTAAAAATGATTTAGTAAAAGATTTGAAGAATGTGTATGAAATAGGCAAGTTAAGTATTTCGAAAACGTCTCGTGGGAGAGGACATTTCAAAAGGCTAACAGCTATTTTATTTATACATGCGTTAGAAACAAAAGCTGAATGGTACATTGCAGCAGTAACAAAAAGAATGTATATGTATTTACTTACACTCGGTTTTCCAATTGAACCGATAGATAATCCATTTCAGTTTCATGATACTTTACAAGGTGTACCAGTAAGAATTCATGCTCGAAAAGGGGTTACGCATTTGTATTCTTTAAAAGAATTTCGCGATGTGATTCAAGGGAATGCTCATGCACAGGCATTAATTGCAGAATACAGTAAAAATATTATGTTAACGAAATAAAACGAAGTGAATATGTATAATAAAGAGAATAATATTTTTATAAGATATAACTCTTCATTAAAAAAGACCCTTATTATTTTAATAAGGGTCTAAAAATTATAATCCAAATATACTAAAAATCATTTTGCGGCGCTTTGGTTTCTTTTCTCGTTCGTATGTTGGTTTTGAATCAGGAGTAATATAAATGGGTTCTTCTTTCGTTAGGGCAGCTTCTAATTTTTGAATTCGTTCTAACATTTCCTCCATTTCACGACGGTGTTGTAAAAGTTGGTACGTGACGACATCATTTGCCTTATCTTGCATTTGTTCTTCCATTCGATCGAGTCTTCTCGTCATAGTGTTTAATTGATCAGCTAATTGTTCAAAATCATTCGATGATATGTTTTGAACAATTGTATTGACTTGAGTTTTTAATTCTTCAACCTCATTTGAGGAAGTCTTTTGAGTAGGTTGAGGATTTTGAGACTGCTCTATTTGAAATAGATGGTGTTCTAACATTTGATCGACATCATCTTGTGTGAAAATAAAGTGGCCATATTTGTTTTTTTCTATCGTAAGATTTAATTGTTGCGCGATCCGGACAACAGCCTTTGGGCTAACACCTAATTTTTTTGCGATAAATGGTGTTTTATATTCCAAAATAATCCCTCCTATATATATCCTGTTGAATGATTTCGAGCTATGAAGTAAGTTCCCTTCTAGTGCGACAAAAGAAGTGTGGAATCGGCAAAGAAAGTGTTTTTTCACGAAATTGAGTTGAGAAGAATAGTTCGTTTAAATAAAAATGTTTTATCGTAACATTTAGAATAATTTGACGAGTGTAAATGAATTAGATTATCATAATGATAAATATCTTTTTTATGTATGCATATAATATATAAAAAGGTGGTTGCTAATGTAGAATTTTGTTAGAGTATTAGAATGCTTACTTCACTTGAATAAAATTAAGTAGGAGGTGGCTTCCTTGCTTACAATGTAAGTAAGGAAAAGTATTTGGACATATATAGTATAAGTATAGTGATTGTTTTAATTGCCTTAACGGCATTTTTCGTTGCAGCAGAATTTGCAATTGTTAAAGTGAGAAGTTCACGAATTGACTATTTAATTGCAGAAGGAAATAATCGTGCAACATCGGTCAAAACAGTCATTACAAACTTAGACGAATATTTATCTGCTTGTCAGTTAGGAATTACTGTTACAGCTTTAGGAATTGGGTGGTTTGGTAAACCTGCGTTAAAGCAAATGTTTGATACGCTTTTTGCAAATTGGAATATCTCTACTCAACTAGCAGACATTTTTGCTGTAACTTTAGTATTTTTGTTAATTACTTTTTTACATGTTGTAATAGGGGAATTGGCCCCAAAAACATTTGCAATTCAAAAATCTGAACAAGTGAGTTTGCTTGTTTCTAAGCCGTTAATTTTCTTTTATCGTATTGCATTCCCATTCATTTGGCTATTAAATGGTTCAGCTCGAATCATTACGAAGCTGCTAGGGCTGAAACCGCCGAAGGGGCATGATGAGGTTCATTCAGAAGAAGAATTACGGTTGTTAGTTTCAGAAAGTTATAAAAATGGTGAGATTAATCAATCTGAATATAAATATGTAAATAAAATTTTTGAATTTGATGATCGGATTGCAAAAGAAATAATGGTACCTCGAACTGAAATGAATATTATAAGTAAAGAAATGCCCGCTGAAGAAGCTTTGCAAAAAATGTCTCGCGAAAAATATACAAGGTATCCAGTTGTTGATGGAGACAAAGACCACGTAATAGGTTTTGTGAATTTTAAAGATATTTTTACTGAGTTTGTACAACATAAAGCTGTTAATAAGAAGACAGTAGAGCAATATATGAGACCAATTATTTTAGTTATCGATTCTATTCCAATTCATGATTTGTTTTTAAAAATGCAAAAAGAAAGAACACATATTGCTATATTGATAGATGAATATGGTGGGACATCTGGACTTGTTACTGTTGAAGATATTTTGGAAGAAATTGTTGGAGATATTCAGGATGAGTTTGATACGGATGAGCAGCCAGAAATTCAAAAGGTTAGTGAAACGAAGACGATACTAGAGGGAAAAGTACTTGTTAGTGAAGTGAATACGTTATTTGGTTTAGGGATTGATGATGATGGTGTTGATACAATCGGTGGTTGGATTTTAACGAAGAATATAGAGATTGCTGAAGAGGATTCCATTGAAATTGAAAATTATAAGTTTTGTGTGAAACAATTAGATGGACATTATATAAAAAGATTAGAAGTTACAAAGATAGTAGAATCGATTGTTATTTTAGAAGATGAAAAACAAATTCCGTTACAAGAGCAAATTAGCTCGTAAACTCTGCTATATAGCAGAGTTTTTTTGAGCATAATGTTTTTTTGAGGGATAAGGGCTATGATACAATGACATAAGTTGAACCTTTCACTAGGTGAAGTATTGTTGTATACATATATTTGGAAGGAGAAGAAGTATGAAAAAGCATTTATATATAAACGGAAATTGGAAATCTGTAAACACGTATAAACCATTATACGCACCATATTCTGAAGAAACATTAGCGGAAATTGCACAAGGAACGGAAGAAGATGTAAAAGAGGCTGTTACTGCTGCAAAAAATGCAATGATAAAAATGAATAAATTATCTGCATATGATCGTGCGACTATTTTAGAGAAAGTTGCACAAAAAATGGATGAAAGAAGAGAAGAATTTGCAGAGATTATTGCAAAAGAAGCTGCAAAACCAATACGTGCTGCAAGGGGAGAAGTAGATCGTACTGTTCAAACGTACAAATTTGCAGCTGAAGAAGCGAAGCGTATATATGGTGAGACATTGCCATTAGACGCCGCACCTGGTGCGGATGGGCGTATTGCATATACAATCCGAAAGCCGATTGGGGTTATAGGGGCTATTACACCATTTAATTTCCCGTTAAATTTAGTAGCGCATAAAGTTGGACCAGCAATTGCTGCTGGAAATACAGTTGTATTAAAGCCAGCTGATCAAACGCCATTATCATCTTATGCATTAGTTGAGTTATTTGAAGAGGCAGGATTGCCAAATGGAGCTTTAAATATCATTTCTGGCCCTGGCGCCACGGTTGGTGAGGCAATCGTCAAAAATGATTACGTTGCTTCTATTACTTTTACCGGAAGTCCAAAAGTTGGAATCGGAATAAAACAAAAGGCTGGGCTAAAACGAGTTACGTTAGAACTAGGTTCAAATGCTGCTGTTATTATTGATGAAGATGTAGAGTTAACAGATGAAATAATTGAACGTGTAAAATGGGGAGCATTTGTTAATAATGGGCAAGTTTGTATTTCCGTACAACGTGTTTTTGTACATGAAACGAAAATGCATGAATTTCTCTCGAAGCTAAAGAAAGCGATGGAATCAGTTGTTGTTGGTGATCCACTGCTTGAGGAAACGGATGTATCAGCTTTAATTTCAAAAAAAGATGTAGAGCGAATTGATATGTGGGTTCAAGAAGCAATCAAGGAAGGAGCAACTGTTTTATGCGGTGGTAAGAAGCGGGATGCAAGAATTTTTGAACCGACTGTATTAACAAATGTTCCAGATCATGTATCTGTGCAGTGCCAAGAAGTATTCGGTCCACTCATGACAGTAAATACATTTAAAGAATTTGATGAAGCGATTGAGCAAGTAAATAATTCGCGTTACGGCTTACAGGCAGGAGTATTTACAAATAATTTATTTAAAGCAATGCGTGCAATTGATGAGCTAGAGGTTGGTGGTGTCATGATTAATGATATTCCAACGTTCAGAGTAGATCATATGCCTTATGGTGGTGTGAAAGAAAGTGGCACGGGGCGCGAAGGAATTAAATATGCAATAGAAGAAATGACAGAAATGAAATTAGTATGTATTAAAAAATAAAATAGAAAACTTAAAATTTGCGCTAAAAAACGAGTAGAGAATGTTTACGATTCCATACTCGTTTTTTTACGCTTTTAGTAACTATTTAATTAAGTGTAACTTTTACTTCATTTCTTGTTTGAAAATAGTATCTTCTACATAAATTTGTTCTTTATCTACAGCAGTAGCATGAGTTAATACTAAACCGATTGGTGTTTCTGTATCTTTATTTTGAACAATTGTAAAAGGAACATTTTTTTCGTTTGCTAATTTAATGTATTTTGATAAATGTGGGTAAGCAATGCTACCATTTAGGAGGAGTTGTAATGATTGAGAAGAGCGCATGCTACCTGCCACTTCAGAGTATACATTACTTTGCATTACTTGACCGATCGTTAAAGCGATTTCTACACGCTCACGTAATGTAGTTAAATACATATTACGTTCTTCTGGTTTGTTTTGCTTTTGGCCGTAAATGCCTTCTTGGAGATAATCTTCCACATTTTTATTTACCATATTTTTCACACCTTTCATTTTCTATTGTACGCAAGAATTAAAAATGATGCAAAAAAAAGTCGTTTTGACTACGGAAATAATGAAAATATGTGAAGGAAAAAGGGAATTTGCATACAATTAGTTAAATAAGAAAGAAAAAATAATTTTATCAACAGAAATTAACAAAATGTGACAAAAATCTATTAACGAATCGTATTTTTTGTGTTAATATTCAAAATATAAAGGGTATTCGTCGTATGGAAATGGAGGGAATGGAGGTTTTTCCAATCGATAAGGATATTAAAGAAATATTTTGTTCACACTTGAAAAACAATAGGCACCAATTCGTAGAGAACTGGAAAAACAAAATGATAATTTCCGAAAAAGATCCATTTAAACTAGAAGTAGTTCAAAATGGAGAGGATTTACTAGAGTTAATTATCGAACTTACTATGGAAGATAAAGATATAAATTATCTTCAACCGTTATGCGAGAAAATTGCTATTGAACGTGCTGGAGCAGATGCGAATATTGGAGATTTTGTTTATAACGCAAACGTGGGAAGAAATGAACTTTTCGAAGCGATGTGTGAATTAGATGTTAGCGCTCGTGAATTGAAACCAATTATGGCAAAAATACATACTTGTTTTGACAAATTAATTTATTATACTGTTTTAAAATACTCGGAAATTATATCGAAGAATTTAGAGGAAAAACAGCAATATATTAACGAAACACATAAAGAAAGACTGACGATTTTAGGACAAATGTCAGCTAGTTTTGTACATGAATTTCGTAATCCGCTTACTTCCATTATGGGGTTTGTCAAATTATTAAAGGCAGATCATCCGAGTTTATCGTATTTAGATATTATTTCGCATGAATTAGATCAATTAAATTTTCGTATTTCGCAATTTTTACTCGTATCGAAAAAAGAAATGTGGAATGAATCGGAACGGTTTTGGCTTAATGACTTGTTTCAAGACATTATACAATTCTTATATCCGAGTTTGGTCAATGCGAATGTTTTGATTGAAAAGAATTTACCGTATCCAATTCCGCTTGTTGGTTATCGAAGTGAAGTGAGACAAGTATTTTTAAACATATTAATGAATTCAATTGATGCTCTTGAATCAATGAAAGAAGAACGAAAAATTATCATTGATGTATTTGAAGAAGATCAAGCTATTCGAATTGTGATAAAAAATAATGGACCAATGATTCCAGCTGAAAATGTAGAAACGATTTTTGAACCATTTGTAACTACTAAAAAGTTAGGAACTGGTATTGGATTATTTGTATGTAAACAAATTGTGGAAAAACATAATGGATCCATTATGTGTCGATCAGATAACGATTGGACAGAATTTCAAATTGCATTTCAAAAATAAACAGTCTACACCAAATGAATGGTGTAGACTGTTTTAATTTGTAAGTATAACGGCTTCTAATTTAGGATCTTTAGTTGAATAACCTACTATTGAAATTGTATAAATAACATTTGGTTCAACATTGAATTTCGGTATAGTCAATAAAACGTTTTTATTATCTGCGAGTGAAATTTCAATATCTGCTGTACCAGGGCTAACTTGTAAAAAATCTGTTATTTGTTTAAAGAGTACATTTTCAAATAAATGATCTCCATCTTTTAAATCTACATTTACAACAGGGGTATCTGGAGAGAAATGTGCAAAGCGTATTTTAGCTTGACCAGCTGGTAAATGTGTATTATCAAGTATAGGTTGTAATTGTAGGTGATTATCACTATTTATTGCAGCAAGAGTATAAGTATGATTTCCCATTATTGGTACCAATGCTGAAAAGATTGGAGTTTCATTTCCGACAGGGACAATATCTATACGGTATTTACCTTGCACTAATGATAAATAAGGGCTGAATTGCTTAAATGAAATACTTTTAATAACCTTTTGTCCGTTTACTAAAATATCAACCGCTGATATATTTGGATCGGCATGAAAAATTCTTATATGTGACGGTAAAGCAGCTTCTTGTGAATCCCTTTTCTCATGCGCCTGTACAAGTTTTGAAAGTGCATCGCAATATTTCATATATAATTCTATATATTTTTTAGGATTACGAAACTGATAGTAACGTGCGAGCTGTTCGTATTGCGTAACTTCTTGTCCATATTTTTCAATTTCAGATTGAGACATGAACATTCCTCCTTTGTCATCATTAAAACTATATGCGAAGCAAGAAAGCGGTTATGCGAAAAAAATAATTTTATAAAGGGAATATTAAAAATTGACAACTAATATGTCGTCATAAAGAGCTGCTGGTGCTTACGAGTATTTGGCAGAGTAAAGCAGTACATATGACTGCACGAAAGTAAAATAAATGCCAAATTGAAACTGCATTTCAATTAACATATTGAGTACATGTCCAGCAATCGCTAGAAAACTAGAGTTTTTTTTAATTATAGGCAAATACACATACAAAGTGATAATTGTCCTACATAAATTATAAAGGAAAGGTAGTTTGAATCTGAGGAAAGGGGTGCCACTTCGGGATAGGGATATCCCGATAGTAATTGTGAATGAAGTTATGAAAAGGTTTTGTCTTATAGGCTGTAGGATGAATTTGTAAACATGATTTTTCTATTTATTTTAGCAATTGACAGTATTAACCCATAAGAGAGCGTCATGACGAACTGATTAGTGTGGTTAATCGGTTCTTTTTTTATAGTTTAAAAATGAAAAGTTTACATATTAAATATGAATCTGAATTGGTTAGTAAGGTGGGGTGTCGAAATTTGTTTTAAAATATGCAATTTAAAGTAGGATATTAGGAAGGAGTTTAACGGGAGTTCCGTCGAAGTGTACAGAATGTCGGCATTTAAGGGCAGCTGGCATTATGCTATAAAAACATTTGGTGATGTAGTCATTTCATATAAAAGGGAGGGTTATTTGGGCGTATAGAAAAGGATTGGTCTTCGCTTTGAGTTCTGAATTTTCTGTTTTATAAATATTTTTAAGCACTCATTTGTATATTTTATAATAGTTTTTTGATAAATTCACTGCTTTTGCAGAGGATTCTTTTTTATGAAAGAAACGTCAATTTTCTTCATATATATATACAAATTGGAGAAATGGGGGAGCGCTATGCGCGATTACTTAATTAAACCACTTGTTGGTCAGCCGTATCCAATGATTTCACATGGAAAAGGTGTTTATTTGTATGATCAAAATGGTAATAAATATTTTGATGGTTCGTCAGGAGCAATTACGGCAGGTATTGGGCATGGCGTAAAGGAGATTGCAGACGTTATTAAAAAGCAAGCTGAGGAGATTGCTTTTGTTTATAGATCACAGTTTACGAGTGAACCAGCTGAAAAATTAGCAAAGAAGTTAAGTGATTTAAGTATAGGAGATTTGAACTGGAGTTTCTTTGTAAATAGTGGTACGGAAGCAAATGAAACAGCTATGAAAATTGCAATTCAGCATTTTCAAGAGCGAGGTATTCAAGGGAAACATAAAATATTATCAAGATGGATGAGTTATCACGGTATTACGATGGGTGCGTTATCGATGTCTGGTCACCCACTACGTAGACAACGTTTCGTATCTATTTTGGAAGATTATCCGACTATACCAGCTCCATATTGTTTCAGATGCCCTGTTCAAAAGGTATATCCAACTTGTCAGCTGGCATGTGCGACTGAACTAGAAAGATCAATTGAAAGAATTGGTGCAGAGCATATTGCTGCTTTTATTGCTGAGCCGATTATCGGAGCAGCTGGAGGTGCGGTTGTTCCGCCGAAAGACTATTATAAAGTCATTAAAGATATTTGCGACCATTACGATATTTTATTTATTGCGGATGAAGTGATGACTGGGCTTGGTCGTACTGGAGCATGGTTTGCAATGGAGCATTGGGGTGTAGAACCGGATATCATGACACTTGGTAAAGGGTTAGGAGCGGGATATACACCGATGGCAGCGACAGTTGTAAGTGATCGTGTTATGGAACCAATATTACGTGGGTCACGTTCAGTAATGAGCGGTCATACGTTAAGTGCCAATCCATTGTCTGCAGCAACGGCTTTAGCTGTTATTGAATATATGGAGAAACATAATCTCCCTGAAAAAACAGCAGAAAAGGGAGAGTATTTAATAAAAGGCTTACAGAAAGTTCAGCAACAATCGACAATCATTGCTGATGTGCGCGGAAAAGGGTTGCTAATCGGAGTAGAATTGCAACCGTTTACAAAAGCGTCGGAGCTTATTTCAGTTGCAGCTAAAAATGGCCTACTTTTATACCAAGCAGTTTCAGGGCAAGCAGGAAAAGAAGATAGTGCACTGCTTGTAGCACCGCCAATGACAACTACATATTCCGAGTTAGATGAATTACTTTCAATTTTCTCTAAAAGTGTGGAAGAGATGATGCAAAAAGGAGGGCATAGTATCGCATGACAACTATTACAAATACATTCGGTAAATTAAAAGAAATTGAGGAAGTAATTTCTTTGTTCCATGATGATATGACATTAATGTTTGGGGGATTTGGAGGGATTGGATCCCCTCCATCTTTAATACAGGCAATTTTAGAAAAAGGCGTTACAAATTTAAATTTGATTGGAAATGACACTGGATTCCCTGATGTAGGTATCGGTCGTCTTGTTACAAATGAAAGAGTTAAATCACTAATTACTTCTCATATTGGCTCCAACCCAAATGCAGGAAGGCAACTAAACGAGGGAAGATTACAAATTGAGTTTTCTCCGCAGGGAACATTAGCAGAGCGCATTCGCGCTGGTGGCGTTGGTCTTGGTGGTGTTTTAGTTGATGTTGGTGTTGATACGATTGTGGAAGAGGGAAAACGAACAGTTGAAATGAATGGTAAGACCTACTTAGTTGAAACAGCATTAACTGCTGAAGTTTCAATTGTATATGCGAAAAAGGCAGATCCGTTTGGGAACCTTGTATTTGACAAAAGTGCACGAAATATGAATCCTCACGTAGCGATGGCTGGGGATATAACAATTGTAGAAGCAGAAGAAATAGTCCCGCTTGGAAGTTTAGATCCAGAGGAAATTGTCGTTCCAGGTGTTTTCGTAAATTATATTGTACCGTCGGAAGGAGTGAACTGGAAATGGGTATGGGCGTAGAAGTGAGGGATAAGATTGCTAGGCGAGCGGCGAAAGAAATACAAAATGGCATGATTGTAAATTTAGGTATTGGCATACCATCGCTTGTACCAAATCATTTGCCTAACGATATAAATGTTATGTTTCATGCGGAAAATGGAATCGTCGGTATGGGACCAACGCCAAGTAAAGGGAATGAAGACGAAAACTTGTGTAACGCGGCAGGTTTACCAACTTCTCTTATAACAGGAGCGAGTTATTTCGATAGTTGTACAGCGTTTGGTATGATTCGAAAAGGTTTGCTAGACATAACGATTCTTGGTTCATTACAAGTAAGTGAAAACGGTGATTTAGCAAACTGGATTGTACCTGGAAAACGTGTTCCAGGTATTGGTGGAGCAATGGATTTAGCACAAAAAGCGAAGCGGGTCGTTGTTGTGATGAATCATGTTGATAAGTACGGAAGTGCAAAAATTATTTCAGAGTGTACATTGCCATTAACTTCAAAGAAATGTGTAGATTTAATTATTACTGATATGGCGGTCATGGAGGTAACTCCGAGTGGACTTATATTACAAGAATTAATGAGCCCATACACAGTAGAAGATATAAAAAGACATACAGAAGCTGATTTTCAAATTAGTTCTAACTTACTAGTAATTGAATGAAGGGAGATGTAATATATGGAGCAATTAAAAAAGCAAGTTTGTGATTATATTGAGAGCCATGAAGAGGAAAGTGTGAAATTTTTAAAACGATTAATTCAAGAAAAGAGCGTATCTGGTGATGAAAGCGGTGCGCAGGCGATTGTGATTGAAAAATTACGTGAATTAGGTTTAGACCTCGATATATGGGAGCCTTCTTTTTCTAAAATGAAAGATCATCCTTATTTTGTATCACCCCGTACAAGTTTTTCAGATAGCCCAAATATTGTAGCAACTTTAAAAGGAAGTGGCGACGGGAAATCTATGATATTAAATGGGCATATTGATGTAGTTCCAGAAGGGGATGTGAATCAGTGGGAACATCATCCTTATAGCGGTGAGAAAATAGGAAATCGTATATATGGCCGTGGAACGACGGATATGAAAGGTGGAAATGTCGCACTCATGCTTGCAATGGAAGCGATTATTGAATCTAGCATTGAATTAAAAGGAGACATCTATTTTCAAAGTGTAATAGAAGAGGAAAGTGGCGGAGCAGGGACATTAGCAACTATATTACGAGGATATAAGGCAGATGGTGTCATTATTCCAGAGCCTACTAATATGAAGTTTTTCCCGAAACAACAAGGTTCCATGTGGTTTCGTTTACGTGTAAAAGGGAAAGCTGCACACGGTGGAACACGTTATGAAGGGGTTAGTGCAATTGAAAAAAGTATGTTTGTTATAGAACATGTAAGAAAGCTAGAGGAGAAAAGAAATAGTCGAATTACAGATCCGTTATTTAAAGGGATTCCGATTCCAATTCCAATTAACATTGGGAAAATTGAAGGAGGGAGTTGGCCAAGTTCTGTTCCAGATGAATTAATTTTAGAAGGAAGATGCGGTGTTGCGCCGAATGAGACTATAGAGGCGGCAAAAGAAGAGTTTGAGAATTGGATTGTTGAATTAAATGATGTGGACAATTGGTTTGTTGAAAATCCAGTAGAAGTAGAGTGGTTTGGAGCGAGATGGGTTCCTGGTGAATTAGAAGAGAATCATGAACTCATTACAACACTTCATCACAACTTTGTTGAAATCGAAGGGAACGAACCAATTATTGAAGCATCTCCGTGGGGGACTGATGGAGGTTTATTTACACAAATTGCAAACGTACCAACAATAGTATTTGGTCCAGGAGAGACGAAAGTAGCACACTATCCAAACGAATATATAGAAGTTGATAAAATGATAGCTGCCGCAAAAATTATTGCATGTACATTACTAGATTGGTGTGAGGTGAGAAAATGAAATACTATGAATCTTTTAGAGAACAGACGAATTGTTATACAGTAGAAGGCGTTTTAGATTATTTTAATAAGCGTATTCGGGTAGATCACTATACAGGAAATGTTGAAAGTATTATACAAACAATTGACGAACTAGCAGAGGAACATTCTTTCACTAAATGTATTATTAAAGGAAAGGGAGAGCATGTTTCAACATGGCTCTCTTTCGGTTTTTTGTTGGAAGCAACGATACCTCATTATTTTCAAGGACACGATGCATACTTTTTTGTGAAATATAATAATGATGAAAGACGAAATAGTATGCATTGGACTGAGGAAGATACTATATTAAGCGGTGTAAAAGGAAAAGAAATAAAAGAAAAAGTAGTTCCAGAGAAATTTTTGCTGAGAAAAGCGACTGAAGAAGATGCAGAAGAATTAGCAACTGTATTCGGAAAAGTATTTGAAGTGTATCCGACACCTTTAAATGAAGCGAGTTATGTATTACAGACGATGAAAGAAGATGATACAATTTACTACGTATATGAATATGAGGGAAAAATTATTAGTACAGCATCTGCAGAAATGAATATAAAAGAAGGGAATGCAGAATTAACGAATTGTGCTACTTTACCTGAATATCGTAAACATGGATTTATGAAAAGTTTACTAATTAAATTAGAGGAAGAGCTTCGAGAAAGATCTATTTTCTGCTCCTATACAATTGCTCGATCGCTTTCTTTCGGAATGAATGCTGCCTTTCATCAATTAGGTTATACGTATACAGGAAGACTGGCGAATAATTGCTACATTTTCGATAAGTTGGAAGATATGAATATATGGGTGAAAGATCTATCTAGCTATTCGAAAGCAGTAAAACTTCCGCCTCAAAATTCGGCTGTAAAGCAAAACAGTTAGGTGGAGCTGGGTGTTCGAAAAAGCTGTACTAATTAGAGTTTCGAGTTATCTAATGAAAATATAAAATTGGTCAAAATTATAGAACGGAATCGTCATGCTTACAATCGCACATAGGTGTGCCGAAAATTCGGCATGTAATTGCTGGATTTTCGGCAAGAGGGGGGATGACATTGCTAGCAGTTTCGACACAAGAAGTCATTGAAGCGATTTTGGGCAGTATTGATGAGGCTATACACGCTGTAGATGAGAATGGAATTACAATATTTTATAATTCTGTAGCTGCAAAACACGATGGATCGAAGATTGAAAAAGTGTTAGGGAAACATCTGTTAGAAGCGTTCCCGTCTTTATCAAGGGAAACGAGTACATTGATGAAAGTACTAGATACAAAAAAACCTATCGTACATCAAGCACAGCATTATCAAAATTTAAATGGTGAAGATGTTTGTACAGTAAATACGACGTTACCTATTTTTATAGATGGGAATATTGCTGGGGCTGTTGAAATTGCAAAGGATTACTCTACAATTCAAAAACTTACTGACACAATTGTTGACTTACAGTCGAAAATAAAGAGATCATCTAGAAAAAAAGTGATTAAAAAGCATGCTGCATTTGAGACGATAGTGACAAATGATACGCGGTTTAAACAGACGAAAGAGTTAGCACAAAAAGTAGCACCAACAGACGCAAATGTTTTAATATATGGTGAAACAGGAACAGGAAAAGAACTGTTCGTACAAGCAATTCATGAAGCTTCTAAAAGAAAAAACAAGCCATTTATTGCACAAAACTGTGCAGCTTTACCAGAGTCGCTATTAGAAAGTTTATTGTTTGGAACGACAAAAGGAAGCTATACAGGAGCGATTGAAAGAGCTGGGCTATTTGAACTTGTTGATGGTGGTACATTATTTTTAGATGAACTGAATTCAATGCCTCTTGATTTGCAGGCAAAAATGTTACGAGTGTTAGAAGATGGAGTCATTAGAAGAATTGGTGATAATAAGACGAGAAAAGTAGATGTTCGTGTTATTACCGCAATGAACCAGCCTCCAGAAATATGTTTACGAGAGAATAAAATTCGCACTGATTTATATTATCGCTTAAACGTATTTTCATTATATATCCCACCGCTTCGTGAAAGAACTGAGGATGTACTATTATTAGCATCTTATTTTTTGAAAGAATATAATAAAAGTTATAAAAAAGGTGTACTTCAAATTGATGAGGAAGCGAAAGATAGACTGCAAGCTTATCAGTGGCCTGGAAATGTCCGAGAGTTAAAACATACGATTGAACATGCTGTTATTATTGCAGAAGGGAATACATTAACAGCCAATTGTTTACCACGTACATTTCGGAAAGAGAATTTTTCGAAGAAGAAGGGTATAATGCCACTTAGAGAAGCACTTCATCAAACAGAAAAAGAATTAATAGATCAAGCGTTGATTGAAACGGAAGGGAATATATTACAAGCCGCAAAAATGTTAGGTATCCCTCGTCAAACGCTTCAATATAAACTGAGCAAGTACGACAAAACCGCCGAATAATCGGCGGTTTTTGTGTGTTTGCACGAATAAAAGAGCGTTTACATATATAAAAAGTAATGAATATGATGTTAAGTATTGATTTCATACAACGCTTAAAAATATTTTTTCGCTTATGTAATAGGGTTCTCCGCACATTTACTTATCAACAATGTAAAGTTGGCATAACTATTGCTTATATAAAGGATGAGCGTATAAAAAGGGGGAATAGCAATGTTACATGATGTATACAAACCAAATCGTCACTGGAAGGATATCGAATTATGGAAAGATGTTACTGAAGAGCAATGGAATGATTGGGTTTGGCAATTAACGAATACGATCAAAACGTTAGATGACTTAAGAAAAGTAATTAACTTAACACCTGAAGAAGAAGAGGGCGTTAAAATTTCAACGAAAACGATCCCGTTAAACATTACACCGTACTATGCTTGGCTAATGAATCCTGATGATCCACGCTGTCCGATTCGGATGCAATCAGTACCGATTTCGGAAGAGTTATATAAAACAAAATATGATTTAGAAGATCCGCTTCACGAAGATGAAGATTCACCAGTTCCAGGGCTAACACATCGTTATCCGGACCGTGTACTATTCTTAGTAACAAATCAATGTTCTATGTATTGTCGTTACTGTACACGCCGTCGTTTTAGTGGACAAATTGGAATGGGTGTACCGAAGAAACAATTAGATGATGCGATTGCTTATATTAGTGAAACACCACAAGTACGAGATGTATTAATCTCCGGTGGTGATGGACTTCTAATTAACGATAAAATTTTAGAATATGTATTAAAAAATTTACGAGAGATTCCGCATGTTGAGATTATTCGTATCGGAACGAGAGCACCAGTAGTATTCCCACAACGTATTACAGAAAATTTATGTAACATTATTAAAAAATACCATCCAGTATGGTTAAATACACATTTCAATACATCTATTGAAATTACTGAAGAATCGAAGAAGGCATGTGAAATGTTAGCGAATGCTGGTGTTCCAGTCGGAAACCAAGCAGTAATTTTAGCTGGTATTAACGACAGCGTTCCAATTATGAAAAAACTTATGCATGACTTAGTAAAAATCCGTGTACGTCCATATTACATTTATCAATGTGATTTATCTGAAGGTATCGGTCACTTCCGTGCACCAGTATCTAAAGGTCTTGAAATTATTGAAGGTTTACGTGGACACACATCTGGTTATGCTGTTCCGACATTCGTTGTTGATGCGCCAGGTGGAGGCGGTAAAATTGCACTTCAACCAAACTATTTAATCTCACAAAGTGCAGATAAAGTTGTACTTCGTAACTTTGAAGGTGTTATTACGACGTATCCAGAGCCAGAGAGCTATATTCCAGGAAGAGCGGAAGGATACTTTAAAGAGATTTATCCGAACTACGAAGAAAAACGTTCAGATGTTGGTATCGCAGGTCTTATGAGCGATAAGAAATTTAACCTCGTTCCAGACGACTTACAGCGTATGAACCGTCGTAAAGACTATGAAGATAATGATACTCATGCATCTTTAAAAGATAAACGTGATAAGCGCGATCAATTAAAAGATAAAAAATATCAAGCACAAATGGCTAAATTAGAAGAAAACGACAAAAAAACTGAGGGTGATGCAGTATGAATTGTATGTGGTGTGACAGTACAGAAGCGAAAGAAAGCTTGAATACTGTATATTGGGAATTACCAGATGGTACGAAAGCCATTGAAATCCAAAAGACACCATGTATTTCTTGTTCCTCGTGCGGGATGGACTATCAATCAGACCATACAGTAAAAGAAATTGAAGATCAATTATTTTTAATTTATACGAAAGATTTACCAAAACAACTAACATATGAAGAATTAATGGGAAGACCACGTCTATTAAAAAGAAATTATTTCGACTTTTAACCAGCTTTTATGCTGGTTTTTTTCTTTTTTGCCTTGTATAATGTACCCAAGTTAGAAAGGTAGGGAATATTTTTGAAAAAAACATTTTACCATTATATGATGAAGCATCGTGCAGCTTTATTTAGAAATGAAATTTCAGATTTAGCAGAGGCGATGTATGATGATTTAAGTTTTCCGAAGCAATCTGAAGACTATGATGAAATTAGTTCATACTTAGAGTTGAGCGGAATGCTAGAAAGTATGTCTATATTTGATGAAGCCTGGGATTTATACATACAAGATAGATAAAAACTATTTGAAAACATACAGAATACATTACTTTGTGTAAAGTGAAGTATTCTGTATGTTTTTTTATACGAAATTTGTTGATTTGAAGCTAGTCTAGTTACTAGCTTTTTGTTGAGTGTAACGTAAATTTTATAAGATTATAATTTTTATTGAAAAAATTTATGAATATAAGCTTCTGTGATAAGCGTTTTTATGTAGGTTGCATATACTGATATCAAAATCACGACGTCAAAAAAAGGAGAGATAGAGATGGCAAGAAAAAAACAACCTAAATACAACGTAGGGGACATAGTCGTGATTACGCTATATGGAACCGTTGGGAAAATCACAAATATGAAGGTTTTAGATGGAGTTTATGTATACGAAGTCAATAATCACGATGGGTTTTACGTAGAGCAAACATTGCAGCACGTTACAGAGCAAGATATGAAAAAGGGCGATACGGAGTGGATTGAATTAAATTATAATTTCACGTTTGGTGATCTTGTGCAAGTAACTGGATATGATAAAGATGTTTTCCGTATTGTTGGTTTTCGTACAGAAGTATGGAGATATAAGAATGACGCCTGGGAAGATACAATTTATGAATTGTCACGGATTACGGATGGTGAATGGTTAGAAGCGGATGAGTCAGATTTAACGTTACTTGCGAATGCTCAAACGGCAAATGCAATTTTGAAGAAACTGAAACAAGATAAAGCAGGTATGAATAAATTAGATTTAGGTAAGTTAAAGTCAATTAACAACTCGAAAAAAGTGAGTGTTAAGACGAATCGTCAAGAAATCATTGATGGATTACTTGATATTTATAACGATTATCAATTATTGTTCGATACATTTAAAGATGAAGAATATAAAATTGTAATGGATGTTGTTCATAATTATTTAGTTAAATTGACAGAGAAAAAATAGTTAACTAGAAAGAGAGAATAAATTGAACAACAACATATGCAGTATAAGGTATGCCTACAACTATTAAAAAAATAAAAAGCCACTTTATAAGAGAGTCTGCCCATTGATCTTCATGCATGAACTCTTCTTTTGTTTGTCCTACTTCATATTGATTTTCCATTATTATTTCCCCCTTTGAATAGCTTGTACTACAATCGTATGCATCTCGTCCAAAGCTTATGACCTATAAAAAATAAAATCTATTTTTCTAATCTCATATACATAATTTTGAGATTTTTTCATAAAACAGAAATAAAGGAGTGATGCTCATGAAGGAAATTGAAGTCGTGATTGATACGGAAGAGATTGCGGAGTTTTTTTATGAGCAACTAATTGAAAGAGGGTACGTCCCAAAACGAGAAGAAATTGAAGATCTCGCAGATATTACATTTGAGTATTTATTAGAGAAATGTATGATTGATGAAGTTTTTGATGAAGAGGATGAATGAAAGTAACGACGGGCATAACTCGTCGTTTTTTACTCTTTACAAACCTGTCACAAATATAGTCAATAATTATTGGTATAATGAAAAGGAAATTTTACTCAAGAGGTGAAGGGATGTTCAAAAAAATTATTGATTCTTTATTAGGAAAGAAAAAATATCGTTCGTATTCAAGTAGTGATTATCGTCGTAGAGGGCGCTCGTATTCAAGTAGCGATTATAAACGACGTTCATCTGGTTATGGACATCAACATTATAAAAGAAAACGTAAAAGCCGTAGCTTCTTTTCAAGTAGCTGATGAAATGGCGTCGTGTACTAGCTTTATTTGATAGACCACTGCGAAAAAATACAATTGTTGCAGAACGTTATAAAATTGAATCAGTAATTGGAATGGGCAGTTATGGGGTTACATATGTCGTTAATGATTTACAAATAAATAGATATAAAGTCTTAAAACAATTAAGACAAAGTAAACAAAGATATGAGTCTGGTAGAAAATCATTTGAACAAGAGAAAATGATTTTACAAACATTAAATCATCATGCAATTCCTAGTCTATATGATCATTTCATATGGGAGAAAAAGAGCTTCTTTGTGATGGAGTACATGCCTGGTAAAAATTTTGAAGATTATATTTTCATAGATGGGTATGTATATACAGAACGTGAAGTTTTTGAGATTTTATATGAAATATTAGAAATTGTATCGGTGTTTCATAGTGAAGGCATTATTCATCGAGATTTACGCATTCCAAACATACTAATGAAAGAAAATCAAATTAGTATTATTGATTTTGGATTGGCTAAATGGAAAGGTGAGGATGATGAGCGAGCTACAACTTACGAAGGTGAACAAGCTTTGATGCGAGAAGTTCACTTTCGTAGCGACTTTTATGCGCTCGGTCATTTCTCGTTATTTTTATTATATGCAGGATATGAATCTAATGAAAAACAGGAAAAACCATGGTACGAAGAATTAACTTTGGAACATTATAATCGCGAAATTCTTATGAGAATGTTACAAATAAAAACGCCGTACTATGAGAATGTACAAGATTTAAAACAAGATGTAGCTTCTGCTTTAGAAAGGATGGAGACTCCATGTTTCAAAAGTTTTTAGCAAGCGTTGGTATTGGAAGTGCAAAGGTAGATACTGTTCTTGAAAAAGATGAGTATATTGTTGGGGAAGAAATAGTTGGAAAGGTTCATATAACTGGAGGTTCAGTTAGCCAACAAATTGAAAGCATTTACTTAACATTATCGACGTCGTATGTACGAGAAGTGGATGATAAAAAAGTAACAGCAACATATGATTTAGAGCGAGTACGCTTAACAGAACCTTTTTCTGTAGAACCGAATGAAAAAGTTGAAATTCCATTTTCTTTTCCAATGCCAATTGAAGCACCACTTACACTTGGTATGAAAACGGTTTGGATTCATACAGGTCTTGATATTAAACGTAGTATAGACCCAAGTGACCGCGACTACGTTCAAGTGTTACCCAATGCATTATTAAGTAGTGTTTTAGATAGTGTAAATGAATTAGGGTTTAAAGCACGTCATATAGAATGTGAAGAATTACCGCACCGATTACGTAAGCAAGTTCCATTCGCACAAGAATTTGAGTTTATTCCGGTTTCTGGAGAGCATTATGGGAAATTAGATGAATTAGAATTATTAATCTTGCCGCGTGCATACGACCGACTAGAAATTATTATGGAAGTAGATAGAAAATCCCGTGGTTTAGCTGGATTATTCGCTGAGGCGCTTGATCTTGATGAGAAGGTGATTCGTTTTACCGTAACAAGAGAAGATATTCCTGAGATGAAGCAAAAAATTAATAATTATATTTTTTAATAAACTATGCATAAAAAAGAAATGGAGAGGAAAACTAAAACAACCGCTCCATTTTTTTGCATAGTGAGGTTATGTATGTGAAACGATATCGACATTTATACTTGCTAAGTTTTACGTTACTCATTTGTTTTGTCGTATTATCACTTTCGTATCATACCGCTTGTATTGAGAATTTTGACAATATAGTCGCACATTTTATTCAAAGCTTTCGAAACGATTATTTGACGACCTATTTTACTTGGGTGTCTTTTATCGGTTCAAAAAGAATATATTTTCCATTACTCATTATTCTTGTAATGTATTTTCTCGTTAGAAAAAAGTTGCTTAGTGCGTTACTTCTAACAATTAATTACTACGGATCTCGTTATTTAAACAGTATGCTTAAACTATGGTACGAACGAGCAAGACCTGATGTCACGCAGCTTGTTACTGCAACTGGATATAGTTTTCCGAGCGGTCATACGATGAATGCTACTGCTTTTTTAGGATTTATTGCATACGTCACAATTACTGAAGATCGTATTTCATTGCATAAAAAATTATTAATTATTCTTATAGCAAGCTTTGTTGTATTATCTATTTCAGTTAGCCGAATATATCTTGGCGTGCACTATCCATCTGACGTATTAGCAGGATGGGCAGCTGGCGGTAGCTGGCTCGTTTTATGTGTTATATTTCATAAAACGTTCATAAAAAAAGAACCTATGTCATAATAGGTTCTTTTTTCATTGGCTCAACATGAATGTGTGCATGGTAAATTCCGAACTTTTTGCGAAGCATAGCCTCGATATTGTCAGTAATACAGTGACTTTCTCCAACATCCATACGAGCATCTACCTCAATTGTAATATCAACGTACGTTTGATTCCCGTACATACGTGCTCGAATATCTACAATGTTTTCCACACCGCCAATATGTTCAATAGCATCAGCGTATTCCTCCATTTTATCAGGATCAATTCCATCTGTTAGCATATGAGAAGATTCTACGAAAATCTCCCATGCAGTTTTACAAATAATAAGACCAACAATTAAAGCGGCAATAGGGTCTAAAATAGGCATTTGGAACTGAGAACCGACAATACCTACTACAGTACCAATACTTACGAGTGCATCTGATAAATTATCCTTTGCAGCGGCTTCTAATGATTTACTTTTTGTTCGTGCTGCAATTTTTTTCGTATACAAATACACGCAGTACATAACGACAGCAGAAAATAGAGCAACCCATGCAGCGAGTACATTAGGTGCTGCTTGTTTCGGATTTAAGAAAGATTGAATGGCACTAATAACAACTTCTAATCCGACTGTTGCCATAATGAAGGACGCAACCAGTGATGCGATTTGTTCGGCCCGCGAATGCCCATACGGATGATCTGGGTCACGAGGTTTACGAGATATTTTTAGACCAATTAATATCGCTAAAGAAGCACCGATATCCGTTAAGTTATTTAAACCGTCAGCACGTAATGCACTAGAGAGGGTAATATAACTGATGATGATTTTCATAGAGGATAAAAATATGTAGGCCATAATGCTGACAATAGCACCTTTATCAGCTTCTTTATGAGAAAGAGTATCCATTTTAATCACTCACCTTTCTTTAAAGGAATTCTTTCTATAAATAGAGTATCAAACGAAAGTCGTGTGGGTCTATACAAACATTGTTGACGTTTTATAGCTTTTTAAGAAGGGGATAACAAAGTTTCGTGAAGGAAAAATATGTTGAAAAGTACAAAGTCAGGGTGTAAACCGAATTGGAGTTTATTTACTAAAGAGATAGGAGGGGAGATGGATGAAGAAACGAATACTTTTCTTACTACGTATTATTCTTATCATGACAAGGCGTAATTCATTAAACGATGAAAAACTTCAAAAGATAATTGTGAAAATAGATGAAAACCCTCTGAAAAATATTTTCCAGAGGGTTTTCATTTTAGTATGCTTCTAAAAACTCAGTAACTTGCTCTTCTGTTTTTGCATTAGCACTATGTAAGTGGCCTAGCTTCTCACCGTTTTGGTATACAAGTAAACTTGGAATACCCATTACTTGATACTCTTCAGCGATACTTGGAAACTCATCTTTATTGATAGAATACCATTCAAATTTATTGAACTCTTCCATTACATCTCCGATAAAGTTGTCCATACGTACGCAATCTGGGCACCATGTAGTAAAGAACTTAACAACTACAGGCTCCTCGCTTGCGATGATGTCTTTGAATTCCTTGTCAGATTTGATTTCTCTCATGTTTTTGACTCCTCTCAATGTTACACGGATAAGCTAGTATTTTTATGCAAAATCCGTAATTGCAAACATTAGTGTTTTTGAAATAGATTGTTTGCAAAATCTTTGACTGCTTTTTCTTTTAGGCCTGGTACGACATGTGAGTAGGTGTCCAATGTGATGTCTACTCTTTTATGTCCTAGTCGTTTACTAACAATCTTCGGATGAATTCCTTGATTTAACATTAATGTTGCATGGGTATGCCTTAAATCATGGAAACGAATATCAGGAACCTCACTTTTCTTTATAAGCTTTTTTCAGAGCTGTGTCAAACTTCTGAAATTGCAGGGGTTATCGTTATAAGTTGAGCATACCAAATCGTAATCATTATAGTCCTTACAATATCTCTCTTTTTCTGTGAGATTTCTATTCGTTTTGTTTGATGTGACAGTAGAAAAGTATAACTGTCACTCTTATTGGAAAATTACTTAATACGATGATAGGAGAAATGTAGTTCCGAGCTACAAGAAGGGGAGTATACAATATAAATAAAAAAGGACTAGCAGTCGTATATGCTGTCCTTTAATAGAAGAAAAAAGTATTCTTTTTTAGAACTACGCATAAAAAGAAAATCTGTTTGTAATTAGTTTTATCCTAAATATACGTATCTATACAAAAAGGGATAAGTAAAAGATACTTATCCTCAGAAGAGAAATCCCAAGCACTAAAATGGCTCGTATTGGTCTGCAGGTTCAACAGTAATATATGTAAAATGAAAAATATCATACAAAAGCAGACAACGATTTTGGTTGTCCGCCAGTGAGTCGAATGAATTAGCAAATATTGAACGATTACATTCTCATTACGAGAAGAGTGAAGTTGCTAGGCGAGCTGAAAAAAGCTGTATAAGGTTAGAAATTATATAAATGTAAAGGAATTTAATTAATAAAAAATTATTAGGGATTTGCCTTAATCATTTATAACAGTCAAGAATATTTATAAAATATGATTGTAGAAACAGGTCCGATTTTTGTAATGATGGAGGGAATTAATGTGGACATAACTCAAAGTATGGCCAGAATAGTGGTTAATGGGAAAGATCTTCTATTTAATTCAGTTAGAACTTCAGTATGGAATCAAGGACCTGTAAATGATTTAATTGTTTCCACAAATCAGAGAGCCGAGGAACTTTATCAATTTATGTGGTCACAAGTGCCAGTTATGCTCGCAATGTATTTCCTTCAGGGAGCAGACTTGATGAGGCTTTCTAGAATTGTTGGAATCAATCAAAGTGTAACGGGAGAATATATATATCATTTCTTTTGGGGATAAATTGAATTCAAAGCAGCTTAATAGCTGCTTTTTTATTTTGTAGAGACATGATTGGGAGGCGAAAAAATATGTATGGATAGGAAAATTAGTTTAGATTGTAATATAGATAATTTATAATCACTTCTGAGTTTAAAGTGTTTTTCAAGGAAATGGGGATGTTCTTATGGGACATATATCAATTGTTGGTTATTAATGAGGGGTTTAATGAAGTTTAAAAAATGTAATGGAAATGTATTTATTTTTTTGAATCATAAAATGAGCAATTTATGTGAAGAGAATTATGACTAGTGAGTGGTTTAATACATTTAAAGATAGGACATTAAAAAAGTGTGGTTAGTAATATGTATTATACAAAACAATGAAGAGGAGCAAACAATATATATTGGTGTTATTTTTATAAGACAATATAATAAAAGAGGAACAAGGTAAGGGACAGTGTGACTTTTTAACAGATAGCTGTGTAATTGAATAGGATAAAAGTAATTATTTAATGTTAGGATAGGTTATAAATGGAGAACCAATTAAAAGAAATATTTGGTGCATTGATAGCAGCTATAGGTACAATAACTTCCGCTATTGGAAGTACACCGTTCTATTTTATAAGTAGTAATGTACGGGAGGATCTGAATATATATGGAAACACATTACAAGCAGTTGGTAACGCTTTAGAAGCTGATGGTCAAGGAGAAATATCTCTTGAAAAAATTGGGAACGAAATTCAATCAACTGGTAATGTAACTGTAATATCAGGATTGGTTATTGATTTTAAAGATGAAACTAAAATTAAATTAGTGATTGCTGGAAATTGGATACAGGCTTTAGGAGGACTTACAGCATTAGCAGATGAATTTGAAGATGCTTCAGATAAAGATGAAACTTTTAATATTGTAGGAAATTTATTGCAAGCTATAGGGAATTCCTTGCAGGCAATTGGAGGAGTTTACGAGTTAAAAAGTATTAGAGGAGAGCGGCATGATAGTAAAGAAGACCTAGTAAGTGATACAGTGGGAAATTTAGACAATCAAGTAAATAGTGACCCGGATAAAAAGAAAGAAGGTCAGTCAATAGATATCATAGGAAGTTGGATCCAAGCTGTAGGTTCTGTATTTTCATTAATTGGACAAATACGTGAAGAAAGTGAGGAGTTAGAAGGGGATGATAAATAGACTAGTTTTAAAAGAACCTCATATAGTGCGCATATTTAATGGTAAGAAACTTTTTTATTGAATTCTAAGTTTAAAATTATATGATGCAGTAGGTAAAATGGGTTTAAGGAGTATTATTAGTTTAATAAAAAAGAGCTGTTAGTAAAAACTAAAAGATTTCATAAAAACTGGTAATAGAAACTGCTTTTTAGAAAAATAACTTATACTTATTAATAATGGAATAGTAAATTTAAATTGAGAGAATGAAAGAGAGCTCCTATGGAAAGAGGCTCTTTAATTAATAAATTATTGTAATGGAACCAACGCTAAAATCAAATTAATTCCGCTATTTGCGGGCAGTAAGATCCCTACCTCAAAATTAAGCGCAAGCAAAGAAGTTAGGTGGGGATCAGGTTGCCCGTAAAAGCCCGATTGATGAGGGCTGATTAAAGTTTCACTTTATTAATACACTTTAGTGTTATCACTATATTTTTGAAAAGACATATGAATAACCTTGCTTTTTGAAAAATGATTTCTATATAAAAACCATATGCTATTTTGTAAGAAAAGCAAATAGCTTATAATCTATTAAATGCTCATTAAGAGTGCTTTTTGTATATGTTTGCAACCTCAGATGTGACTGCTTTTTTATTGAAAATAATGACCGTTTAAATAGAAGGTTAATAGTGCGGAAGACATTAGAAGAATTAGAAAAATGTTATTAAATGAAGGAGTAGAATATGTAGCTGTTCAGATTAGAATGGATAGATTTTCTAGTGATGAAGTAATTGTTAACGACAAATATAACATATATTCTAAACTAGCATATTACAAGAAAACGTACAATGAAGATTTAGAACATAGATGGGATCCAGGAGTTCGTATTGTAGGTTTTGCATGTGGTTATTCGTTCTCAGGAATTATACGTGAATTAGGATTATTAGTTTAGTGGTGATGAAACTTATGGCGAATATTTCAATAGATACCATTATCCAACTGGTGTCTTTTTTAATGTTAAGGAATAAATAAAAAAGAGAGCTTAAGCCCTCTTTTTTATAACTATCTAAATATTATGCACAAATTGGAATTCCTAATGCTATTAAAGTCAATGCTACTTGAAGAGAAAGCTCTAATCTAGCAATTTCGATTCCAGCAACTGAAACCACTAAAAGAGGTTGTCCATTAACGAACAAAACACAACTTTCCATGCTTAGACCTCCTTTCTAGTAATCTAATATAGTATATGAACTAAACTTTAAAATGTAATAGTTAAATGTATGGATTAAATATAATTAATAAATTAATCTATTATATTTAATAAATTAAAATTGAACTAACAGCTGCTTTTTTGTCACTTTATAAGAAAGATCAGAATATATTAGAAGTATAAAAAGTATAGGAGTGATAGATATGTTCTTTGCAAAGTTGCGTGGTAGAAACGAAGTTCCACCAGTAGAAACAGATGCTCGAGGAGAGGGTTTCTTTAAATTAAGTTGGGACGAGCTTAGCCTAAACTTCAAGTTAGATTTATTCAATATAGAAGATGTAGTAGCTGCCCATCTGCATCTTGGATTAAAAGGCACGAACGGTCCTGTTGTAGCCTTTTTATTTGGACCGATAACAAATCCAGTTTCAATAGAGTGTGCAACTCTTACGGGAATGATTACTCAAGAAGATTTGGTTGGACCGCTAGCGGGTCAAACATTAGGCACTCTTGTAAATGAGATTATATCTGGAAACATATATATTAATGTTCATACAGTACAACATCCTAATGGTGAAATTCGTGGACAACTAAATTATTGCTAATGAATAATGGTAGTAGGAACATTTAGCGAGAAACAAAAAGCATCCGTTGAGGGTGCTTTTATTTGGAGAATGATATTTATATTAAAAATGTTTAAACTTAATAAAAGCTAGTGAATTAGCTTTCAGCACTCACTGAAATATAGAATCATAACATACTTTGTAATAAATTATACGGAAGTGAGTTGAAAATCATGTTTTATTCATATTTTAATTCTGAAACTGGTATGCGACCAGCGTATGGTACATCTATAACGTATAGTGGAGCACAAAGTACAGTCCAAGCTATTCAACAAGCATTGCAAATGCAACAACAATTGCAAATGCAGCAGCAAGGTGTACAACCGTATTATTCATCCGTAGAGTATTTTTACCCAGTACATCATGTTACACCGTACGGAAGTTCTTTTCTTACTATTCCATATGGAACTGTATACAACTTATAACTAGTAAGGAATTAAGTGGTGTATATAAATAAGGGTGCAGGTTAATAGCGCCCTTATGAATAATAAAAATAGCTAGTCCAAACCTTATAAATCAATCTTACATAATATGTAGTAATAAGTTTGAAAGGGGAATTAGTATGTCTTGTTATTACTACTGTAAGTATTGTAAGGAGTATAAAAAGAAGCATCATGATTGTTGTAAGAACACTAGTAAGTGCCATGATAACAAGGACAATCTTGTTAGAGCATCCGCATTTAGAGCTAGAAATACAGTAAATCAAAATGTTCCTGCTAATACTTTTGTGAAAGTGTTATTTCAAAATGAACAATTTGATTTAGCGAATGAGTATAATCCAGCAACATCTATTTTTATGCCGAAGACTAAAGGAGTATATTCTATTATTGGAACGATTGGTTTCTTTCCAAACGATCCAACTTTAAATTATAGAGCGCGTGTAGAAATTCGTGTGAATGGAAACGCAGCGATAGCTATAGATAATGACTTTTTTGGTCCAATAAGTTTTGGAAATGTAGTAAGTGTTTCGACGATTGTTCAATTGAATGCAGGGGATGAAGTTGAGATTTATGCACAAAGTAGTATAGATGGAGTTTTAAGTCCTTTAGAAGATGGTGCACATTTTGAAGCAGCAAGATTTCCTTCTCCAATTAAATAAAGTCATTAAACAATGAGTTTACAGAAGCTTAAAGGTAAACCCTCACCGAAATGGTGAGGGTTTTTTACTCTATTAAAAATAGTAACAGGTCGTCCAAGCTATTCTAATCTATATAGCATACTATGTAAAAATAAGTGTAAAGGGGGACTAACTATGTCTTATTATTACTGTAAGTATTGTAAAGATTACAAAAAGGAAAGTCATGATTGTTATAGGAAAAGTAGTAAATGTGATAGGAAGTATGTAAAGGTGAAGTGTTGTGATGATAAGAAAGAGGAGCTTGTAAGGGCATCGGCATTTAGAGCTGTGAATACAGTTAATCAACCTGTTCTAGCAAATACTCCTGTTAAAGTATTATTTCAAAATGAACAATTTGATCTAGCGAATGAATATAATCCAGTAACGTCGATTTTTACTCCGAAAACTAGAGGGGTATATAGTGTATTAGGAAATATAACATTTTCTCCAAATGATTTTAATGTAAATTACAGAGCTAGAGTAGAAATTCGTGTAAATGGCAATCCAGCAATAGCGATAGATAATGATTTCTTTGGAACAGGAGTATTTTTTAATAATGATGTTTCCGTAATTACTATTCTTCAATTAGAAGCAGGAGATTTAGTTGAAATTTTTGCAGAAAGTAGTATTGCTGGCGTAATTGTACAAAATGTTAATGGTGTAAATACGGTTCACTTTGAAGCGGCAAGATTTCCTTCTCCAATTAAATAAAACAGATCATTAAATGTTTTGTAGTAGGTTTAGTTAATCCCCTTACCAAATGGTGGGGGATTATTATTGTTTTTCTAAAATATATAAGTAAATAGGTAAAGTGCAGTTTAATTTGTAAGGGTTTCAATCTTCTTCAGATAATAAACAGAATAATAAGTAACATGCTTGTACAAACTCATTGTTAGTAAGTTTACTAGTTTTCTTATAGAACAAGAAAGATGGAATATATAAAAGATCGTATCATTACGTTTTTTCTTTACTATATAGAAATTACATATTGAACATAGATTTGTGTAGCGAATGCTAATACACTGAAAAGAATAACATAAAGACGATTACACTATATAAAAACAAAATCAATCCTAAGATGAGTAGTATCGGATGCAGCTTGAACATATTTGACCTCCTTGAGTATATAAAGAATTTTAATATATTGTAGGTCAATTTAGAAGGAGGACGGTTACATAAAAAAAGAGCATACATAAAAAGTACGCTCCAAAGAAAGATAGGTTTTATGAGTGGATAATCTCCATACGATAATATATGTTCTTTTAATAAAAACGTGTAAAAAATCAATGAATTATCAATGGAATATCATAAAATGAGTAATTTTAGTTTAGGAATGCATTTATTTTCTTTCTCAGTTATTTTAGGTAACAAATTTGTGAAAATCGTACATTATGCGGACTAACAACGGGATAGCGATCGTACTTCAGTTACATATTTCTTAAAGTCTGGATATTGCGTGATAGTTTGACATTTAGGGGTGCATAGTTGATTAATTATAGACACATTTGTAATTACTTCGTTACAAGGACCGAAAAATGTAACTTTTAGTTTTGAATTTGGTGGGATTTTGAATACGATAGGTTTTTTTTCCATGAAATCAGCTCCTAATATTGAGTATTATAAGTTAAAGGATATAGAGTCGTATTAGTATAATATGAAACTTCAGTGGATTTGCTTATAATAAAGAATTTCATAGTAGTAAAATTGCTTAAAGATGTAAAGGGGAAATTGAGAATGCGAAATAAAATGTTTAATTAATATAATCAATAAATACGCAAATGGTTAATATAACTAATGTATTTTTTGATTTTCTATATATTATGTTAGTAAGAATTGTATAAGGAGGTAGTATAAAATAGTGGAAGAAAATGTACAAGCTCAGCTTTCGCCACCGTGGATCACATATTTTAATGAATTAAAAAATTCAATAGGTGCTGATCCAACTGTTACAGTTGGGCCGCTTATTCCTGTTGGTGGTAATTATATTATTTTAGTGCATGCGTTAAGTAATGAAAAAGCGAGAGCATTAGCAACGCTTTTAAAATCTTTTGTACAATTTGGGAATGTAAGTGTGACAGTTATTGTAACGAATAATGAGAATGAAATTGTAAATCCATTTCCTTGTCCACTAGATGCATTTGAAATAGCTCATTTATTTCAAGTAGCACTAGAAAATAATCCTTATTTTGAACAAGTTGTGGTACAGCCTCAGTTCCCTGGCGGACCGAATGTTGTCTTTCCGGTTTTCGCTGCGGAAGTCATTCAGTTTTTCAATGACGATATTTCTAACTTATGTCAAACGTTTACAGGTGTTGCTGCCAATGTATTTCGTGATGTAATGAATGATGAGGTTTGTGATAGCCCAATATTATTTTGAACAAGTTGTGTTATGAACAGTGAAAATACACAATTACAAAATAAAGATTTAACACCAAAATTGTTTTATTAGACTATAAAAAGACATTTTCATGAATAGAAAATGTCTTTTTTATGCACCAATAGTGTGCAGATTGGACAATTGTAGGTTAGCAGGAATAATCTTCAATTAATTAAAAATTTTCTAAATCTCAAATTTCATGGAAAGATAGTGATTTTGACTTAAGAATATATAGAAAATGAGGAATGATTTATATTAGCTGAAAGGGAATTGATATTGGAAGTTTTAATTTAATAATGTAGGGGGATTTTTTCTAATATCCGTAAAAATGATTGATACCTTGATTGATAGGACGAGATTACATAACAAATGAATAGTAGGGTATATTTCAAATATGAGAATGTTTTATATGGTATATATGTTAAAGTTAATAGAAATATTTCTGAAAGAGAATATATTTTTTAAAACAGTAACGATTCTTTTTATTTATATTATAGATAGCTAGTTTTAGAGAGATAAGGCTTACAATAAAACAAGCTATGAATAAGACATTAAAAAGGAGCTGGAATGTATGGGTTATATTGTAGATATTTCAAAATGGAATGGAACTATCAATTGGGATATTGCAGCATCTCAGCTAGATTTAGTGATTGCTAGAGTTCAAGATGGCTCTAATACGGTGGATTTTATGTATCAAAATTATGTTAGTGAAATGAAAAAGTATAGTATCCCATTTGGTAATTATGCTTTTTGCCGTTTTATATCTATTACTGATGCAAAGAAAGAGGCACAAGATTTTTGGAATCGTGGTGATCAATCAGCTAAGTTTTGGGTGGCGGACGTAGAAGTTCAAACGATGGCAGATATGCAAGGCGGGACACAGGCATTTATTGATGAATTACGCCGTTTAGGTGCGGAAAAAGTAGGAGTATATGTAGGGCATCACATGTATTTATCATTTGGAGCACGTAATATTGAAGCTGATTTCGTATGGATCCCTCGTTATGGAGGGAATAAGCCAGCATATCCATGTGATATTTGGCAATATACGGATTCAGGGAATGTTCCTGGGATTGGGAAATGTGATCTGAATCGATTAGTAGGAAATAAGTCACTTTCTTGGTTTATAGATTCGAACAAAGCAAATCAATCTAACATAGTGTATAAACAGCAACTGAATGGCATTGGTATTGCAGTTTCGAAATATCCTGATGGATACGGAATAAATTTATATGAAAACCCCATGGATCCTCAATTTACAGGTGCACTCACTCAGAAAATTCCATATTTAATCTTAACAGGTTATTGGGGAGGCGGTGAGCAAGATATGATTTGTTTAGGGAACGATAAGCAGTGGACATATTTAAAACATTTTAAGGTGAAATGGTTTTATGCAACTTCGAAATATCCTGTCGGCTACAGAGTAAATTATTATGAGGAGCCTGAATGTATGAATTATAAAGGAAATATAGATGGATCGACATCTTTTCGAGTGTGGGGTAGAGTGGGAAATGCGGTAGATATCGGGCAGAATAGTTGGATACCTGAAAAACATGTAAGTATTAAGTAACTATAGCAGCTGTGTTGTTTTTGAGGTGTATGTAAAGAGTCTTCTTACTATAATAGTAAGAAGACTCTTGATTTTTAAAAATGGAAATGCATGATACATAGTCAACTCATATGAAATGAATTACATGCAGAAAACACACTGTTTTCACAATGCCTGTGTATAGTTAATTTGCATAATGATAAAAGTGAGGTATTTGAATTGAAAAAGAAAAAAATATTTATTGGAACAATTATTTCATGCGTGATGCTAGCATTATCTGCATGTGGTTCTTCAGACAACGTAGTAACATCAAAAGTAGGAAATGTTACAGAGAAAGAATTAAGTAAAGAATTAAGACAACAATATGGAGAAAGTACTTTATATCAAATGATGTTAAGTAAGGCATTGTTAGATAAATATAAAGTTTCGGATGAGGAAGCAAAAAAGAAAGTAGAAGAAGCAAAAGATAAAATGGGTGAGAACTTTAAATCAACTTTAGAACAACTTGGATTGAAAAATGAAGATGAATTAAAAGAAAAAATGAAGCCAGAAATTGCATTTGAGAAAGCGATTAAAGCAACAGTCACAGAAAAAGATGTGAAAGATAACTATAAACCAGAAATGAAAGTAAGTCACATTTTAGTGAAAGATGAAAAGACAGCTAAAGAAGTAAAGGAGAAAGTAAATGATGGTGAAGATTTTGCTGCCTTAGCAAAACAGTATTCAGAAGATACTGGTTCAAAGGAACAGGGCGGGGAAATATCTGGTTTTGCTCCTGGACAAACAGTGAAAGAATTTGAAGAAGCTGCGTATAAATTAGATGCAGGCCAAGTAAGTGATCCAGTTAAAACAACTTACGGTTACCATATTATTAAAGTGACGGATAAAAAAGAATTGAAGCCATTTGATGAAGTAAAGGAAAAAATTCGTAAAGATTTAGAACAACAAAGACTACAAGATACGACAGGTAAATGGAAACAACAAGTAGTCAATGATTTATTGAAAGATGCTGATATTAAAGTGAATAATAAAGAATTTAAAGATACATTTAAATTTCTAGAAAAGAAATAATGATTGTAATCATAATTAGAAAAGGGAACTCATA
>NZ_JBMOWC010000009.1:0-211405 GCF_049310765.1 Bacillus sp. PSXD-155 | reverse complement strand
TGAAGTACTATATAAACGATTATAAGTAAATAGATCTCTAGAAATATATATTCTAATTCCCTTTTCTTCTTGCATATAGTTGCAATTCTTCTTTTGAATATAACTAAAACACGAACGTTATTGACTACTAATAAAAAAACATTCGATTATTTATTGACATCGTTTATGAAATATTGTTAATATAGCCATAGAAACAATAATATAAGACCTCATATAATCGCGGGGATATGGCCTGCAAGTCTCTACCTAACGACCGTTATTCGTTAGACTATGAGGGAAAGTCACTCGGTATTTTTCTATTCACAAGGGATACGTATGCCTGAGTAGAGCGCTTTCTCTCATAGTAAAAGAGAAACTGTTCTATTTCAGGCTTTTTTTATTTGAATCGGGGGGATTCTAATATGAAATCACTAGTTGGAGTCATAATGGGAAGTACGTCAGACTGGGAAACAATGAAATATGCTTGTGACATTTTAGATGAATTAAATATACCGTATGAGAAAAAAGTTGTATCCGCTCATCGGACTCCGGATTATATGTTTGAATATGCAGAGACGGCTCGTGAACGTGGATTGAAAGTTATTATTGCTGGAGCTGGTGGAGCAGCGCATTTACCAGGAATGGTTGCAGCGAAGACAAATCTTCCTGTAATTGGAGTTCCAGTTCAATCAAAAGCATTAAACGGCTTAGATTCATTATTATCCATCGTCCAAATGCCAGGAGGTGTTCCAGTTGCAACTGTTGCAATTGGTAAAGCCGGTTCAACGAATGCTGGATTACTTGCTGCACAAATACTTGGATCATTCCATGATGATATACATGATGCATTAGAATTGAGACGAGAAGCGATTGAAAAAGATGTGCGTGAAGGTAGTGAGCTAGTATGACGAGAATCATTTTACCTGGAAAAACAATCGGCATTATTGGAGGCGGCCAGCTAGGAAGAATGATGGCATTGGCAGCCAAGGAGATGGGATATAAAATTGCTGTTTTAGATCCTACAAAGCATTCACCATGTGCACAAGTTGCTGATATTGAAATTGTTGCACCGTATGACGATTTAAAGGCAATTCAGCATTTAGCAGAGATAAGTGATGTTGTCACATATGAATTTGAGAATATTGATTATAGATGTTTACAATGGCTTGAAAAACATGCTTACTTGCCACAAGGTAGTCAGTTGTTAAATAAAACGCAAAATCGTTTTACAGAAAAGAATGCAATTGAGAAGGCTGGGTTACCAGTAGCAACGTATAGATTAGTTCAAAATCAAGATCAGCTTACAGAAGCAATTGCTGAGTTATCATTCCCTTCCGTCTTAAAAACGACGACAGGTGGATATGATGGGAAAGGGCAAGTTGTTTTAAGAAGTGAGACTGATGTTGAGACAGCAAAAAATCTTGTGGATAAAGCAGAGTGTATTTTAGAGAAATGGGTGCCTTTTGAAAAAGAAGTATCCGTTATTGTGATTCGTAGTGTAAGTGGTGAAACGAAAGTATTTCCAGTAGCAGAAAATATTCATGTAAATAACATTTTACATGAATCTATCGTTCCAGCTCGCATTACAGAAGAGCTTTCTCAAAAAGCAATTGCTTACGCAAAGGTACTTGCGGATGAATTAAAACTTGTGGGAACACTAGCTGTAGAGATGTTTGCTACAGCTAATGGTGAGATTTACATTAATGAATTAGCACCAAGACCTCACAATTCAGGACACTATACACAGGATGCATGTGAAACGAGCCAATTTGGTCAACATATTCGAGCAATCTGTAATTTACCTCTAGGAGAAACAAATTTGTTAAAACCAGTTGTCATGGTAAACATTTTAGGCGAACATATAGAAGGGGTCCTAAGACAAGTGAATAGATTAACCGGGTGCTATTTACACTTGTATGGAAAAGAAGAAGCAAAAGCACAGCGAAAAATGGGGCATGTTAATATTTTAAATGATAATATTGAAGTCGCTCTAGAAAAAGCGAAGAGTTTGCATATTTGGGACCATCAAGAACAACTGTTGGAGGGAAAAAGATGATTAGTCGTTATACACGCCCTGAAATGGGTGCGATTTGGACGGAAGAGAACAAATTTAAAGCGTGGTTAGAAGTTGAGATTTTAGCTTGTGAAGCATGGGCTGAGCTTGGCGACATTCCAAAAGAAGATGTTAAAAAAATTCGTGAACATGCATCATTTGATATTGATCGTATTTATGAAATTGAAAAAGAAACACGTCATGACGTAGTTGCATTCACTCGTGCTGTATCAGAAACGCCAGCACTAGGCGAAGAACGTAAATGGGTTCATTACGGTTTAACATCTACAGATGTAGTAGATACAGCATTATCTTACATCTTAAAACAAGCGAATGAAATTATATTAAAAGACTTAGAGAACTTTGTAAGCATTTTAGCTAACAAAGCGAAAGAGCATAAATACACAATCATGATGGGAAGAACACACGGTGTTCATGCAGAACCAACAACATTCGGTTTAAAACTTGGTCTTTGGTATGAAGAGATGAAACGTAACGTAGAACGTTTCAAACAAGCTGCTGATACAGTTCGTGTTGGTAAACTATCTGGTGCGGTTGGTACATATGCAAATATCGATCCATTCGTAGAAAAATATGTTTGTGAAAATCTAGGATTAGAAGCAGCACCAATTTCAACACAAACATTGCAACGTGATCGTCACGCACACTACATGTCAACACTTGCATTAATCGCAACATCTATCGAAAAGATGGCAGTTGAGATTCGTGGCTTACAAAAGAGTGAAACACGTGAAGTTGAAGAAGCTTTCGCAAAAGGCCAAAAAGGTTCTTCTGCAATGCCACATAAGCGTAATCCAATTGGATCTGAAAATATGACTGGTTTAGCTCGTGTTATCCGCGGTTATATGATGACAGCTTATGAGAATGTTCCATTGTGGCATGAGCGTGACATTTCTCACTCTTCAGCAGAACGCGTAATTTTACCAGATGCTACAATCGCATTAAATTACATGTTAAATCGCTTTGGTAATATCGTTAAAAACTTAACTGTATACCCAGAGAATATGAAACGCAATATGACAAGAACATACGGCTTAATTTATTCTCAGCGCGTAATGCTTACACTAATCGACAAAGGTATGGTACGTGAAGAAGCTTATGATATCGTACAGCCTAAAGCGATGGAAGCTTGGGAAACACAAGTACAATTTAAAGAGCTTGTAGAAGCTGATGAGCGCATTACAAGCAAGTTAACACAAGAAGAAATTAATGAATGCTTCAACTATGAGCATCATATGCAACACGTTGATACAATCTTTGAACGCCTTGGATTAAACGAAGCGTAAAATTTCATATGGCACAGAATAGAGTCATTCTGTGCCATTCTTTATAAAAACATTATTCACATTTTTCAAACTACAGGGGGCTTGCGAAATGCAAAAGCTAGAATTGCTGTATGAAGGTAAGGCAAAAAGAATTTATCGTACAGAATCAGCAGATATGGTTTGGGTAGAGTACAAAGATAGTGCGACTGCTTTCAATGGGGAGAAAAAAGAGACGATTACAGGAAAAGGTCGTTTGAACAATGAGATTACAACTTTATTGTTCAGAAAGTTACAAGAAGTAGGAATTAAAACACATTTTGTTGAGAAGTTATCTGAAACAGAACAACTTGTTAAAAAAGTGAGTATTATTCCTTTAGAAGTTGTCACAAGAAATGTAATTGCAGGAAGTCTTTCAAAACGATTAGGAATGGAAGAGGGAACTGTACTTGCAGAACCAATCGTAGAATTTTACTTCAAAGATGATAATTTAGGAGATCCGCTTGTAACGGAAGATCATATTCGTGTATTAAACGTTGCATCGCCAGAGCAAGTAAGCGTATTACGAGATATGGCTCTACAAATCAATCAAGTGTTGATTGATCATTTCGCAAGCTGTCGTGTAAGATTAGTAGATTTCAAATTAGAGTTTGGTGTAACGGAAGAGGGAGAAATCATATTAGCGGATGAAATTTCACCAGATACTTGCCGTTTATGGGATGAAACGAGCAATGAGAAGTTTGATAAAGACGTATTCCGTCGCGATCTTGGAAATTTAACAGATGCTTATGAAGAGATTTTAAAACGTTTAGGGGGAATTTCACATGTATAAAGTTAAGGTATATGTAACATTAAGAGAAAGCGTATTAGATCCACAAGGAACAGCGGTAAAAGGAGCACTTCATAGTCTTTCATTCACAGAAGTACAAGACGTTCGAATCGGAAAGTACATGGAACTAACAATTGATAAATCTGTATCTGACTTAGATAGCAAGGTAAAAGAAATGTGTGAAAAACTATTAGCGAACGTTGTAATGGAAGACTTCCGTTATGAAGTTGAGGAGGTTGTCGCACAGTGAAATTTGCCGTAATAGTATTTCCAGGTTCGAACTGTGATGTCGATATGTTCCATGCAATTAAAGATGAGCTTGGCGAAGAAGTAGATTACGTTTGGCACGATACAGAGAATTTAGATGAATATGATGCAATTTTACTACCAGGTGGATTCTCTTACGGTGACTACTTACGCTGCGGTGCTATTTCTCGCTTTGCTAATGCAATGAAAGCAGTACAAAAAGCTGCTGAGCAAGGAAAGCCGATTTTAGGTGTATGTAATGGATTCCAGATTCTTGTTGAATCAGGATTACTACCAGGAGCATTAATGAGAAACGAAAATTTAAAATTTATGTGTCGCACTGTTCAGTTGCGTGTTGAAAATAATGAAACGATGTTTACATCACAATATGGAAAAGATGAAGTAATTAATATTCCAATCGCGCATGGTGAGGGGAATTACTATTGTGATGAAGCGACTCTTAAACAATTAGAAGAGAATAATCAAATCGCATTCCGTTACGTAGAAAACCCTAACGGTAGCGTTTCAGATATTGCTGGTATTGTAAACGAAAAAGGAAATGTACTTGGTATGATGCCACACCCAGAGCGTGCTGTAGATGAATTACTTGGCGGTGCTGAAGGGTTAAAAGTCTTTCAATCTATCTTAAAACAGTGGAGGGAAACATATGTCGTTAATGCTTGAACCAAATCCAACACAAATTAAAGAAGAGCGTATATATGCGGAAATGGGGCTAACAGACGAAGAGTTTGCCATGGTTGAAAAGATTTTAGGTCGTCTGCCAAATTATACAGAAACAGGGTTATTCTCTGTAATGTGGTCTGAACATTGTAGTTATAAAAATTCAAAACCAGTTCTTCGCAAGTTTCCAACGACAGGTGAGCGCGTTCTGCAAGGACCTGGAGAAGGTGCTGGAATTGTAGATATCGGTGATAATCAAGCAGTTGTATTTAAAATGGAAAGTCATAACCATCCTTCAGCTATTGAACCATATCAAGGAGCAGCAACAGGTGTTGGTGGTATTATTCGTGACGTATTCTCTATGGGAGCACGTCCGGTAGCTCTATTAAACTCACTTCGTTTCGGTGAATTACAGTCACCACGTGTGAAATATTTATTCGAAGAAGTAGTAGCAGGAATTGCAGGATACGGCAACTGCATCGGTATTCCGACTGTTGGCGGCGAAGTACAATTTGATCCATGTTATGAAGGAAATCCACTTGTAAATGCAATGTGCGTAGGTTTGATTAACCACGAAGACATTAAAAAAGGGCAAGCGCACGGTGCTGGTAACACAGTAATGTACGTAGGAGCATCAACTGGTCGTGACGGCATTCATGGTGCAACATTCGCGTCGGAAGAACTATCTGAAAGCTCAGAAGCGAAACGTCCAGCGGTTCAAGTAGGGGATCCATTTATGGAAAAACTTCTTATTGAAGCGTGTTTAGAATTAATTCAATCTGATGCACTTGTTGGAATTCAAGATATGGGTGCGGCTGGTTTAACATCATCTTCTGCAGAAATGGCAAGTAAAGCAGGAATGGGTATTGAAATGTACTTAGATGATGTACCACAGCGTGAAACAGGAATGACACCATATGAAATGATGCTATCTGAATCACAAGAGCGTATGTTAATTGTTGTGAAAAAAGGTAGAGAACAAGAAATAGTAGATTTATTTGAGAAGTATGGTCTTGCAGCGGTTACGATGGGGAAAGTAACCGAAGATAAAATGCTTCGTTTATTCCATAAAGGTGAAAAGGTAGCTGAAGTTCCAGCAGATGCTTTAGCAGAAGAAGCACCAATTTATCATAAGCCATCAAAAGAAGCAGCATACTTTGCTGAATTCCAAGCAATGAAAATGGAAACGCCAAAAGTAGAAAATTATAAAGACGCGTTATTCGCTTTATTACAGCAACCAACAATTGCAAGTAAAGAGTGGGTATACGATCAATACGATTACCAAGTTCGCACAAGCACAGTTGTTACGCCAGGTTCAGATGCTGCAGTTGTACGTGTACGCGGTACAGAAAAAGGATTAGCAATGACGACAGATTGTAACTCTCGCTACATTTATCTAGACCCAGAAATGGGCGGTAAAATTGCAGTAGCAGAGGCAGCGCGTAATATCGTATGTTCTGGCGGAGAGCCACTTGCAATTACAGATTGCTTAAACTTCGGTAACCCAGAAAAACCAGAAATCTTCTGGCAGATTGAGAAATCAGTAGACGGTATGAGTGAAGCTTGTCGCACATTACAAACACCAGTTATCGGCGGAAACGTATCGATGTATAACGAGCGTAGTGGCGAAGCCGTATATCCAACACCAACTGTTGGGATGGTCGGACTTGTACATGACTTAAAACATGTAACAACACAAGAGTTTAAGCAAGCTGGTGATTTAGTTTATGTAATCGGTGAGACGAAAGCTGAGTTTGGCGGAAGTGAATTACAGAAAATGATTCACGGCAAAATTTTTGGTCAATCACCAAGTATCGATTTAGATGTAGAATTAAAACGCCAAAAACAAGTATTAGAAGCAATTCAAGCCGGTCTTGTTCAATCTGCACATGATGTTGCTGAAGGTGGCTTAGCAGTTGCAATTTCAGAAAGTGCGATTGGTGCTAAAGGCTTAGGTGCTACTGTGAAATTAGATGGAGAAGCAACAGTAGCATTATTCGCTGAATCACAGTCTCGCTTCGTGATTACGGTAAAACGTGAAAATAAAGAGGCGTTTGAGAAAGTGGTAGAAGCAATCCAAGTTGGAGAAGTAACAAGTATAAATGAAGTAACAATTCATAATGAAGAAAATGAAGTATTACTTACAGCAAATGTAGATGAAATGAGAAAGGCTTGGAAAGGGGCAATCCCATGCTTGCTGAAATAAAGGGGTTAAACGAAGAATGTGGCGTTTTCGGAATTTGGGGGCATGAAAATGCAGCACAAGTTTCATACTACGGATTGCACAGTTTACAGCACCGTGGGCAAGAAGGCGCAGGCATTGTCGTAAATAATGGGGAAAAAATCGTCGGTCACAAGGGGTTAGGTTTAATATCAGAAGTGTTTTCAAGAGGTGAGCTAGAAGGATTAAATGGAAAATCAGCAATCGGACATGTACGATATGCAACAGCTGGTGGAAGTGAAGTTGCTAACGTTCAACCATTATTGTTCCGTTTTTCTGATCATAGTATGGCGCTAGCTCATAACGGGAATTTAATTAATGCAAAAATGCTTCGCCGTGAATTAGAGGCAGAGGGAAGTATTTTTCAAACAAGTTCAGACACAGAAGTACTTTTACATCTTATTAAACGTAGTACGAAAGACTCTTTAATTGAAAGTGTAAAAGAGGCTCTGAATAAAGTGAAAGGTGCGTTTGCGTATCTTTTACTAACTGGAAATGAAATGATCGTTGCGTTAGATCCGAATGGGTTCCGTCCGCTTTCAATTGGAAAGATGGGGGATGCTTACGTTGTAGCATCTGAAACATGTGCTTTTGATGTAGTAGGTGCAACATACATTCGCGATGTAGAACCTGGTGAATTACTTATCATTAATGATGAAGGAATTCACGTAGATCGTTTCACAAACGATGTAGAACATGCGATTTGTAGTATGGAATACATTTACTTTGCACGACCAGATTCTAATATTGCTGGTGTTAACGTTCATGCAGCACGTAAAAACATGGGGAAACGTTTAGCGGCAGAAGCTCCTATTGAAGCAGATGTTGTTACTGGTGTACCAGACTCTAGTATTTCAGCTGCGATTGGCTATGCGGAGGCAACAGGCATTCCGTATGAATTAGGATTAATTAAAAATCGTTACGTTGGACGTACGTTTATCCAACCTTCTCAAGAACTGCGCGAGCAAGGGGTAAAGATGAAGCTTTCCGCAGTAAGAGGTGTGGTTGAGGGGAAACGAGTTGTTATGATTGATGACTCTATCGTAAGAGGAACGACAAGTAAACGAATTGTTCGTATGCTTCGTGAGGCTGGAGCGACAGAAGTTCATGTAAGAATTGCTTCACCACCTCTGAAATATCCATGTTTCTATGGCATTGATATTCAAACGAGAAAAGAATTAATTGCAGCAAATAATACAGTAGAAGAAATCCGCGAAATGATCGGAGCAGATTCTTTAACATTTTTAAGCGAAGATGGATTAGTAGATGCAATTGGACGTCCATATGAAGGGAAATATGGCGGCCTATGCATGGCTTACTTTAATGGGGACTACCCAACAGCTCTTTATGATTATGAGCAAGAGCTTTTAGAAAGTATGAAATAAGAAAAGTGAAAAAAGCTTCTACTTCTTTTGCTGTAGAAGCTAGCTTTTTTCTTAAAACGGCCCGCCCTGGATGGGGAGAAATTAAAAGACGAGGTGTAAATAACGATGGCGAATGCATATAAGCAAGCAGGAGTAGATATTGAAGCTGGATATGAAGCGGTATCTCGCATGAAAAAACACGTACAAACAACTATGAGAAAAGAAGTACTAGGCGGTTTAGGCGGTTTTGGAGGTATGTTTGATCTATCAAAATTTGCATTAGAAGAACCTGTATTAGTATCTGGAACAGATGGCGTGGGAACAAAATTGATGCTCGCTTTTATGGCAGATAAACATGACACAATTGGTATTGATGCAGTAGCAATGTGTGTAAATGATATTGTTGTCCAAGGAGCAGAGCCGCTTTTCTTCCTTGATTATATTGCTTGTGGTAAAGCTGAACCTAGTAAAATTGAAAACATCGTCAAAGGTATATCAGAGGGCTGTCGCCAAGCTGGTTGTGCATTAATCGGTGGAGAAACAGCTGAAATGCCAGGAATGTATTCTACGGAAGAATATGATTTAGCTGGTTTTACAGTTGGGATTGTTGATAAAAAGAAAATTGTAACAGGTGAAAAGATTGAAGCTGGTCACGTGCTAATTGGCTTAGCATCTAGCGGTATTCATAGCAATGGTTACTCTTTAGTACGAAAAGTGTTACTAGAAGATGGAGAACTATCTTTAGAGCGTATTTATGGACGCTTAGAACTACCTCTTGGTGAAGAATTATTAAAACCAACGAAAATTTATGTCAAACCTATTTTAGAACTATTGAAGAAGCATGAAGTATACGGTATGGCGCATATTACAGGGGGTGGATTTATTGAAAATATCCCACGTATGTTGCCAGAAGGAATTGGTGCTGAGATTGAACTAGGATCTTGGAAAATTCAGCCGATCTTCCATTTACTTCAAGAAGTTGGGAAACTGGAAGAGAAAGAAATGTTCAATATTTTTAACATGGGTATTGGTATGGTAGTAGCAGTGAAGGAAGAAGATGCAAAAGATGTTGTTCGTCTTCTTGAAGAGCAAGGAGAAACGGCTCGTATTATTGGACGTACTGTACAAGGAGCTGGCGTTACTTTTAATGGAGGCAAAGCACTATGAGTAGATTAGCAGTTTTTGCTTCTGGAAGTGGATCTAACTTTCAATCTCTCGTTAATGCGGTAGAAGAAAAAAGATTGGATGCAGAAATTAGTTTATTAGTATGTGATAAACCAGAAGCACGTGCTGTTGGGCGAGCGCATTATCATCATATTCCGTGTTTCGCTTTTTCAGCGAAAGCATATGAGTCCAAAGAAGCGTTTGAAAAAGAGATATTAAAGAAGCTAGAAGAATATGAAATTGATTATATTATTTTAGCTGGATATATGCGTTTAATCGGGCCGACGTTACTAGAAGCATACGGCGGAAAGATTATTAATATTCATCCATCATTACTACCGAGCTTTCCGGGTAAAGATGCTGTCGGTCAAGCGTTAGAAGCAGGTGTGAAAGTAACTGGAGTAACAATTCATTATGTAGATGCAGGTATGGATACAGGGCCAATTATTGCGCAAGAAGCAGTGGTTGTTTCTGAAGGGGATACGAGAGAAAGCTTACAAAAGAAAATTCAGCAAGTTGAACATAAATTATACGTAAATACAGTGAATCAAATTGTTCAGTCTGTGAAAGAAGCAACTGTTAACTAACATACAACCAGGGGTGAAGGATAAATGAAAAAGCGTGCATTAGTAAGTGTTTCAGATAAAACAGGAGTAGTAGAATTTGTTAAAGGGTTACTAGAGCAAGGGATTGAAGTTATTTCAACAGGTGGTACGAAAAAGTTACTAGAAGAAAACGGCTTACAAGTAATTGGTATTTCTGAAGTAACTGGTTTCCCTGAAATTATGGATGGTCGTGTGAAAACTTTACATCCAAATATTCATGGTGGTCTATTAGCAGTTCGTGATAATGAAACACATGTAGCGCAAATGAATGAATTAGGTATTCAAGCAATTGATTTTGTTGTTGTTAACTTATACCCATTTAAAGAAACAATCGCTAAGCCTGATGTAACATTTGCTGATGCAATTGAAAATATTGATATCGGTGGCCCGACAATGATTCGCTCTGCTGCGAAAAATCATAAATTCGTATCTGTAATTGTAGATCCAGTAGATTATGATATTGTGTTAGCAGAACTGAAAGAGAACGGTGAAGTAGCAGAGGAAACGAAACGTAAACTAGCAGCGAAAGTATTCCGTCATACAGCAGCGTATGATGCGTTAATTTCTAACTACTTAACAGAGCAAATGGGTGAAGAAAGTCCAGAAACATTAACTGTGACATTTGAGAAAAAGCAAGACTTACGTTATGGCGAGAACCCACATCAAAAAGCAACTTTCTATAAAGCGCCATTCGCAGCAACTTCTTCTGTTGCATACGCAGAACAATTACACGGTAAAGAATTATCGTATAACAATATTAATGATGCAGACGCAGCGCTTAGCATCGTAAAAGAATTTACAGAACCAGCAGTAGTAGCAGTAAAACATATGAATCCATGTGGTGTTGGAGTAGGAACTGATATTCACGAAGCATATACTCGTGCTTATGAAGCAGATCCAGTATCAATCTTCGGCGGTATTATTGCAGCAAATCGTGAAATTGATAAAGCTACAGCAGAAAAGTTACATGAAATTTTCTTAGAAATTGTTATCGCACCTTCGTTCTCGCAAGAAGCTTTAGAAGTGTTGCAAAGTAAGAAGAACTTACGCTTACTAACTGTAAATATTGAAAAAGCGACAAGTGCAAGCAAAAAACTAACTTCTGTACAAGGTGGGCTTCTCGTTCAAGAGGAAGATACGTTATCATTAGATGAAAGTACAATTTCAATTCCAACGAAACGTGAACCTTCAGAGCAAGAATGGAAAGATTTAAAACTAGCTTGGAAAGTTGTAAAGCATGTGAAATCAAATGCAATTGTTTTAGCGAAAGATGATATGACAATTGGTGTCGGTGCGGGACAGATGAACCGTGTAGGTTCTGCAAAAATCGCAATTACACAAGCTGGTGAAAAAGCACAAGGTAGCGCACTTGCATCTGATGCTTTCTTCCCAATGCCAGATACATTAGAAGAAGCAGCAAAAGCAGGAATTACAGCAATCATTCAACCGGGCGGATCAATCCGTGATGAAGATTCTATTAAAGTGGCGGATACGTATGGGATTGCTATGGTGTTCACTGGCGTACGTCATTTCAAACACTAATAGAGGATGTTTAAAAGGTCCGGTCGAGATAACCTTCGCAAGTCGTCGTTGCAATGCCAGTGCGGTACTCATGTAGGAAAGCTACACTCCGTGTCCTCCTGGCAAATGCGCCTAGACCAGCTCGGTTCTCTCGATCCTCCTTTTAAACTTTTATTGATATGAGAAAGCAAACTAGGAGCATAGCTTCTAGTTTGTACTTATTTAATTATTGGGGGATGAAATATGAATGTTTTAGTAATTGGCCGCGGTGGGCGTGAGCATGCTTTAGCTTGGAAGTTTGCACAATCTGAAAAAGTAGAAAAGGTGTATGTAGCACCAGGTAATGAAGGTATGCGCGATGTTGCAACACCAGTTGATATTGATGAAAATGATTTTGATGCATTAGTTTTATTTGCTAAAGAGAATAAGGTTGAATTAACTTTCGTTGGACCAGAAATTCCACTTATGAATGGAATTGTTGATCGATTTAACGAAGAGGGACTTCGCGTATTTGGTCCGAATAAAGCGGCTGCTGTTATTGAAGGTAGTAAAGCTTTTACGAAAGAATTAATGAAAAAATATGATATTCCAACTGCGGCGTATGAAACTTTTACAGATTATGAAGAAGCAGTACAGTACATTCAAAAAGTTGGTGCACCAATCGTTATTAAAGCTGACGGCCTAGCTGCTGGTAAAGGCGTGACAGTAGCAATGACACTTGAAGAGGCATTACAAGCTGTGAAAGAAATGCTGCAAGATGTGAAATTCGGCGCGGCAAGTAAGAAGGTCGTTATTGAAGAGTTTTTAGATGGACAAGAATTTTCATTAATGGCATTCGTGAATGGAACAACTGTAAATCCAATGGTAATCGCCCAAGATCATAAAAGAGCTTTTGATGGTGATAAAGGTCCAAATACGGGCGGAATGGGTGCGTATTCTCCAGTGCCACAAATTCCAGAATCAGCAGTTCAAGAGGCGATAAAAACGGTATTACATCCAACTGCTAAAGCGATGATTGCAGAAAACCGTTCGTTTACAGGCATTTTATACGCAGGTCTTATTTTAACAAATGATGGTCCAAAGGTAATTGAATTTAATGCACGCTTTGGTGATCCTGAAACAGAAGTAGTATTACCTCGCTTAGAAAACGATTTAGTTGATGTATGTAACGCTGTATTAGATGAAAGTGAGCTAACGTTACAATGGTCAGAGGAAGCAGTAATTGGTGTTGTACTTGCTTCGAAAGGATATCCAGAAGCATATAAAAAAGGTGACATTATTAAAGGATTAGATGCACTGCAAGATGCGATTGTTTTCCATTCAGGCACAGCGATGAAGCATGGTGATTTTGTAACAAACGGTGGCCGTGTACTATTTGTTGCTTGCAAGGCGAATAGTTTACAAGAAGCAAAAGATAAAGTATATAAAGAAATCGGTAAAATTGAGAGTGATGGTCTATTTTATCGAAGTGATATAGGATATCGTGCAATTGAGCATAAGATGACGAGAAGTTAATATGTAAAAATCCCGCTGAGGAATCAGCGGGATTTTTTATGCATCTTTATCTTTTTTTAATTTCCCTTTTTGCTTTGCCATTTCTCGAAGTAAATACTCGATGTGTGCATTGACGCTACGAAACTCATCATTTGCCCATTTTTCGATGACTGCGTGTAATTCAGGATCAATACGTAATGGAAAGCTTTTCTTTTTAGCCATAATTACTTATAGCCCTTAGTATAGGCTTCCTGTATTAATAACCGGTTGCGCACCTTTATCTGAAACGATGGCAACTAATAAGTTGTTTACCATATTTGCTTTACGCTCGTCATCAAGTTCCAGTACGCCTTCTTCATCTAACATATGGATTGAATCTTTGGCCATCTTCACAGCACCTTCAACAATTTCTTTTCTAGCAGCTAATACTGCTTTTGCTTGTTGACGTTGTAGCATTGCATGGGCAATTTCTGTTGCGTAAGCTAAATGCGTTAAACGAGTTTCCAATACTTCTACACCAGCAATTTCAAGACGTGCCTCTAACTCACGTTTTAATTCTTCAGAGATTTCTTCAGTATTTCCGCGTAACGTAATGCAAGTTTCATCTTGGAAATTGTCATATGGATATTTTGTTGCGACGTGGCGGATTGCCGTTTCGCTTTGAATTTCTACAAATCGATCGTAATGTTCAACACCGAACATTGCTTTTGCAGAATCAACTACTTTATATACGATAACAGCTGCAATTTCAATCGGATTTCCCTCAACATCGTTTACTTTTAATTTCTTACTATTAAAGTTTTCAACACGTAAAGATACAGTTTGACGGAATGCGAACGGAATCGTTAAAAATAAACCGTTTTGACGAATTGTTCCTAAATAATTACCAAAGAACGTAATAACTTTCGCTTGATTTGGTTGAACAATCCCGATACCCGTAGCGAGAATTGCGGCTAATACAATAGTTAGTGCTGCTCCTATAAAAATTTCTTGTGCAAGGAAAAATACACCGATAGCCGCTAAAATCAAAATTCCAATAATACCGAGAAAACCATTTACATAAAATACTTGTTTTTCTTTCATATGATCGCCTCCTGATATAAAAATGATATCACTTTTATATCATTTTAAGCAAGAGGTATGCACCTAATTTTCTGAATTTTATTGATTGATATCTTTTATATACATTTTAAGCTTAAAAAGGGAATATACGTTCTGTTTTTATGGTAAAATAAAGAAGACTTAACCGCCCACTGCAGCAGCTAAGTCCCTTTGAGAGCATCTTGCATCGTGACAAATGATTCAAAGCGGTTTTGCCAGGATTATTTCTTCAATCGCTGACTCAATCTCTTTGTCAGAAGCGTCATAACTTCCTTTTGACTTTGGCTTGTCATGAGAGGAAGTTTGATTCACTTCTTCTTTAGCATGTCCTTTTTCAGTAAAATTCATGCTAGGCATTTTAAATGCACCCATATTCATGTATTTTCCAAACTTCCACGCTTCAACAATAGGGCAGAAGCGAACAATTCCCTCTGCAACTTTCATTGCACCAATCCATAGAAAAATGTTAGACCAAGTGCACCATGGCTTGCGTACAAGTTTAGTTGCACTACATCCGAAGAGGACAAGCCCAAGTGTAATTCGAATTAGAGCGTTTATTGTCCCGATGTTTTGCTTCATTAGAAAAACACTCCTTTTTATGAAAATTGAAATAGTAAATACTACTTCTCTTATTAGTATCCCGTGTGATTTTGGGGATATGTAATCCAACATTTGACGTTGAAAAAGATGTTGGAATGGGCGTGTGTGTCAGTAGCTTTTTTTGTTATAATGAAAGAATGCATAAAAAGAAGATGAAATTAAATCATTCTTTTTGAAAAATATTTAAAAAACAAGATGAAAACTAACTGTTATTTTACACAGAACTATAGATATAACTAGAGAAAAGGAAGGGTGTTTTCATGTACGATATTTCCGGATGGAAACATGTATTTAAGCTTGATCCAAATAAGGAGTTAAGCGATGAACATTTAGAAATGATTTGTGAGTCTGGAACTGATGCGGTTATTGTAGGCGGAAGTGATGGGGTTACAATTGATAACGTATTACACATGCTAGTTAGCATTCGTAGATATGCTGTTCCTTGTGTATTAGAGGTCTCTGATGTAGAAGCAATTACACCAGGATTTGATTTTTATTACATCCCAAGTGTGTTAAATAGCCGAAAAGTAGAATGGGTAACAGGTGTTCATCATGAGGCATTGAAAGAATTTGGGGATATTATGGACTGGGACGAAATTTTTATGGAAGGGTATTGTGTTTTAAATCCAGAAGCGAAAGTAGCCCAGCTTACAGATGCGAAATGTGATTTAACAGAAGATGACGTTATTGCATATGCTCGTTTAGCAGACAAGTTATTACATTTACCGATATTTTATTTAGAATATAGCGGTACGTATGGAGAAGTTGAACTTGTTAAAAATGTAAAAGCAGAATTGAAACAAGCTAAGTTATACTATGGCGGCGGTATTTCTAATGCAGAACAGGCGAAAGAAATGGCACAATATGCTGATACAGTAGTTGTTGGAAATATTATTTATGATGATATAAAATCGGCGTTAAAAACAGTTAAAGCAGTAAAAGGAGAGTAGGTGCAGGCGTATATGAGTATGACAGATAAGTTATTAAACGGTTTAAATCCACAGCAACAAAAAGCAGTACAAACAACGAATGGACCACTTCTACTAATGGCAGGTGCAGGTAGTGGTAAAACACGCGTGTTAACACACCGTATTGCGTATTTGCTTGGTGAAAAAGGTGTAGCACCATGGAATGTACTAGCTATTACCTTCACAAATAAAGCAGCTCGTGAAATGCGCGAGCGTATTGATACACTTGTGGGACCAGAAGCAGAAGATATTTGGATTTCGACGTTCCACTCTATGTGTGTACGTATTTTACGACGTGATATCGATCGTATTGGCATTAATCGTAACTTTACAATCTTAGATTCAGGTGATCAGTTAACGGTAGTCAAAAAAATTATGAAAGAGCGCAATATTGATCCGAAGAAATTTGAGCCGCGCTCTATTTTAGCGGGTATTAGTAATGCGAAAAATGAACTGTTATCTGCGGATAAATATGCAAAAAAAATTACAATGGCTGATCCATATGAAAAATTAACGAGCGATGTATACACAGAGTATCAAAAACGTCTTTTGAAAAATAATTCATTAGACTTTGATGATTTAATTATGACGACGATTCAGCTATTTGAACGTGTTCCAGAAGTATTGGAGTTTTATCAGCGTAAGTTCCAATATATTCACGTTGATGAGTATCAAGATACGAATAAAGCGCAATATCTTCTTGTTAAACATTTGGCAGCGCGTTTTAAAAATCTTTGCGTTGTAGGTGACTCTGACCAGTCTATTTATCGCTGGCGTGGTGCAGATATTTCTAACATTTTGTCATTCGAAAAAGATTATGAGAATGCACAAGTAATTTTGTTAGAACAAAATTATCGTTCGTCACAAAATATTTTAAATGCAGCGAATGCTGTTATTGAAAAAAATACGAATCGTAAACCGAAGAAATTATGGACGGACAATCAAGTTGGGAGCAAAATTTCGTATTATCGTGCTGCAACTGAAAAGGACGAAGCATATTTTGTTGCGAAAAAAATTCGTGACGATCTTCAAATGGGGAAACGAAAATACACTGATTTTGCAGTACTATATCGTACGAATGCTCAGTCTCGTATGGTCGAGGAGATTTTCCTTAAATCTAACATCCCGTACAAAATTGTCGGGGGTACGAAGTTCTACGACCGTAAAGAGATTAAAGATATTTTGGCGTACTTACGTTTAATCGGTAATCCAGATGATGAAATTAGTTTTGCACGTATTATTAACATGCCAAAGCGTGGTATTGGTGCGACTTCTATTGATAAAATTATTAATTATGGTGTGCAAAACGGAATTTCATTAACTGCTGTATTTGATGAGATTGAGCATGTTGGAGTAAGTGCAAAAATTACAAAGGCAGTAAAAGAATTCGCAAGTTTATTACACAACTGGGTAAATATGCAAGAGTATTTATCTGTTACAGAATTAGTAGAAGAAGTTATTGAAAAAACAGGCTATCGCGATATGTTGAAAAATGAGCGTTCTTTAGAAGCGGAAGGTCGTTTAGAAAACTTAGACGAGTTCTTATCTGTTACGCAAACATTTGAATCTCAAAGCGAAGATAAGAGTCTTGTTGCATTCTTAACAGATTTAGCACTTGTTGCTGATATTGATCGTGTAGATGAAGACCCAACTGCTGGTGAAGAAGTTATCTTAATGACGATGCACTCAGCGAAAGGATTAGAGTTCCCGGTTGTCTTTATTGTTGGTTTAGAGGAAGGGATATTCCCTCATACTCGTTCTCTTATGGAAGAGGATGAAATGCAAGAAGAACGTCGTCTTGCTTATGTAGGTATTACTCGTGCAGAAGAAGAGCTATATTTATCTAATGCGCAAATGCGTACTTTATTTGGTAGAACAAGTATGAACGCTGCGTCTCGCTTCATTACAGAAATCCCGACAGAACTAGTGGAATCATTAAATGAAACAGCGCCGAAGCGTGAAAATTCGTTTGGTGCAAAAGGTAGAACAGCAAGTAGCAGTAAAATGACAACGACAACCAAAACACGCTCTCGTTCAGCTTTCGCGCGTCCTGCAGCTAAGACGACAGGCGGTGAGCAAATTGGCTGGGCAGTAGGCGATAAAGCTTCCCACCAAAAATGGGGAATCGGTACAGTTGTAAGTGTAAAAGGTGAAGGTGATGCAAAAGAATTAGATATTGCGTTCCCAAGCCCGATTGGTGTTAAACGTTTGTTAGCAAAATTTGCACCTGTGACGAAACAATAGAAAGGAATGAGGATATGTCAAAAGAGATAGCAAAAAAACGTATAGAAGAACTGCGTGATTTGTTAAATACATTTAATTATCAATATCACGTATTAGACAATCCTTCTGTTTCTGATGCGGAATATGACCGTAATATGCAGGAGCTTATAAAATTAGAAGCAGAGAACCCAGAGTTTATGAGTGAAGATTCTCCCTCCGTTCGCGTTGGGGGAACTATTCTTGATATATTCGAAAAAGTAACACATAAGTCACCAATGTTAAGTTTAGGAAATGCATTTAACGAAGGAGATTTACGTGATTTCGACAGAAGAGTACGTCAAGGAATTGATGATGCGAATGTAAGATATATATGTGAATTAAAAATTGACGGGCTTGCCGTTTCGCTTCATTATGAAAAAGGACGCTTCATTCAAGGGGCGACACGTGGTGATGGTGTAACGGGTGAAGATATTACTCAAAATTTAAAAACGATTAAAGCTATCCCACTTCGTTTAAATGAAGAAGTAACGTTAGAAGCACGAGGCGAAGCTTATATGCCGAAGCGTTCATTTGTTAAACTAAATGAAGAAAAAGAGCAAAATGGAGAAGATGTATTTGCGAATCCGCGTAATGCGGCAGCAGGCTCAATACGTCAACTTGATCCGAAAATTGCAGCGAAGCGTAACTTATCTATGTTTGTGTACGGCCTTGCGAATGTAGAAGAAAAAACAATTCCATCGCACAGTGAATCGCTTGATTTCCTAGGTGAACTCGGATTTAAGACAAATCCAAATCGCCGTACATGTGAAACAATCGAAGAGGTTATAGCTTATGTAGAAGAATGGCAAGAAAAACGTCCGCATCTTGATTATGAGATTGATGGAATCGTTATAAAAGTAGATGATGTTGCTCTTCAAGAAAGTCTAGGAACTACAGCGAAGAGTCCAAGATGGGCGATTGCTTATAAATTCCCGGCTGAAGAAGTTGTAACGAGATTAACAGGCATTGAATTAAGTGTTGGCCGAACAGGGGTTGTAACACCGACTGCAGAGCTAGAGCCAGTGAGAGTTGCTGGTACGATCGTTCGTCGTGCTTCTTTACATAACGAAGATTTAATTCGTGAAAAAGACATTCGAATTGGTGACTACGTTGTTGTGAAGAAGGCTGGAGATATTATTCCTGAAGTTGTGAACGTTATTTTTGATAAGCGTACTGGTGAAGAAGAAGAATACCGCATGCCAACGCATTGCCCAGCATGTGAGAGTGAACTTGTTCGTTTAGAAGAAGAAGTAGCACTTCGATGTATAAATCCAACTTGTCCAGCTCAAATTCGCGAAGGATTAATTCATTTCGTTTCAAGAAATGCAATGAATATTGATGGGCTTGGAGAACGTGTCATTACACAACTTTTTGATGCAGATTATATTCGTACATTTGCTGATTTATATGCATTAACGAAAGAGCAGTTATTACAGTTAGAACGTTTTGGTGAAAAATCAGCAACAAACTTAATACAAGCAATTGAAAATTCTAAAGAAAACTCGTTAGAGCGATTATTATTTGGTCTTGGAATTCGCCACGTTGGAGCGAAAGCAGCACGTACATTTGCAGAGCACTTTGAAACGATGGATGAGCTTGTAAAAGCAACAGAAGAAGAACTAAAAGCAATTAATGAAATTGGCGAAAAAATGGCTCAATCTGTTGTGACATATTTTGATAATGAAGATGTATTAGAGTTATTACAGCAGTTTAAAGAGTATGGCGTGAATATGACATACAAAGGTATAAAAATTGCAGATTTACAAAATGTTGAATCTTACTTCGCAGGAAAAACGGTTGTTTTAACAGGTAAGCTAGAAGTTATGGGACGAAGTGAAGCGAAGAAGAAGATTGAGGCATTAGGTGGAAAAGTAACAGGAAGTGTTAGTAAGAGTACGGATTTGGTTGTTGCAGGTGAAGCAGCTGGTTCGAAATTAGCACAAGCGGAGAAACATAATGTTGAGGTTTGGAATGAAGAGAGGTTCTTACAAGAGCTAAATAAGTAAGAGGTGCAAACTTACCATGAAAAAAATAGCATTAGCGGTATTAAGCCTTGGCCTACTTGTAAGTGGGTGTAGTGCAGGTGCCGACAAAGATGAAAAAGTGGCTGAGAAATCGGGGAAAGCAAAAGAACAATCAGTTGTTCCAAAATACGCTATTTCGGATGAATATTATAAGACGACGATTCCGTTTGATGGTGGAAATGCACGTGGTTTAGTGGTGCAAGGGTTAAATAGTCGTCTTGATATAGATGAATTTGAAACAGGATTAATGCGAATTGCAAAAGAATCATTTAGTACGAAAGATAGTTTTTTAAAAGGCGGAAGTGCTCTAGATACTCAAACTATACAGATGCTTGTTAAAAGAAAACGTACAGATGCTGAACAAAAGGAACTAGAAGACAAATTAAAAAAAGATGCAGTTAAATTTCCTAATATAGGATTAAACCCTGCATTAGGAACAGGATCCGAATCACTAGAAGTGAAAAATAAAAAAAATCCAATATATATTTCAAATATTTTAGAGCATGATTATTATGTGAAAAAAGGCGATAACGGCGAGGAACATGTTGGTATGGTAGTTGGATTGGCGATGAATTCTGTTCAATATTTTAACGAAGAGCATGGTTACCCACGTGAAGCTAAAATCCCGGATGAAAAGATGTTAGCTGAAGGGAAAAAAATGGCGCAAGAAATTTTGAAAGTCATACATCAAAAAAAACCTGAAACAAAAAATATTCCGATAACATTTGCGATTTATCGCCAAGCTCCAAAGTCTTCGCTCGTACCAGGTAACTTTGTTTCTTATGCAAATGTAGAAAAAGGTAGTGAAACGGTTGAAGATTGGAAACAAATTAATGAGAAATACTATTTGTTCCCATCAGAGCAAGCGAAAACAGATAATAAACGTGAAGATCTTGCAAGAGTATCCAACTTTAAGGCAAAACTAAGCGATTATTTCCAAGGCGACTATACAGCTGTTATTGGTACTGGTATGTATAGAGATGATGAATTAAGAGAAATGAAGCTTGATATTCCTGTCCAGTTTAATGGAAAAGCTGAAATAATTGGTTTTACACAATATGTGGCAGGACTTGTTATGGAATACTTCCCGAATTATATGAAAGTACAAGTAACGATTAAATCTGTAGAACGCCCAGAAGCTATTATTATACGTGAAGCAAAACAAGATGAACCACTTGTGAAAATTTTAGATTAAATATGAAGGCTGTTCCTCTATGGAACAGCTTTTTTTCTTATGTAATTTTGTTATAATTTAAAATGTTGTAAATAATAGGGGTAAGGGGTAAAGCTCATGGAAGAATTAAGTTTTCAAGTCATTATTTTATTAATTGCATTCGGTTTTTTAGCAGCTTTTATTGATTCCGTTGTTGGAGGAGGAGGGTTAATTTCGCTTCCTGCGCTTATGTTTGTTGGCTTATCGCCAGCTTCGGCAATTGCAACGAATAAATTAGCGGCAACAATGGGGACGTTTACGAGTGCGATGTATTTCATTCGATCAGGAAAAGTTGATTTTAAAATTGTAGGAAAGTTAATCCCGTTAACTATTGTTGGAGCTGTTGCAGGTGCTTTAGTAGTAAAATTTATTCCATCGGATATTTTACGCCCATTAGTACTTGTAATGTTGGTATTTATTTCTATTTATATTATTGCAAAAAAGAATTGGGGAAGTGTGTCTACCTATAAGAAGATGACGCAAAGAAAAACATTAATATTTTTCTTTGTTATTTTAATGATAGGATTTTATGATGGATTTTTTGGACCAGGGACAGGGTCATTTTTAATTTTTGCATTTTTATTAATTGGTTTGGATTTTATTCAAGCGGCAGCATCTGGAAAACTTTTGAACTTTGTTAGTAATATTGTATCTTTAATTACTTTTTTATTTTTAGACATAATTCATTTTGAATACGGTATTATCATGGGATTATCAATGATCTTAGGTGCTTATTTGGGATCGAAGTTTGCGGTTCAAAAAGGCGTTGGATATGTAAGGACTTTATTTTTATTAGTTACTATATTATTGATTGGGAAAAATGTTTTGGAATATACTCATATTTTGTAGATTCATACGCATGTATGAATCTCTTTTTTTTATTATATTTTAAAAATTTATTAATTTTTAAAATATAAGTCTAGGAATATTTGAATAAATCTAAATTATCGTGTAGAATAATGTTGTAAAATGTAAACGTTTTTCTAAGGGGAGGCTAAAAAAATGGTAGTAGCATACAAACATGAGCCATTTACAGATTTTTCAGTGGAGGCTAACAAATTAGCGTTTGAAGAAGGTTTAAAGAAAGTAGAATCTTATCTTGGACAAGACTATCCATTAATTATTGGGGGAGAAAAAATCACTACAGAAGACAAAATTGTTTCTGTAAACCCTGCAAATAAAGAGGAACTTGTTGGTCGTGTTTCAAAAGCAAGCCGTGAGTTAGCTGAAAAAGCAATGCAAGTAGCGGATGAAACATTCCAAACTTGGAGAAAATCAAAGCCAGAAATGCGTGCAGACATTTTATTCCGTGCTGCAGCAATCGTTCGTCGCAGAAAACATGAATTCTCTGCTATTCTTGTAAAAGAAGCAGGTAAGCCATGGAATGAGGCAGATGCTGATACAGCAGAAGCAATCGACTTTATGGAATATTATGGTCGTCAAATGTTAAAATTAAAAGACGGTATTCCAGTAGAAAGCCGTCCAATTGAATATAATCGTTTCTCTTACATTCCATTAGGAGTAGGTGTTATCATTTCTCCTTGGAACTTCCCATTCGCAATTATGGCAGGTATGACAACAGCTGCTTTAGTTTCTGGTAACACAGTATTACTAAAACCAGCTAGTACAACTCCTGTAGTAGCAGCGAAATTTATGGAAGTATTAGAAGAAGCTGGCTTACCAGCTGGCGTAGTAAACTTCGTTCCAGGTAACGGTTCTGAAGTTGGTGACTACTTAGTAGATCATCCTCGTACACGTTTCGTAAGCTTCACGGGATCTCGTGATGTAGGTATCCGTATCTATGAGCGTGCAGCGAAAGTAAACCCAGGCCAAATTTGGTTAAAACGCGTTATCGCTGAAATGGGCGGTAAAGATACAATCGTTGTTGATAAAGAAGCAGATCTTGAATTAGCAGCTAAGTCTATCGTTGCATCAGCATTCGGATTCTCAGGACAAAAATGTTCTGCATGTTCTCGTGCAGTAATCCACGAAGATGTATACGATCACGTATTAAATCGTGCTGTTGAATTAACAAAAGAATTAACAGTTGCTAACCCAGCAGTATTAGGTACAAACATGGGTCCTGTTAATGACCAAGCTGCATTCGATAAAGTAATGAGCTATGTTGCAATTGGTAAAGAAGAAGGTAGAATCTTAGCAGGTGGCGAAGGAGACGATTCTAAAGGCTGGTTCATCCAACCAACAATCGTTGCTGATGTTGCAGAAGATGCTCGCTTAATGAAAGAAGAAATCTTCGGACCAGTAGTAGCATTCTGTAAAGCAAAAGACTTCGATCATGCACTTGCAATTGCAAACAATACGGAATACGGTTTAACAGGTGCTGTTATTACTAACAACCGTGACCATATTGAAAAAGCACGTGAAGACTTCCACGTTGGTAACTTATACTTCAACCGTGGATGTACTGGTGCAATCGTAGGTTACCAACCATTCGGTGGCTTTAACATGTCTGGTACAGACTCTAAAGCTGGTGGACCTGATTACTTAGCACTTCACATGCAAGCAAAAACTACTTCTGAAACTTTATAAGAAATAGTAGAGGAGCTCTTCATAAAATGTGAAGAGCTCCTTTTAAAATTGAAATCCCATATATTACCGTCGTTCGAAGGGAATGAGCTAAAACCTATTAATAGCGGGATAAACATGTGAACAGAAATAAAATGATGAGAAAAGTTGACTTATTAGTCATATTTTTTAGTATTCATTTTGAGAATTTCCTGTATAATACAATTTGAAAGAAAATCTATGGTTCGACAAGGAACACTCTTTTCGGTTTTGCTCACTGAAAGGAGTGTTTTTTTATGTAGCTAAAAATTCTTTCGTGCTTATTACATTTGCATATACGCCATTTAAACTAGCTAAAATTGTATTGTGAATATAAACAGCTGGTATAGTAGCGTTCTTAAAAGAAAGGTCTTTTGTAGCACAAGCATCGTGTATAACGGTACATTGAAAACCAAAATCAAATGCAGCCCTTACTGTAGCATCAATACACATATGAGTCATCATCCCGCATACGACGACATGTTCAATGTCTAAACGCTGTAATTGCTCTAGAAGATTAGTTTCTCGGAAGCTATTTGGATAATGTTTGACTATAACTGTTTCTTCTCTAAGTGGACGTACGCTTTCGTGAATATGTACACCTTCTGTATTAGGTAGGAAAAAAGTAGCGTCATCTTTTATAGCTACGTGTTGGATATGAAAAATAGGTTCGCTGTTTGTTCTAAATTGTTGTAATAACTGATTAGCATATTCGCTTGCTTCTACTGGATTACGCAATTCCATCTTTCCATTTGGAAAATAATCGTTTTGAATATCGACGAGTAAAAGGGCTGTTTTCATATATTTATCTGCCTCCGAGTTTCATATTCAAATAAATTTATTCAATTTGTAGAGAGGATTCTCCTGTTTAAAAATATGAGGAAGAAGAATCTTAAATAACCTTGAAAGTTACTATTTTCTCATGAATTTTCATCTGAAAATTTTAATAAAGGAATAATTAATATTTTTCTGAAAAATGTATTGACTCTTATTATTCTGAGTTCTATAATGAGAATTAATTAAATGACAATTAAATCGATACATTCTTATCCAGAGAGGTGGAGGGACTGGCCCTACGATACCTCAGCAACGGGTTTTTTAATACCGTGCTAACTCCAGCAAGCCATATAAAGGCTTGGAAGATGAGAAGATGTGAACGAGTACATATAAGTGCTCTCCTTCTTATCTTTATGGTTGATAAGAAGGAGAGCACTTTTTATTTTACCTCGAAAGCTCTACTTCAAGTTTTTACAGCATATAGGAGGGGAAAAAATGATTTCTTTTAACAATGTAAGTAAAGTGTATGAATCAGCTGGGCAATCTGTTCATGCGGTGGAGGATGTAACATTATCAGTTGAGAAAGGCGAAATTTTTGGCATTATCGGTTTTAGTGGCGCTGGAAAGAGTACATTATTACGCTTAGTAAATATGTTAGAGAGACCAACGTCAGGAACGATTGCAATAGATGATAAAGATATTACATCATTATCGACAAAAGAATTACGCAAACTAAGACAAAGAATCGGAATGATTTTTCAAAGCTTTAATTTATTTAATTCAAGAACAGTGTTTGGGAATATTGCTTATCCATTAAAGTTAGCGAAATTGCCAAAGAACGAGATAAAGGAACGAGTGAATGAACTGCTGAAGTTTGTAGGGTTAGAAGATAAAGCAAACTATTATCCAGAACAGCTATCAGGGGGACAAAAGCAACGTGTTGGTATTGCTAGAGCACTTGCGACATCGCCAGATATTCTTATATGTGATGAGGCAACATCAGCCTTAGATCCAGAAACGACGACAGAAATTCTAAACTTATTAAAGAAAGTAAATCGAGAATACAATTTAACAATTCTTCTTATTACACATGAAATGCATGTTGTGAAAGAAATTTGTCACCGTGTAGCTGTAATGGAGAAGGGAAAAGTTATTGAAGAAGGAAAACTGTTCGATGTTTTCACGCAACCAAAAACAAAGACGACTCAAAACTTTGTACGTTCTGTTATTAATGATCATTTACCAGAAAGTGTTCTAGCGAAAATTCAAAATGGTGGTCAAATTTATCGTCTAACATTTACTGGTGAGGAGACGGGACAGCCGGTACTATCATATATCGCAAAAAACTATAACGTCGATGTAAATGTACTGTACGGAAATATTATTGAACTTCAAAATGTGCTATTTGGAAATCTGCTTGTAGAATTGCAAGGTGAGCAGAGGGAAATTCAAAAAGCATTACAACATCTAAGACTGCAAGTGCAGCTGAAGGAGGTAGAAGCTCATGCGAGTTGATTGGAGTATATTTTGGCCGCGCATACTAGATGCGACGGGGGATACCCTCTTAATGGTAATTGTAACCCTTATATTCGCTACAATTCTGGGTATACCTCTAGGTTTACTTTTATATGTAACGAGAAAAGGAAACTTTTTAGAAAATAAATGGGTCTTTTCTATTCTTAACATCATAATTAATACAATTCGTCCGGTACCATTCATTATCTTTTTAGTAGCTTTAAGTCCACTAACGAGAAGCGTTATTGGAACGACGATTGGAACAGCAGCAGCAATTTTCCCGATGACGTTAGTCGCATCAATTGGTATTGCTAGAATGGTTGAAACAAATCTTGTTTCCGTTCCGAAAGGAGTAATTGAGGCAGCACAAGCAATGGGCGCCTCGCCAATTAGAATCGTTTTTGAAATCCTTGTACCAGAAGCGTTAGCACCATTAATCTTAGGTGTCACATTTATGACAGTTGGTTTAATTGAATTTTCTGCAGTTGCTGGGCTTGTCGGTGGTGGCGGTCTTGGTGACTTGGCAATGACATATGGTTATCAACGTTTTGATACATCAGTTATGTTTGTAACGGTTGTTTTACTTATTATTCTCGTACAGATAGCTCAAAATTTAGGAAACTACTTTGCGAAAGTCTTGTTACGTAGATCATAAAAAGGAAGAGAGGAAAAGAAAATGAAGAAAATTTTAGCATTTGCATTATCAGCGATTGTAGGAGTCTCAGCATTAAGTGGCTGCTCAAGTGGAGACACGGGTGCAGGAGCGAAAGAAAAAGTAGTTCGCGTCGGTGTAACTGGAACGGATGGAGACGCTTGGGAAATTTTGAAGAAAAAAGCTGAAAAAGAAGGGATTAAGATTAAACTGGTGGAGTTCTCTGATTATACAACTCCAAATAAAGCTTTAGCTGATGGAGATATTGAATTAAACTCATTTCAGCATATTGCTTTCTTAGAGCAATTTAAAAAAGAGCATAAGTTAGATATTACAGCTGTTGGTACAACACAAATTGCGCCAATGGGTTTATACTCTGAAAAATATAAGAAGGCAAATGAAATTCCAGATGGTTCAGAAATTGCAATTCCAAACGATCCAACGAACCAAGCACGTGCATTAAAACTTCTTGATGCAGCTGGAGTATTAAAGCTTAAAAAAGATTTTGGCTTATTTGGAGATCCAAGCGGCATTGCTGAAAATCCGAAGAAGTTAAAAATCACGCCGGTTATCGCACAGCAAACACCTCGTGTGTTAAAAGATGTAGCGGCATCAGTTATTAATAACGGTGTTGCTGGTCAAGCTGGATTAGATCCAGCGAAGGATCCTATTTTCTTAGAAGATCCAAAGAATGAAAATGCGAAGCCATATATTAATATTTTTGCAGCTCGTACGAAAGATAAAGATGATCCAACACTGAAAAAAGTAATTGAATTATACCATTCAAAAGAAGTAACAGATGCAATTAAGAAAGAAACAAATGATGGTTCAATTTCAGTAGATCTTTCACTTGAGGAGCTTGAAAAAATCGTAAAATAATCATTGGGTTTAATGGACTAACAGAAGGAACCCCTCCGCTGTTAGTTCGTTCAACATATAAACTTAACAAACAAACCCTAATTCTGTACCTTCCAATTTTGTATAACATAGAATCCAATGTTTGTTAAGTAGAGTGATAGACCAGGAACTTTCCTGGTCTTTTTTTATGAATGAAAGTAGCTAGCGAACAGTAAGGTAATCCAAATTATAATGGGATAAGAAAATAAGCTGAAAAGGATTGTAATTACGAATTGCTTTTGATGAATTAAGTGTTTTTTTGATAAAAAAAAGAAAATAGAAAAGAGAGTAATGAAAAATGCTGATATTACGCCGGGGTTATAGGAGCGATAAATGAAAAACAAAATAATATGTTGAACAGAGTTGAAGAAGATGGCCCCTTGTATAAAAATAATCCAGCATATAGAAGACAAGAAGTTAAGTTGATATAGAAAGACGATAAGTAATCCAAAGATTGTTAATACGGAAATGGCAATGAAAAATTGTTGGCTAGTTATAAGACAGATTGAAAATTGATTAGCAAGATATTGTGGCATTTGGAAAGCTTCTTCAAGGTTATGAATGAAAAATAATAAGGGAATGATCCAGAGTATAGTAGTGGAATGCTTTTTCATCAACTTACATCACTCCAATAAAGTATAGAAAGCCTAAAAAAGGCCCTCTATACAGAGATAGTTATTCAATTATGATATTTTTTAAATTAACTTCATGATGCTCTCGTTCTTTCGGATAAGCAGCTAGTTCCTCTTGTAAAATATTTAATATTTGCTTAGCTGATTGCTGGATTGGATTAGGTAGTTCTTCTAATATATGCATCCCGACTTTTACTTTTGTACGAATTATCCTTCGTAGTAATTCCTCATGCATGTACTACACCCCCAAAGCGAATATTTAGTACATCTTCTTCAAATTTTGCTCCTTGAATAGAAAGGTGTGTTAATGTTTTTGGTAACGTGATGTTCCGTTTAACAGAACCCGCTCGAATAATAAGTTCATCACCTTTTTGATTTAAGGAAAGTTCACTTTTGTTTGAGAAGGGAATGGACAGAACGAAAATATACTCATCGCCATCCTTTTTTACATATTGTGTGCGCCCGTTAAATTTCACTTCAGTAGGACAATGATCAGTTTTAAATAAAGCATCGCCTACACGTTCTAACATAGACAAACCAACAACTTCTTGTTCAAACATTGGAGCTTCGTAAATAGGAAGTGGATCAAAACTATTTTGAATTAATGTTTTATATTTCTTTTGCGTATCTTTCCATGCTTGAAAATAAGGATCGGTGACGGTGTTAGGGATGACGCGATTAATCATAATGGCATCTACGTTATAATCGTATAAATTTAAATAAGTAAAGCTGCGCTGAGCTTCTTTAATGACCATTTTTTCAGGATTTACAACGATGCGGATACTTGTTACTTCTCGGTTTGATAAAATATCTCTCATTTCTCCGAGCTGTTCAAGTGTATTTGTTAATTCGTCCATAATATCGTCGGTTGGAAGAGGGACACCAAGGAGTGGTTGAGCTACAGGACGAACGACTTTTAAAACTTTTCTTTTAATAGGAAATAATTTTTCCATCCACCAGCCGAGCATGTCTGGAAAGCTTAGCATTGCTAATGTTTCTCCTGTTGGGGCACAATCAATAATGATAACATCATATGTGTTTTGTTTATAATAATCGAGTACGCGAAGTAGGCTAATTAAATCTTCCATACCAGGAAACATCGTTAATTCTTCTGTTGTAATATCATCGGCTGCTTTGGAAGTGAAGAGTAGTGTAATATATTTCTGTAATTTTCCCCATCCTTTTTCCATCTCATAAATCGTATTAATTTCTTGTGCCCACAAATTTTTACGAACTTCTAATGGCTCAGAAGATAGCTTTATACCAAATGAATCTCCTAAACTATGAGCAGGATCTGTGCTCATTACTAATGTTTTTAATCCTTGCTTCGCACTTTGAATTGCTGTTGCTGCTGAAATGCTAGTTTTTCCTACGCCGCCTTTACCTGTATACAAGATAATTCTCATCATTCATATCCCCTTTGTTTCGAATGTCGAATATTACGAGTGTCGAAGTAAATGGTTGAATAAAAACCCAGATAGGGTTTTATTCAATCGGAATGTTTTTCATTTTAGGTGTAGAAACCTTTTCTTCTGTTTTTTGCTGTGAGGTAGCAATGTGATTCATAATCTTTTGGAAGATTTGTAGTAAGAATGCTTTTTCTTCTTCTGACAATGCTTCTGTCACTAAGCTAAAGTAATGGGCTGCATTTTGTTTTACTTCTTGAACGAGCATTACGCCGATTTCTGTTAACCGAATTAATACAATACGTCGGTCGTTTTCATCACGGTAGCGTTCAATATATCCCTTTTTTACAAGGCGATTTACAACGCCCGTCGTTGTACTCATCGGTATATCAAGAAGGTCAGCAATTTTCGTCATTGTAATATCTGTATTTCGTTCCATCCAAAGTAAACAAAATACTTCTGTTTTAGAGAGTGTTAAATCTAGGCTTACCCATTCTTCAGGATAGAAAAGTTTCTTGGCGTTATCTAGCAGTAAGTCTAAAAAATGTTCATATTGCAACAATTAATTCCACTCCCGTATATTTCGAGGTTCGTAATATTTATTTTTATTTTATGTAGAATAGAAATAATTGTCAATGATTTTAATTATTTTTTCAGATTAGACAGAAAACTTTCTTTGAAATAGTATTCTTTTATGATAGATTTATAAATATAAAACTAGAATTTACATAAAAATCCATCATGGTAAATATACTTATCTATAATGGGTATACAGCTAACGAGGGGGAGAACGATGAGAAGACGTAATACGCAAGCGTTCACGTTTTTAGCATGGACTTCATTTGTTTGTGCGCTTTCAGGTATGCTAATTGGGATTTATACGTTAGATGAAACGCTTAGTGTAAAAGGATACTATTTAATTGGAACATTATTTTTAACGATGTCTTGTTTTGTATTACAAAAAACAATTCGTGATAATGAAGAAGATAACGAGAGATTTCCAAAAAATAAACCGTTAGATAAAGAGTAAATTGTAAAGAAAGGCGTTTGCCTTTCTTTTTTTATGTAAAAATGGCGTAAGTACTCTGTGTTGACTTGCTTGAAGTACTGAAAATTTGGTATCATCAATAGTATTGTAGATTGAACGATATATTATGGAGGTGGCCTAGCCGTGTCAAGAATTTCCGTTGAGAATGTAAAGCACGTAGCACATTTAGCACGTCTTGCAATTACTGATCAAGAAGCAGAAAAATTTCAAAAACAACTAGATGCAATTGTTACATTTGCAGAACAGTTAAATGAATTAGATACAACAGATGTAAAACCAACAACTCATGTATTAACTATGAAAAATGTTATGCGTGAAGATGTACCAGAAAAAGGTTTACCAGTCGAAGAAGTATTAAAAAATGCACCGGATCACAAAGATAATCAAATCCGTGTTCCAGCAGTATTAGAATAGAGGAGGGGAATTTCGATGTCATTATTTGATCATTCAGTATCAGAGTTACATAAGAAGTTAAACAGCAAAGAAATTTCCGTTACGGATTTAGTAGAAGAATCTTACAAACGTATTGCGGATGTTGAAGATAACGTAAAAGCTTTTCTTACATTAGATGAAGAAAATGCACGCGCAAAAGCGAAAGAATTAGATGCAAAAATCGGCGCTGAAGATAATGGTTTATTATTCGGTATGCCAATTGGTGTAAAAGATAACATTGTAACTAACGGCCTTCGTACAACTTGTGCGAGCAAAATGCTAGCAAACTTCGATCCAATTTATGATGCGACAGTTGTGCAAAAGCTAAAAGCTGCTGACACGATTACAATCGGTAAATTAAACATGGACGAGTTTGCAATGGGTTCTTCAAATGAAAACTCAGGATTCTACGCTACGAAAAACCCATGGAACTTAGATTACGTTCCGGGCGGATCTAGTGGTGGTTCTGCAGCAGCTGTAGCAGCAGGAGAAGTACTATTCTCTCTAGGTTCTGATACGGGTGGTTCTATCCGTCAGCCAGCTGCATATTGCGGTGTTGTAGGTTTAAAACCAACTTACGGACGCGTATCTCGTTACGGATTAGTAGCATTCGCATCTTCACTTGACCAAATCGGACCGATTACACGTACAGTAGAAGACAATGCATACTTATTACAAGCTATTTCAGGTATTGACCGCATGGATGCAACTTCTGCAAACGTTGAGGTTGGAAACTATTTAGCTGGTTTAACAGGCGATGTTAAAGGTTTACGCATTGCTGTACCGAAAGAATACTTAGGCGAAGGTGTTGGCGAAGAAGCTCGTGAGTCAGTACTAGCTGCTTTAAAAGTATTAGAAGGTATGGGCGCAACTTGGGAGGAAGTATCTCTTCCGCACTCTAAATACGCTCTAGCAACGTATTACTTACTATCTTCTTCTGAAGCATCTGCTAATCTTTCACGCTTTGATGGCGTGCGTTACGGTGTTCGTTCTGATAATGTAAATAACTTATTAGATCTTTACAAAAACACACGTAGTGAAGGTTTCGGTGATGAAGTTAAACGTCGTATTATGCTTGGTACATTTGCCCTTAGCTCTGGTTACTATGATGCATATTACAAAAAAGCACAACAAGTACGTACATTAATTAAGAACGACTTTGAAAATGTATTTGCTAACTATGATGTTATTATTGGACCAACAACACCAACTCCGGCATTTAAAGTGGGAGAAAAAGTTGACGATCCAATGACGATGTATGCAAATGACATTTTAACAATCCCAGTAAACTTAGCGGGTGTTCCAGCGATTTCAGTTCCATGTGGATTCGGTGCTAACAACATGCCACTTGGTCTACAAATCATTGGTAAACACTTCGATGAAGCGACAATTTACCGCGTTGCACATGCGTTTGAGCAAGCAACGGACTATCATACAAAAAAAGCAAGTCTGTAAGGAGGCGAGCATAGATGAATTTAGAAACAATTATTGGTTTAGAGGTTCACGTTGAGTTAAAAACAAATTCGAAAATTTTCTCTGCGAGTCCAACAGAATTCGGAGCGGAGCCAAATACACAAACAAGTGTAATTGACTTAGGATACCCAGGGGTACTTCCTACTTTAAATAAAGAAGCAGTTAACTTTGCAATGAAAGCTGCAATGGCATTAAACTGTGAAATCGCAACGGAAACAAAGTTTGACCGTAAAAACTATTTCTATCCAGATAACCCGAAAGCTTACCAAATCTCTCAATTTGATAAGCCAATTGGTGAAAATGGTTGGATTGAAATCGAAGTAGACGGTAAAAAGAAACGTATCGGTATTACACGTCTTCATTTAGAAGAAGATGCTGGTAAATCAACGCATACAGCTGATGGTTCATTAGTAGACTACAACCGTCAAGGTATGCCTTTAATCGAGATCGTATCTGAGCCAGATATGCGTACGCCAGAAGAAGCATATGCATACTTAGAGAAGTTAAAATCAATCATTCAATACACTGGTGTATCTGATTGTAAGATGGAAGAAGGTTCTCTGCGTTGTGATGCGAACATTTCTCTTCGTCCAGTTGGACAAGAGAAGTTCGGTACAAAAGCGGAACTGAAAAACTTAAACTCATTCACTTACGTACAAAAAGGTCTTGAGCACGAGCAAGTGCGCCAAGAAAAAGAACTGTTATCTGGTGGTATCATCCAACAAGAAACACGTCGTTATGATGAAGCAACGAAGAAAACAATCTTAATGCGTGTGAAAGAAGGATCTGACGATTACCGTTACTTCCCGGAGCCAGACTTAGTTGAACTTTACATCGACGATGAGTGGAAAGAAGCAGTTCGAGCTTCTATTCCAGAACTTCCAGATGCACGTAAAGCTCGCTACGTTGCAGAACTAGGCTTACCAGCTTATGATGCACACGTGTTAACATTAACGAAAGAGATGTCTGATTTCTTTGAAGTAACTGTTGCAGACGGTGCTGATGCGAAATTAACATCGAACTGGTTAATGGGTGAAGTACTTGCATACTTAAACAAACAACAAAAAGAATTAAAAGACGTTGCATTAACGCCTGCTGGTTTATCTAAAATGGTTCAATTAATTGAAAAAGGTACAATTTCTTCTAAAATCGCGAAGAAAGTATTTAACGAATTAATTGAAAAAGGTGGAGACCCAGAAGAAATCGTTAAAGCGAAAGGTCTTGTTCAAATTTCTGACGAGGGTACACTTCGTAAAGTTGTAACAGAAATTCTTGATAATAATGAGCAATCTATCGAAGACTTTAAAAACGGTAAAGACCGTGCAATTGGCTTCTTAGTTGGTCAAATTATGAAAGCTACAAAAGGACAAGCAAATCCACCGCTTGTTAACAAAATCTTACTTGAAGAGATTAATAAGCGATAATAGTAGTGACTTTTAAAGATTAAGCAGAAAAACACCCGTACATGGGTGTTTTTCTAGGTTAATCAAACGTTTGTTTAAATGAGACAAAATCGTTTAAACAAACGTTTGATTAACTGTCAAAAGTGGAAAAATGTTTGTATAGCAACTATGGTATGATAGTTGCAAAAAGGTGGGAATAATGATAAATCTAAACATAGAGGTTTTTTTCATCTCATGAAATAATAGATAGTTATTATTCGTTATATGTAAATTTTTATGGAAGAATGGATAGAAATAAAGTGAAACTTTAATCAGTGGGAGGTTCATCCAAAGCTGATTATTAGCCCTCACCAATCGGGCATTTACTGCCCGCAAATAGCGGGATAAATTTTGGAGGCAAATAAAAAGCCATTGAAATGAATATTTACTTTTGATGGACTACACGAATCGGGTTCTTACTGCCTGTTTGAGCGGGATAAAAGAAGGATAGCAAGATGAGAGGAGGTAGGCATGGGAATACTGAATAGAAGTTCAGTATGTTCTTTTTCGATACATAAAGAAATTTCCTGTGCTAATAAATGATGAAGCGAGCAAGAATTATTTATAATCCTACTTCTGGGCGTGAGCTATTTAAGAAGAGCTTACCAGAAGTATTACAAAAATTAGAACAAGCTGGCTATGAGACATCTTGTCATGCGACAACGGGTCCTGGAGACGCTACTGTGGCGGCGAGGCAAGCTGCGGATCGTAAGTTTGATGTTGTTATTGCTGCTGGTGGCGACGGTACATTAAATGAAGTAGTAAACGGTTTAGTTGGGCATGAATTCCGTCCGAAATTTGGAATTATTCCAGTTGGAACGACAAATGACTTTGCACGTGCAATTGGTGTACCTCGTTCTATTGAAGAGGCAGCAGATATTATTTGCGAAGGAAAAACAGTGCCATTAGACCTTGGTAGAGCGAACGATACATATTTTATTAACATCGCTGGTGGCGGTCGTATTACAGAATTAACATACGAAGTACCGAGTAAGTTAAAGACAGTATTAGGACAACTTGCTTATTACCTAAAAGGTATCGAGATGTTACCATCTTTGCATCCGACATATGTTGAAATTGAGTATGATGGAAAGTTACTACAAGAAGAAATTACGATGTTTTTAATTACGAATACTCGTTCAGTAGGTGGATTTGAAAAGGTAGCACCGTATGCATCTATTAACGATGGGTTATTTGACCTATTAGTACTGAAAAAAGGTTCTATCGCTGATTTAATTAAAGCAGCAACACAAGCACAACGTGGCGAGCATATTAATAATCCAAAAGTGTTATATACACAAGCGAACCGAATTAAAGTACATTCACCAGATAAACTAATGATTAATTTAGATGGTGAGTATGGTGGCGATGCACCGATGGAATTCGAAAATATATATCATTGTTTAGAACTATTTGTTCCTGAACATCAAGAGGATGCCCTGTAAAGGCATCCTTTTTTACTTTGTTAAAATGAATTGTAAATTGGGAGTTAGTTTGATTTTTATGGTATTTTTACAATTCTTTTATTTTACATCCATACTTTATTGATACACTGGAAGAGATAAGAAATGAGAGGTAGGGTGCTATGGAGAAGGTAAAGGCGATATTATTTGATAAAGATGGGACATTAATGGATTTTCATTCAATATGGATAAAAGTAGCTGAAGAGCTTGTAGCTGAATGTATAAGTTTATACCATTTACCAAGTACAATAGGGCAGACCTTATTAGAAGAGATTGGTGTAGAGGGAGCATTTGTTAATCCGAGGAGTGCAATAGCTGCTGGAACAAGCCTTGATGTAGCGAAGGGGCTTTGTAATTATATTGAGTCTGCTAGAGAAGAAGAGATGCATCAGTGGGTAAGTGAGAAGTTATTTTCCCTTATGTATGAGCATCGTTCGCATATGAAAATGACAGCGGATTTACCGAAAGTGTTACAGGCATTAAAAGATAAAGGATTTATATTAGGGGTTGTCACGGCGGATGATTTCGCACCAACAGAATTATTTTTAAAACAATATAAGTTGGAGAACTTTTTTGATTATATTATAGCCTCGGATACATTCCTTGCGCAAAAACCAGATAAAAAAATTATAGAAGTGTTTTGTGAGAAATTTAATTTAGAATCATGTGAGGTTGCGGTTGTTGGAGATACGCCAACTGATTTACATTTAGCTAAAAATGGCGATTGCTATGCAATTGGGGTGCTATCTGGTACGGGAGACCGTCCAACATTAGAACCACTTGCTGATTTAGTGTTAGATTCTGTTGGAGAGTTTATTTCTCAATCGGGTGAGTTTTTCTGGGAGAAAGAAAAGTCTAATGTGTAAGGAAAATAAGTCTATAAAGACTCTTAATGAGTCTTTATAGACTTATTTTTTATGCCTGGATACAAAGAATATAGGATAAATGCTAGAAAAGAAAGTTGGCATATATTTTGCAATAAGAAGAGAAAACAATGTAAAGAAAAGGATGGGGTACGCAATGAACACAAAAAAATTTGCTAAAGTAAATGAACAAATTCCAGGACCGAAAGCGGCATCTTTATTAGAACGCCGTCAAAATATAGTACCAAAAGGAGTAAGTAACGGCATCTCAACGTTTGTACAATCTGCAAATGGTGCTCTTGTAACAGATGTTGATGACAATCAGTACATTGATTTTGCAGGAGCAATCGGGACAATTAACGTAGGGCATTGTCATCCAACGGTTAAAGAAGCGCTCCATAAACAAGTCGATCAATACATTCATACTGGATTTAATGTCATGATGTATGAGCCATATATTGAATTAGCAGAAAAGCTTGCGGCATTGGCACCAGGAAGTTTCGATAAGCAAGTCCTCTTTTTAAATAGTGGTGCAGAAGCAGTTGAGAACGCGGTGAAAATCGCTCGTAAATATACGAAGAGACCTGGTATTATCGCATTTTCTAAAGGTTTCCACGGGCGTACATTAATGACAATGACGATGACAAGTAAAGTGAAGCCATATAAATTTGGGTTTGGTCCCTTTGCTCCAGAAGTATATAAAGCGCCATTTCCATACGAATACCGTCGCCCAGAGGGATTAACGGAAGAGCAGTATGATGATTTTATTATTGAAGAGTTTAAGAACTTCTTCATATCGGAAGTAGCACCAGAAACAATTGCAGCTGTTGTAATGGAACCTGTTCAAGGGGAAGGTGGATTTATCGTCCCAAGTAAGAAATTTGTTCAAGAAGTACGCCACATTTGTTCAGAGAACGGCATCTTATTTGTAGCGGATGAAATACAAACAGGCTTTAGTCGTACAGGAAAATATTTTGCAATTGATCACTATGATGTCGTTCCAGATTTAATTACAGTGTCTAAATCATTAGGTGCTGGTGTACCGATAAGTGGTGTCATTGGACGTAAAGAAATTATGAATGAATCTGCACCAGGTGAACTTGGTGGAACGTATGCAGGAAGTCCATTAGGATGTGCGGCTGCATTAGCTGTTCTCGATGTAATAGAAAATGAGAAATTAAATGATAGAGCGATAGAATTAGGAAAAGTCGTAATGAACCGATTCGAAGAGATGAAAAATAAATATCATTGCATCGGTGATGTGCGTGGGTTAGGAGCAATGTGTGCATTTGAGGTCGTTCAAGATCGTAAGATGAAAGCACCTGACAAAACGTTAACGGCTAATCTATGTGCAGAAGCAAATAAGCGTGGGTTACTTTTATTATCAGCAGGAACGTATGGAAATGTTATCCGTGTGTTAATGCCTTTAATTATTACAGATGAGCAACTTGAAGAAGGATTAACAATAATTGAAGAATCGTTGCAAGCTTGTTATGAGCAAACAAACATCGCTCGCGTGTAAAAACTCAAGTATAAATAGCAAACATTCTAGCTGACTCTATATTAAATGCAGAAAATTCACTTTATAATAAAGGTAGTAAAGTGGATCGATGGATTTGAAGTTAGGGGTGGCTAGGATGGTTGCAGAAAAGGAACGAGTGTTAATGGATTTAAAAGATGTATTTGAATATGCGTTTGACGAAATTTTTGTTACAGATGAGCAAGGGATCGTTGTGCGTGTAAATAGTACATGTGAAAGGCACTACCAACTAGCTGCAGAAGAGTTAGTTGGTAAGCATGTAAAAGAACTACAAAAGGATGGAATCTTTTATCCATCAGCGACATTAGAAGTGATTGAAAAAACGAGGCCAATTGAACTCGTTCAAACTACAAAATCAGGAGAGTATTTACACGTTCGTACAAGGCCTGTTTTTGATGATGAGGGAAATTTAAGAAGAGTGATTAGTTATTCTCGCGACCTTACTGAACTCTATCAATTACGTCAAAAGGTAGAGGAAATGGATAATCAGCTAAAAACATATAAAAAAGAATTAAGAGAAACATATGAGCATGAAGGACTTATTTTTAAAAGTCTAGCTATGCAAAAAATAGTCGATACAATCAAAAAAGTATCTGTAGTGGATAGTACTGTTCTCGTTTTAGGCGAGACTGGAGTAGGAAAAAGTCGATTAGTACGCCATTTACATGAAGTGAGTCATCGGAAGAATGAAAGTTTCTATGAAATTAATTGTGCGGCATTGCCAACTAATTTAATTGAATCGGAGCTTTTTGGATATTCAGGTGGATCTTTTACAGGTGCGAATCGTGAAGGGAAAAAGGGACTATTAGAATCCGCGCATAAAGGAACTCTTTTTTTAGATGAAATCGGTGAAATGCCGCTTGAAATTCAAGCGAAGCTTTTGCAAGTATTGCAAGAAAAAACATTTCGTCCTATAGGCGGAAGAGAATTAAAAAAAGTAGATGTTCGAATTGTGGCGGCAACAAATAGAGATTTAAGCGAGATGGTGAAACAAGGAACATTTCGGAAAGATTTATACTATCGTTTGAATGTCATTCCAATTGCAATTCCCCCGCTTAGGGAAAGAACAGAAGATATTTTGCCGCTTATTTATCATTACTTGCAGCACTTTAATAAAAAGTACGGACGTGATGTGAAACTAGCGCCGAGTACGTTACAAATTTTTGTTGGATATCCGTGGGAAGGGAACAATAGAGAAATAGAGAATGTAATTGAGAGAATTGTTATTACTGTTGATGATGTTGTAACGGTAGAGGATTTGCCACTCTCTATGCAAGAGGCTGCAGTTGAACAATCGGGGCAAAGCCTTTATAAAATGCTGGAAGAGGTAGAGAGAAATATAATTCTTAAAGCGTATAAAACGTATGGATCAAGTTATAAAGTGGCTGAGTTTTTGCAAATTAGTCAATCTGCTGCTACTAGGAAAATTAAGAAGTTCATAGAGGAGGAAGAAAACATTGGATAAAAAGGCGATGTATATAAATGGTGAGTGGATTACACTACAAGAACAAATTGAAGTAAATAATCCTGCGACGAAGGAAATATTTGCAACTGTACCAAAAGGTGGAGTAACAGAGGCAAAGCAAGCTGTTGATGCTGCACATGAAGCTTTTAAAACGTGGTCTAAGTTAACGGCAGCAGATCGTGCCACGAAGTTAAAAAAGTGGTTCATGCTTATTGATAAGAATAAAGAAGAGATCGCAGCGATTATGACGAAGGAACAAGGAAAGCCGTTTGCAGAAGCGCTTGGTGAAGTAAATTATGCAAATAGTTTTGTTGAATGGTATGCAGAAGAGGGGAAACGTGTATATGGTGAAATGATTCCTGCTTCTCATCCGAATAAGCGCATTTTAGTTATGAAGCAACCAGTTGGCGTTATGGCAGCTATTACACCTTGGAACTTCCCGGCAGCGATGATTACGAGAAAGGTAGCCCCAGCGCTTGCAGCAGGCTGTACAGCCGTTGTGAAACCGGCGAGTCAAACGCCATTAACTGCATTGAAATTAGCTGAATTAGCCCATGAAGCAGATATTCCAAAGGGCGTAATCAATATCGTAACAGGTAGTGCAAAAGCAATTGCTGATACATGGATGGAAGATAGTCGCGTTCGAAAAGTGTCCTTTACAGGGTCAACGGAAATCGGGAAAGAGTTAATGGCTAGTGCGGCGCAAACGATGAAAAAAGTTTCGCTTGAGTTAGGTGGACACGCTCCGTTTATCGTAATGAATGATGCAGATTTAGATAAAGCAGTAGAAGCGGTGATTGGTTCGAAATTCCGTAATGCAGGACAAACGTGTATATGTACAAACCGAGTATTCGTTCAAGAAGAAGTATACGAAGTATTTGTAGAGAAGTTCCAAAAGGCAGTAGGGCAGTTGAAAGTAGGAGACGGTTTCGGTGACGGAACGACTGTCGGGCCACTTATTGATGAGAATGCAGTTTCAAAAGTACAAGAACATATTGAAGATGCTATTCAAAAAGGTGGAACAGTTTTATATGGTGGTCAAAAGGTCGCAGAGTTAGAGGGACATTTCATTCAACCGACTGTAATTGGGTTGGCAAATGATACGATGCTTTGTATGAATGAAGAAACATTTGGGCCAGTGGCACCAGTTGCGAAATTTAAAACAGTTGATGAAGTAATCGAACGTGCAAACAATACACCATACGGTTTAGCTGCGTATATTTTCACGAAAGACATTAGCCAAGCATTCCAAATTAGTGAAGCGTTAGAGTACGGTATTATCGGTCTAAACGATGGTCTTCCATCAGTTGCACAAGCACCATTCGGTGGATTTAAAGAAAGTGGTATTGGCCGTGAAGGAGGCCATTTCGGCATCGAGGAATATTTAGAAATTAAATATATTTCATTAGGACTATAAGTAGTATACTAGAATCTCTATAAGGTAACAGAGAAGGAGATTCTAGTATGGTATATTGGCTATTATTACTTGTTACAATTATTTTTGAAGTAGCTGGAACAATCGCAATGAAACTATCAAATGGTTTAACAAAGCTCGTTCCAAGTGTACTTATTTTCGTATTTTATGGAATTTGTTTCAGCGTGTTTGCTATCGTCGTTAAAAAGATTCATTTAAGTATTGCTTATGCCATTTGGTCTGGCGTTGGAACGTTACTTATTACAATCATTAGTGTGTACTTTTTTAAAGAGCATATTAGTTTATTCCAAGCATTTTGTATTCTCTTTATCGTATTAGGAGTAATTGGGCTTAAAGTATCATCAGCATCATAAAAGGCTATCTTCCTGTGTGGAAGATAGCCTTTTACTTTTATCCCGCTATTTTCCGGGCAGTAAGACCCCTACCTCAAAATTCAGCGAAAGCAAAGAAGTTAGATGGGGAATCGGGCTGCCCGGAAAAGCCCAATTGGTGAGGGCTGATTAAAGTTTCACTTTATTAAAACGCCCAGTTACCTTTACGGAAGATAGGCTCATGTCTGTCATCAGCTGTAATACCGTCGATATCAAGCTCAGCTGATCCAATCATGAAGTCGTTGTGTGTGATACTAGCGTTTGCGCCGTTTTCAGCAAGTTCTTCTTTAGACATTGTTTTTCCGCCAACTAAGTTAAATGCATAAGCATTTCCGATTGCAAGGTGGCAAGATGCATTTTCGTCAAATAGTGTATTGTAGAATAAAACATTTGTGTTTGAAATTGGTGAGTCATGAGGTACTAAAGCTACTTCTCCTAAGAAGTGAGAACCTTCATCTGTTTCTACTAAATGTTTTAAAGCTTCTTCACCAGCTTCAGCTTTATAGTCTACGATACGTCCGTTTTCAAATGTTAACGTGAAATTATCGATAATATTACCTGCAAATACTAACGGTTTTGTACTAGAAACTTGGCCGTTTACACCTGTTTTAAGTGGCATTGTAAATACTTCTTCAGTTGGAATATTAGCCATAAATGGTACGTTTTTTTCATTTAAGCTACCAGCGCCAGCCCATACATGTTTTTCTGGAAGTTCGATTGTTAAATCTGTTCCAGGACCTGTATAGTGAAGAGCTTTATAATGCTTTTCGTTTAAGTAATCCACTTTTGTATGTAATGTTTCATCATGTTCTTTCCATGCTTCTACAGGATTTTCTAAATCAGCACGAGTAGCTTTGAAAATAGCATCCCATAACTTTGCTTCTTGTTCTTCTGGCGCTACGTCAGGGAATACTTTCGCAGCCCATTCTTTCGTAGGAACAGAAATTACACACCAGCTTACTTTATCGGCTTGTACGTAATCACGGTATACTTTCATCGCTTCTCCAGCTACTTTATGAGCTGTTGCGATACGTGTTGCCTCTACACCTTTTAATAAATCAGGGTTTTCTGCATAGATAGACATAAATGCAGCGCCTTCTTTTGCTAATTCTTCACGAGCATGTGCTTTCCAAGAAGGAAATTCAGAGAAAGCTTCTTCAGGAGCTAGATCGAACTTTAAGCGTGTTAACGTCTCATCATTCCAATCCACATATACGTGTTTTGCACCAGATTTATATGCTTTCTCTGTAACGAGGCGTACAAATTGTACAGCTTCAAGAGGTGCGCTAATTGATAAAGTTTGTCCTGGTTGAATATTAACACCAACATTAACTGCAAGAGCAGCATATTTCTCTAACGTTTGTTCAAATGACATATGTATAATCTCCTTTAATTTGAAAGATTTCTTACTATATATAATACAAGAAAATTCTAAAAATATATATAAATATAAAGTAAAAAGAGAGCTCAAAATGTATTGAGCTCTTACATTTACTTAATTGAAGAAGCAAACTGCTCTACAGTCGTTGTATGGTGTATACGAACGCGCTTCATCTTTAACAATTCATCAGGTTCACCCTTCATAATGAATTGTCCAGGTTTTGTTGTCGTCGCAAATTGATAATACTTCTTCGTTTCTGCAACAACCTTATCATCTACATGACCGAATGGATAAGCAATTGCGATAACAGGCTTACCTGTTATTTTTTCTAGCTTTTCTTTTGAACCTTTTAACTCTTCCTCATAGTTTGTAATTTTCGGCAAGTCTGCATGTGTGGCAGTATGAGATTGCACGGAGAAAATGCCGGAATCAACCATTTCGTTTATTTCAGAAGTAGACAATGCACCTTCTACATCAACGTTATCAACAATCATATATTCTGTTGCTGCCGGTTTAAAAGTATCATCTTTTAGCTTTTGTAAAACGCGAAATGCATTCATATTATTTTTCATACCGTCATCAAATGTAACAAAAATAGGCTTATTTACTTTATTTATATCGCCCCAGCGTTCAAACGTTAACAACGTATAACCATTGTCCTTTAAATGTTTCATTTGTGCTTCAAAGTTAGCTGGTGATACGAATAAGTCTTTAATACCTTGACCATGATAATCATCAATTGCGTGATACATAAGAACAGGAACCTTTTGTTCGAAAGTAATAGTAGATTTCGTAAGCGGGATTGTTTTCCCATCTTCCTTCATTCCTGTTGCTTCAATTTGGAACTCACCGCGTTTTCCTTCAAATTCCTTGATATCAAAAGGAAGTGTAAATTGTTCCTCCTTTTCTTTAGAAGAAAAAGGTTTAGCACGTTCCTTTCCATCAGCTGTGCGCCAAATTTTATATTGTACCTCAGTTAAATTATCTTTTATATCTGTCATATGAATAGCAGTATTTGTAGATTCGTGTGTAACGGGCTGATAAGAAATTTTACCTTGTTCTTGCATAGTTTCTGTTTGTTTCTTAACTTCTTGAACCTTTTTCTCTTTTTTAGGTTCCTGGCTTACATCACTAGTATTACAGCCTACTAGAATGGCAGATGTACATAAAGCAATTGCTGCGTATTTTCTCATAAAAATCACCTTCTATTGTGTAGTATGTTGCATATTGACATTAAAATCCCCACCGCTATAAGAGTGGTGGGGGTATACCCTTGTTCATCATATCATTTGAAGAAAATGAGGGGAATATGATTTTTAGGAGGTTATTAATGTAATAGATTAGTAACTTTGAATAGATGTGTTTTTTTGTTTCTTATTAGAATTAATAATAATATAACCGACTACAAAGATAAGAGGAATAATGAAGACATAGATAGGCATTCCCCATACATAATAGCTTTTCAGGGTTAAGACTAGTAAATGTAAGAAATCGAAAAGGGCGTGAATTTTCATAAGGTCCTCCAATGTTTTTTACAAATTATAACATTAAATACTTGTTATTTGTATAATTTGGAAAGTGATTTAAGCTAATTTTAAAGTAAGAAGAAGACTTATTAATATGCAATTTTGCATAAGGATATGTATTTTATTAAAATATAAAGATTTTATACTATAATAAAAACCGCTATAAAACTAAGTAAGAATAATGTATGGAGTGGAGAATAGAAATGAAATATAAAAAAATAATATATATCTTTTTCATATCGCTATTTATAGTTGGTTGCCAAAGTGAAGTGAGTAAAGCGAATAGTGTGGAAGAGTATATTCCATCGCATCTTATGAATGCGGAAGTGACGGCGGATATTATGACACTAGAATTTCCTTATGAGATAAAAGAGAAATTAGAGAAAATCGGAAATAAAATGAGTGATAGTATTACAAATAATTTAGATTGGTATTTGAAGTATGCCGAAGAAGAAATTATACCGAAAAAAACGTTTCCTTATCATCAAAACTTAGGTATTACAAAAGAAGAATATGATTTTATGATAGATAAAATGAATAATGCAGAATATATAAATACCAAAGACGGAAAACTCTTTTTTAAACAGAAAGATCATGAAATTCAAATTCTCTCTGATGAAAATTTGAAGCTAATTAAAAATATTCGAATTGATACAGAGAAGAATACAATTAAAACTCCTTTAGGAGAATGCGAATATGAAGGTGAAATAAAGGCGTCGGATGAACAAAAAGCTACTGGTCCATGGAGTGGGAAGATGTGGACTTTAAAAAGCGATGGATTACTTTATCATTTTTCATTAGGAAAGTTAAAAAACATAAACAAATCTATCATTTACATTTCAATAAAAGGTATATATAAAGATAGGATTATCAATACAGAAGAAGCAGTTGAATTTCACTCGATTTCATAAAGAATCAAAAAAATCACCTTACTCGTTAAAGTAAGGTGATTTTTTATTAAATAAACAATCCAGCGATTGTCGCAGATAAAATAGAAGCAAGTGTTGATGCAAATAGCATTTTCCAACCAAATTTAGAAACAACGCTTCCTTGTTTTTCAGAAAGGGCACGGATTGTACCAACGATTGCACCAATTTGGCTAATACTTGCGAAGCTAATTAAGAATACTGTAACGATTCCAACTGTACGTGGAGCTAATGTTGTAGCTGTGTCTTTTAAATCAAGGATTGCTACAAACTCATTTAAAACAATCTTCGTACCCATAATACCACCAGCTGGGATAATATCTTGAGTTGGAATACCCATTAAGAATGCGAATGGAGAAAGTACGTAACCGAAGATTTGTTGTAAAGTAACAGCATGTCCCATTGCGCCTGAAGCTGCACTAATTACGTAGTTTACAACTTCCATCACACCGATAAAGGCGATCATTAATGCGGCAACGATACCAGCGACTTTTAAACCATCAAGCGCACCGTTAATCATTGCGCCGATAAAGCTGTCTCCGAATAGAGTTCTATCAAATTTCTGAATCACTTCATCTTCTTTTTTCGTATCAACTGGTGTTAATAACGAACAAACGATTAAGCTTGAGAATAAATTTAGCGGAAGAGCTGCTAGTACGTATTTTGCATCTAACATCATTACGTATGATGCTGTAACAGAAGCAGAAACGGAGCTCATCGCAGAACAACAAATGATAAACATACGATTTTTATTGAAATGCTGTAAATCGTTTTTAATAACGATTAACGCTTCACTTGAACCGAAGAATACAGAGTTTACTGCGTGGAATGATTCAACGCGTGGTAAACCAGTAATTTTTGAAATAGCACCGCCGACAACGCGAACGATGAATGGTAAAACACCTAAATAACTAAAGATTGAAAGTAGTGCTGAGAAAAATACGATAATTAATAATACGTTTAAGAAAAAGACAAAATCTCTGTGAATTCCATTAAAGAGAAAATCGACACCTGTCGTACCAAGTTTAATTAGTTTGTTGAAAACTTTACTAATGAAAATAATGATTTGTTGACCAACCTTTGTAGCAAACATAAACCAACCGATTAAAATTTGGAAACCAATCATAATTGCAATTGCACGGAAGTTGATTTTACTTTTGTTGTTTGACAAAGCAAAACATAAACCTAACACGGCAAGAATACCGATAATGCTCATTACATATTGCATGTAGTTGCCCCTTTCAGAAGTTCGTATAAAGTTTGTACATAAAACGCTCGTTATATTACTAAAAATAAAAGAACGAGGTTTTATGTCATACGTAAGATGTCTGACCTTTTAGAAAAATAAAAATAAAAAAAGACCCATATGGATTCACTTTCATCTATGAGAGAAAGCTAATCAATATGAGTCCTTTTTTGCGCATAGGCTAATATTCATTAGTTTTCCCCATAGTCCAGCAATTTAAGGTTGCCGGGTAGAAACTCTCGATCCATATTATCAAGTATATATGAGGTAACATCGTCCGTATTAAATTAGTAGTAGCGTAACATTAACAGAGAACTATCGTCAATAGCTTTTTTTCTTCCAATAGAAAAAGACCATATAAGTATGATAAAATGTAACGCAGTGTTATGAAAAAGAGAGGTCGGAAAATGAGTACTAAAATGACGCCACCAGTTGAGAAAAACGAGTTTATAGATGTAGTATTTGAAGATTTAACACATGATGGTGCCGGTGTTGCGAAAGTAAAGGGCTATCCTATTTTCGTTAAAAACGGATTACCAGGTGAAGAAGCGCAAATTAAAATTATTAAAGTGAAGAAAAACTTCGCATTTGGTCGTTTAATGAAGCTTCATACAGAAAGTCCATATCGTAAAGATGCAGAATGCCCAGTATATAACCAGTGCGGCGGTTGTCAGCTTCAGCATTTAACTTATGAAGGACAGTTACAAGCGAAAGAAAAACAAGTACGTGACGTTATGCAGCGTATCGGAGGACTAGGTGATGTTCCTGTTCATCCTGTACTTGGCATGAAGAACCCGTGGGTATATCGCAATAAAGCACAAGTACCAATCGGAGAACGTGAAGGCGGACTTGTAGCTGGTTTCTATCGCCAAGGAACGCATGACATCATTAATATGGAATCATGCTTAATTCAGGCAGAAGAAAACGATACATTAATTCAAGAAGTAAAACGTATTTGTGAAAAGCACGGTATCACTGCATACAACGAAGAGCGTAACAAAGGAACACTTCGTCACGTAATGGCTCGTTACGGACAAGTAACAGGGGAAATTATGCTTGTCTTCATTACACGTACAGCAGAATTGCCGAACAAAAAAGCGATCATTGAAGAAATTGCAGCGAAATTCCCAGAAGTAAAATCAATCGTTCAAAACGTAAATACGAAGCGTACAAACGTAATTTTCGGAGACAAAACGACAGTACTATACGGATCAGAATATATTTATGACTTTATCGGTGACATTAAATTTGCGATTTCAGCACGTTCATTCTATCAAGTAAACCCAGAACAAACGAAAGTGCTATACGATAAAACGTTAGAATACGCAAAATTAAATGGTAACGAAACCGTAATCGATGCCTATTGCGGAATCGGATCAATCTCGTTGTTCCTAGCGCAAAAAGCGAAAAAAGTGTACGGCGTTGAAATCGTCCCAGAAGCAATTGAAGACGCAAACCGAAATGCAGCACTAAACAACATGACAAACGCTGAATTTGGTGTAGGAGAAGCAGAAGTAGTCATTCCAAAATGGTATAAAGAAGGCGTAATTGCTGACACAATGGTCGTAGACCCACCGCGTAAAGGCTGTGATGAAGCATTACTAAACACAATCATCGACATGAAGCCAAACCGCGTCGTATACGTATCGTGTAACCCAGCAACATTAGCACGTGATTTAAAAGTACTAGAAGAAGGCGGATATAAAACACAGGAAGTACAACCTGTTGATATGTTCCCGCATACGACGCATGTGGAGTGTGTGGCTTGGCTTAAGTTAGTATAATAGGAAAGCAGTTGATATAGAAAAAATCTATACCATCTGCTTTTTGGTTTACAAAAATACCATTCATAAGCGATTTTAGTTAAAATAAATATTGCTGATTTTCACAAATTATAAATTGAGATTTTGAAATTGTATTCATAGTGAGAGGATTTGAATTTGAAATGATAGATAATTTTTGGCGTGAATTACCACGACCATTTTTCGTACTTGCACCAATGGAAGATGTGACAGACGTTGTTTTCCGTCACGTAGTAAGTGAAGCTGGTCGTCCGGACGTATTCTTCACAGAGTTTACAAACTCGGATAGCTATTGTCATCCAGAAGGTATGAAAAGTGTACGTGGCCGTTTAATTTTTACAGAAGACGAGCAGCCGATGGTAGCACATATTTGGGGAGACAATCCCGAATACTTCCGTCAAATGAGTATTGGTATGGCAGAACTAGGATTTAAAGGCATCGATATTAATATGGGTTGCCCAGTACCGAATGTAGCATCGAGAGGAAAAGGCAGTGGCCTTATTCTACGTCCAGACGTTGCAGCAGAACTTATCCAAGCAGCAAAAGCGGGCGGACTACCTGTCAGCGTAAAAACAAGACTTGGCTTTAAAGAGTTAAGCGAGTGGGAAGATTGGTTAACTCACATTTTCAAACAAGATATTGCAAACCTTTCTATTCATTTACGCACAAGAGAAGAAATGAGCCAAGTAGATGCGCACTGGGAACTAATTCCGGAAATTAAAAAATTACGTGATCGCATTGCACCCAATACGTTAATAACAATCAATGGAGACATCCTTGATCGTAAAATGGGGCTGGAACTTGCTGAAAAATACGGCATTGATGGCGTAATGATCGGACGAGGCATCTTCAAAAATCCATTTGCTTTTGAAAAAGAGCCAAGAGAGCATAGCAGTAAAGAGCATCTAGATCTTTTAAGACTACAACTTGATCTTCAAGATCAATATGCAGAAGTACTGCCACGCTCAATCACAGGACTTCATCGCTTCTTCAAAATTTATGTAAAAGGCTTCCCTGGAGCTGCTGAATTGAGAAATCAATTGATGAGTACGAAATCTACTGATGAGGTGCGTGCTTTGTTGGATAGGTTTGAGGATAGTGTTGGTGTGGCTCAGGATAGTGAGACGGTTTAACTTTTAAGCAGTTAAATCATTTCATATGTAGTGTATGACATGAGTGAGTTGAAAATAAGCGTAGAGCTGGAAAAGAACAGTGTATTTGAGAAATCAAAGCACTGTTTTTTTCTTTTAGTTAATGTTAAGAGAGAAATCTTTTTAAAGGCATATAAAAAACACGTAAGAGCTCGGTAGATACAATGATAGAGAAAAGTTCGGGTAAGACTATAAAACATATCTTTAAAATGTTAAAGTATTAATTTAGCGGACAATAACTAAAAGGTTAGATTTAAACATGATAATTTAAAGCACGTTATAGGATAAACTTTAACTGCTGAATAAATAATCAACATTTCAGGAGGAAACCCAATGGCAATGAGCAACAACGATATATTAAAAAGAGTAAGATACGCTTTAGATATAAAAGATATAGATATGGTAGAAATCTTTAAACTAGGCGGGATGGAAGTAACGAAAGAAGACGTAGTTGATATGCTTACAAAAATAAAGAAAACTCCGCAACATGAAGCTGAAAATGATGATGTAATCGAAGATGAGTACGTACTAACATGCGATATGATGATGTTAGAGGCATTTTTAAATGGATTTATTACGTTAAAAAGAGGAAAGCAAGATCCGAAACCAGGGCAGCCTGCACCTGTACAGAGCAAGGAGAGTGCCAATAACCTTCTTCTAAAGAAAATGAAAATCGCACTATCTTTAACGAGTGAGGATGTACTTGATATATTAGATAGCGTAGGCGTTACGGTAACAAAAGGAGAGTTAGGCGCTCTATTAAGAAAAAAAGGTCATAAAAATTACAAAGAGTGCGGCGATAGATACGCAAGGAATTTCATTAAGGGATTAGGTGTAAAGTATAGAGGGTAAGTACTGTAGCATTTATGGTAAAGCAGTAAATGATATAATAGGTAGAGTAGGACGTTCGTATCCTACTCTTTTTTATTTGTAAAAATACTATGCTAGGTGATGAAATGGTACATACATATTTAGGTGAGACGATTAATTTTCATATAACTTATAAGAAGAAAAAGTCCGTGCGTCTTTTTGTAGATTCATACGGAAATGTGGAAGTGCAGGCTCCGAAAGGAACACCTGTTGAATACTTAGTTCAGTTGCTAGAGGAGAAGTGGGATTGGATTCAGACAACACGTAAGGAAATGCAGGAGCGAGCGCATGGACCACAGGAAAAGGATTATGATCAAGGAGAGGGCTTTTTGTATTTAGGGAATACGTATCCGATACAGATTTCCAAAGATGCCAGTATTACGCAAGACAATGCGGTGTTTGAAGGAGATAAGCTACATATTTATGTGAAAGAGCTTAAGGATGAGAAAATACAGCAAGCTTTAAAACGATTTTATTATAAGCAGTGTAAAACTTTAGTAGAGAAGAGTATTAAAGCGCATCAAAGCAATTTCAAAACAAAACCACGTTCTATTCGTATTACAGATAGTAGTCGTACTTGGGGTACTTGCGATTCGAATTTACAACTAACATTCAATTGGAAGCTAGCGATGGCACCACAGCGAGTAATTGATTATGTAGTTGTTCATGAAATGTGTCATATGGTTCATTTAAATCATGATCGCTCTTTTTGGCGTCTTGTTGGGAAGATAATGCCTGATTATAAGGAAATGGAGAACTGGTTAGCGTTATCTAGTTGGAAGATGACGGTTTAGGAAGGGATATCGATTTTTGTCGGTAAATCGATATTTCTTGTCGAATCGTTGATATATTGTGAGTTTTGATAGATATATTTTAAAAATCGTTGATATATTGTAAGTTATGATAGATATATTCGAAAAATCGTTGATATAATTTCATTTACTACAGGATTGTTCAACAAATCGAAAAGAGGAGATGTCACAAGGGACATCTCCTCTTTTCGAGTACATAGATTATCGTCCAAACTTCACAACAAAATCCCCATCCACTTTCTCCATCTCATACCCACGATACCCTTCCGAAAGCAAAGCCTGCTGTCCACTAGCATCACTCATTAGAATACTTTGAATATCCGTCCAATCTCTTTCTTTATCTCCGCGCAATTTCTTCACAAAAACATACCGCAGACTACCACCATACTTCTCCTTCAGCGCAGCAATCTCCATCCCTTGCGCAAATTTATCCTTCAAACTCGGGATGTTAAAAGGAGCAACGGTGCAGCATACATAATCGTATTTGCTATCTTCTTTTTGCAATTCTTCCATAATGACTTTTGCTAATATTTTTTGCATCCCATTTCCTCTGCATCCCGGATGAACGTTTGAGATTTCTTGATAGATGACGCGGTGCAGTTCACTTTCTGATAGACCAATATCAAGCCCTAAATGTTCATCGTCGATAGGAGGGACGAGTAGAGCGCGAAATGCGATGAGTTCGTTTTCGATAAAAGCACCGATCATCATGCCGTTTCCTTCTAGAATGTATTGAAATTCTTCTTGTGAGAGTGGTTGTAAACGACTTTTATCTTCTAGTACTTCAACTACGATGTTTTGTAGTGATAAAATTTGTTCGATGTGCTCTAGTGATAGTAATGTAACGTGAAATGATTCGTTATTTTGTTTTAATGTTCCTTCGTATAGAACCGTCATATGATAGTCCTCCTTTAGCGTACAACGTCTTGAAAGACGGTTAGTTCTTGTAGTGTATCTTCGTTTATTTCAATGCCGAGTCCGGGCTTTTCGTTTAAGCGAATGAATGGTACATCGTAATGTAAGTTTCCAATGTCTTTCGTGAATTTTAATGGTCCTGTTAGCTCTACGCTCGTAATGATTTTCTTTGAGAAAGCGACATGGAATCCTGCGGAAGAGGCAACAGATGATTCGACCATTGATCCCACTTGGCATTCAATTCCGGCCATTTCAGCTTGATGAGCGAGCTTTACAGCTGGATATATGCCACCGCATTTCATTAGTTTTATATTCACTTTATCAGCAGCTTCTAATTTAATAATTTGGCGCATTTCACGAGAACTTTTTAGTCCTTCATCAATCATAAGCGGGAGGTCTGTTTTAGAACGAATATGAGCCATGGCATCAATATCGTCCGCGATAACAGGTTGTTCAATCCAGTCAATGTTTAAATGTCCTAATGAACGTAGTGCTGTTAATGTGTTTGCGCTATTTTTCCAGCCTTGGTTTACATCAACGCGAATAGCGATGTCATTTCCTACACGTTCTCGTACAGCTTCAATACGTTTTACATCTTCTTTTACATTTGTACCAACTTTCATTTTGAAAGATTGGTAACCTTTTTGAATCATAGAAGCAGCTTCTCCAGCCATATCTTCAGGATCGGCAATACTTAAAACGTGAGTGACAGGGAATTCTTCATGGTAGCGCCCGCCAATTAATTGATATACAGGTTGATTTAGCTTTTTGCCCATTATATCAAAACAAGCAATATCAATTGCGGCTTTCGCTGTTGGAACACCGTAAATTGTATTGTCCATCATGTCGTGTATTTTTTCGATATTCATTGGATTTTGCCCGATTAGAGCAGGGGTTAGCGTATGTTTTAAAGTATGGAAAGTACTTTCCCATGATTCACCTGTGACGTGATCATCAGCAACGCCTTCACCGTAACCGATAATACCTTCATCTGTTTCCATTTTGACGATAATAGAGGGCATATCAGAATAAGAACCATAACTAATAACAAACGGATTGCGAAGCGGTAAACGAATTGCGTAAAGATGAATAGCTGTAATTTTCATTGAATAGAAACCCCTTCCTGTTTACAATAGTTTTATACATTTGATATAGTTGACGTTAAATAGTCGTTAATTAATGATAAGGAGTTAGAGAAAATGATGATAAAAATTGCAGTTGTCGGTTCAAAGGAGTTTATGGAGAACCTTTTTCCTATTGCTCAAAAATTAGAGGGAATAGAAATTGATCCATATATTTACCTTCATCCGGCGGAATCTTCTGAACTATTAAAGTGTCTAAAGCCTTGTGATGTCATCTTTTTCTCAGGTGCTTTACCTTATTATATGGCAAAAGAAATAAGAGAACAATTACGAATTCCAAGTACATACTTACAGCAAGACGAGACAACTGTCGCATCTTCAATTCTTTCTATCATGTATCATCAAAGTATTCAACCACATAACATTTCCATCGATTTAGTAGACCGCTCGTTTATTACAAATGTGTTCCATGATATTGGTATAAAAGAAAGTCCGCAAGTGTTGGATTATGAAAATATGCTGTGGAGTAAAGATGAGATAAATAGAGTTATCGATTTTCATGTAGCTAAATATCAATCTGGAGAAGCTCATTTAGCTTTAACTAGTATTCACGCTGTTTACGACGAGCTTCAAAAAATAGGTGTTCCTTCAGAGCGCATGATTGATCCAACACAATCCATTATACATGGGCTAAAAGATGCAAAAATAAAAGCTGAGTTAGCAAAAAGCTATTCAGCTACTGTTGGTGCTTGTATTATTTCTTCCTTAGAATTACGAGCGAGTTTGCTTGAAAAACTAGATGTCATTTCAAAAGAACTACGTGGTTCATTTAAACAAGTGGATGAAATGACATGCATTTTGTATACAACTCGTGGTGATATCGAATCAATTATTAAAACAAATGCGATAGATAACTTGTTTGCGAGCGTAGAAGGAACGATAGCTATTGGATTTGGTTATGGGAAAACCGTGAAAGAAGCGGAGCAAAATGCAAAAATTGCTCAAAGTTTTGCAAAGAACAATCCAATAGATCGTTGTTTTTATATACTAACAAGTGATAAAGATTTGTTTGGTCCGTTCCCGAAAGAACAGAGAGTACAAAGTTTGAAAAATGATAATCCGGAACTAATGAAAATAGCGAAGGAAACAAAGCTTAGTCCGGCCAACTTGTCAAAAATCATTCAATTTAGTCAATCGCACCCGTCATTGAAGTTTACAGCAGCTGACCTTTCTGAGTATTTACAAGTGACTCGAAGATCGACAGAAAGGTTGTTAAAGAAATTAGTTGATTACGGGTATGCTCATATTTGCGGCGAGGAAATGCCCTATCAACAAGGGCGACCTCGCGCACTATATGAACTGAATTTACCGCTATTTTTAAGCTTCTAGTTGAGCTTTTTGTTTCTTTAGTAGTTCTGCTTTTTCAATGTCTGATAGTTTTACAATTGTGAAGCCTGTTATACCATAAATGATTGAGATAATAGGTACGATGAAATTCAAAATAGCATAAGGAGCATATTCAAATGCACCTACGCCAAGTGTTGCGAGAATAAATACACCGCACGTATTCCAAGGAACGAAGACAGAAGTTAATGTTCCACCATCTTCTAATGCTCTGGATAAGTTTTTTGAATGTAGTCCTTTTTCCGTGTATGCATTTGCGTACATTCTTGAAGGGACAACAATTGAAATATATTGTTCAGAGCAAGTAAGGTTTGTTGCAAAACAAGATGCGATAGTAGAAGCGATAAGCCCTTTTGCTGATTTCGCTAACTTTAAAATTTGATTTACAATTGAGCGAAGAATACCTGTATGTTCTAATACTCCTCCGAAAGTCATAGCGACAATTGTCATAGAGACTGTATTCATCATCGAATCTAAGCCACCGCGGTTAAATAGTTCGTCTACTAGCTTGTTTCCAGTGTCTATAACAAATCCAGCTTGGAGTGCACCGACAGATGCTGAGACAGAACCACCTTGAATAAAGACTTGTGATAAGAACCCTAAAATAATACCGACGAGAATGGCTGGTATGGCAGGAACCTTTTTAGCGACCAATACCATAACGGCTACGGGTATAATGAGTAGGAAAGGTGAGATAACAAAGTTTTGTTGCAATACTTGTAACGTTTGATCGATGCTTTTCGCATCAATATTGTTAGCGCCGAAGCTTCTTCCTAAGACCGCGTAGACGATAAGAGTAATAATTAAACCTGGAACTGTAGTAAATAACATGTGACGAATGTGTGCGAATAAATCTGTATTTGTTAATCCTGCGGCTAAGTTAGTTGTATCTGAAAGCGGTGACATTTTATCGCCAAAATAAGAGCCTGAAATAATGGCACCAGCAACCATTGGAGCTGGGATTCCCATACTTAGGCCAATTCCCATTCCAGCAACACCAATTGTTCCCATTGTAGACCAAGAGCTACCAATTGCTAATGCAACGATAGAACAAATGACGGTAATGGAAACTAAAAATAGTGATGGAGTTAAAAGTTTTAAACCGTAATAAATCATCGTTGCGACGATTCCACCGCCAATCCAAGCACCAATTGTTAAGCCGACAAGAATAATAATGACGATAGCGGGTAATGCAAGACGAATCCCTTTATACATTGCTTCTTCAAGATCATTCCATTTGTAACCATAACGCCAAGCGACAATAGAAGCAACGGTTGTACCGATAATAAGTGGAACGTGAGGGGTTTGTTTTAATACAACAATTGTAACCATCATAACTGCAACGGTAATGATAATAGGGATAATCGCTATTCCAAAAGGTATTTCTTTTTTCATAAAGTTCCTCCTTGTTACGTATGTTTGTTTGTATTTTTAGAATTGTCGTAAAATAGACGTTTATTAGGTTATGATAACTAAAAGTTTATGTAAGCGTCAACATAAAAAACAGAAAATAAGGAATGTTCTAGTTGTTTGTTTAGTTTGTAATATAGGTGAGGAGTAAGCTTTTTAAGTATTTAAAAATAAACAATTGACTTTTTTCTTAAAATTCAATATGTTCATAAAAACATCTGTTTTTCATAAGTATAATTAACCCAAATCGTTTGTAATGTGGGAAGGAGACTGGAACGTTGAAAACATTAGAACTACAAGAGCGCTTAACGGAGATTTTTCAGCATTTACACGAAAACCCTGAAGTAAGTTGGAAAGAATATGAAACGACAGCGTATATTACTGACTTTTTAAAAGAAGAAGGAATTTCATATAGAACATTTGATGATTGTCCAGGTGTAATTGCTGAGATTGGAGGCGGGAATCCAGTTATTGCGATTCGTGCTGATATGGATGCACTTTGGCAAGAAGTAAATGGAGAATTTAAAGCGAACCATTCATGTGGCCATGATGCTCATATGACCATTGTAATGGGACTTATTTTACAATTGAAAAATATGAGATGGAAAAGTGGTACGGTTAGATTTATTTTTCAGCCGGCAGAAGAGAAGGGGAATGGTGCTTTGAAGATGGTGGAGAAAGGTGCTGTAGATGATGCTGATTTCTTATTTGGCGTCCATCTAAGACCAATTGAAGAACTATCTTTGAAACAAGCAGCCCCATCTATTCGTCATGGAGCAGCAGGATTTTTAGAGGGTATGATTCATGGGGAGGATGCACACGGGGCAAGACCACACCAAGGTGTGAATGCAATTGATGTCATTTCCATGATTAATATCGGTTTGAAAAATATTTGGCTGCCACCGCAAAGTTCTTATTCAGTAAAAATGACAAGATGCCAAGCTGGTGGTGATAATTTAAATATTATTCCGGGAAATGGTCATTTCAGTTTAGATGTAAGAGCAGAGAGTAATATACTATTAGAAGAATTAAAGAAAAAGATTGAGCATGTAATAGAATCAGCTGCATCGATGGGGTCGAAAACTTCATACGAATGGATGGATCTTGCACCAGGAGCAGAGGTTTCCGAAGAAGCAGAGCGCTTTATGCGTAAAGGTATTCTCGAAGTGTATGGGGAAGAGAGATGCACAGGGCCTCTCTATACGACAGGAAGCGATGATTTCCATTACTATACAGTGAAAAGACCACATTTAAAAGCTGTCATGCTTGGACTAGGAGCAGACCTACAACCTGGATTACACCATCCGTATATGAGGTTTGATCATAGTTGTATTATGGATGGGGTAGAAATATTGAAACAAACTGTATTGAAAGTGTTAGAAGACAGGGGCTAGAGAGCTCCTGTTTTTTTGTCGTGAATTGTCGGTAAATCGATATATTTGAAAAACCGTTGATATATTTTGAGTTATGATAGATATATTGAGAAAATCGTTGATATATTTGAAGTTACGATAGATATATTAAGAAAATCGTTAATATAATTTCACGTACCTATTAATTTGATAAAAAATGACCCTCCAGTACATGGTGTATAATAATAAGTACCATTTTTTAATAGGAGAAAACGAATGAACGAACAATATTACGATGCAGTTTTACATATAAAAACAGTCGGTGAGCAAAAAGGGTTTAACAAGTCTATGCATTATCACCGCTATGAACCGACGCCGTATAGCGGGTTAGATGAGTTATTGAATCAATATGAGATACGAAGTAGCGACCGAATTGTAGACTTTGGGTGCGGAAAAGGGCGATTAAACTTTTATATGCATCATAAATGTGGTGCTTCAGCAGTTGGAATTGAAATGAATGAAGAGTTTTATAAAGAAGCAATGGATAATCGAGATCGTTATGCACGAAAGGTGCGAAACAGTAAGGGGAAAATTCAATTCCAATGTTGTTTAGCGCAGGAATATGAGATTGATTCGCATGATAATAGGTTTTACTTCTTTAATCCGTTTTCTGTACAAGTGTTTATGAATGTAGTAAATAACATTTTACTTTCGGTAGAAGAATTGGAGAGAGAAGTGGATATTATTTTATATTATCCTTCTGAGGACTATATTTTCTTCTTAGAAAATCAGACTGCGTTTGAGCTGAAGCAAGAAGTTAGATTGCCAGGTGCTTATGAGAAGAATGGGAATGAGAGGTTTTTAGTTTATACATTAGGGTAATAAAAAAACAGGTGCCAAGGCACCTGTTTTTTTATTAGTTACGGATTAAGTAATCAAATGCACCTAAAGCTGCGTTTGCACCTGAACCCATAGAGATGATGATTTGTTTGTACGGATTATTTGTACAGTCACCTGCAGCAAACACTCCTGGTACGTTTGTAGCGCCGTGCTTGTCTGTTACGATTTCACCGCGAGCGCGTTCAACTGTTTCGCCTAACCAGTCTGTGTTTGGCACAAGACCGATTTGTACGAATACACCTTGTAATTCAACGTGATGAACTTCTTCAGTTTCACGATCGATGTAAGAAATACCGTTTACTTTATCAGTACCAGTGATTTCTTTCGTTTGAACGTTTTTCAGAACAGTTACGTTTGGTAAGCTGTTAAGACGTTCTTGTAATACAGCATCAGCTTTTAATTCTGGCATGAATTCAAGAACAGTTACGTGCTTAACGATACCTGCTAAGTCGATAGCTGCTTCAATACCAGAGTTACCTCCGCCGATAACTGCTACGTCTTTTCCAGTGAATAATGGACCGTCACAGTGTGGGCAGTATGCTACACCTTTATTTTTGAACTCAGCTTCACCTGGTACGCCAACATTACGCCAGCGAGCACCTGTAGAAACGATTACGCTCTTACTTTTCAGAATAGCACCGTTTTCAAGTTCCACTTCAATAAGTTCTTTTTTCTCTAAACGTTTCGCACGTTGTAGATTCATTACATCGATGTCGTATTCTTTTACGTGCTCTTCAAGGCTTGCTACTAGCTTAGGACCTTCAGTGCGTTTTACGCTGATGAAGTTCTCAATGCCCATAGTATCCATTACTTGACCACCGAAGCGCTCAGCAACGATACCAGTGCGGATGCCTTTACGTGCTGCGTAAATTGCTGCACTTGCACCAGCAGGGCCGCCACCAACAACAAGAACATCGTATGGATCTTTATCAGAAAGCTCTGATGCATCTGGACCGTTACCCATTTTAGCTAAAATTTCTTCAAGTGTCATACGACCGCTTCCGAAAGATTCGCCGTTTAGGTAAACAGTTGGTACTGCCATGATGTCTTTGCTTTCTACTTCCTCTTTGAATGCAGCGCCATCAATCATAGTATGTGTAATACTAGAGTTAAGAACGCTCATTACGTTAAGAGCTTGTACAACATCAGGACAGTTATGACAACTTAGGCTGATATAAGATTCAAAATGATATTCGCCTTGAATGTTTTTAATTTGATCGATTAATTTTTGTTCAATTTTTGGAGCGCGTCCACTTACTTGTAGTAAAGCTAACACTAATGATGTAAATTCGTGTCCTAATGGAATACCAGCGAATACGACACCAGTGTCTTCACCAGGGCGGTTTACGCTAAAGCTTGGTGTTCTCTCTAATTCAACTTTTTCTACTGTAATCTTAGATGACATAGTAGCTAATTCGTCTACTAGAGCTAACATATCTTTAGATACGTTATCGTCTCCTGCGCTTACTTTAAGTAAAATATCGTTCTCCATTAACTGAAGGTATTGGGATAGTTGTGTTTTTATATCTGCATCTAGTATCATTTTGATCGAACTCCTTAGATTTTGCCTACAAGGTCAAGGCTTGGTTTAAGTGTTGCAGAACCCTCTTGCCATTTAGCTGGGCAAACTTCACCTGGGTTGTTACGTACGTATTGAGCAGCTTTAATTTTGTTAACAAGAATGCTTGCGTCACGGCCGATACCGTCAGCATTGATTTCCATAGATTGGATAACGCCGTCTGGATCGATGATGAATGTACCACGAGCAGCAAGACCTTCTTCTTCCATTAAAACGTTGAAGTTTGTAGTGATTGTGCGAGTTGGGTCACCAATCATGATGTACTCGATTTTGCCGATAGTTTCTGAGCTATCATGCCATGCTTTGTGAGTGAAGTGAGTGTCTGTAGATACAGAGTATACTTCAACGCCTAAGTCTTTTAGAGTTGCATATTGGTTTTGTAAGTCTTCAAGTTCAGTTGGGCAAACGAATGTGAAGTCAGCTGGGTAGAAACAAACTACACTCCATTTTCCTTTTAAACTTTCGTCAGTAACTTGGATAAATTCTCCATTATGGTAAGCATTAGCTTTAAACGGTTTTACTTCTGTGCCGATTAATAACATGTTAAAATTCCTCCTAAATGTTGGTTTTGAGCATCAAAAAATAGTGTGCTCATAAAATATATTTTTTAATTAACTATAATAATTCTAATTCGATATTAATTATCATATAGAAGTGGTTATTTTGTCAAGAGAATAAACCAACTTTATACCAATTTAATTAATATTTATTCTCAATTAAGGATATCAGGGAATAGAAAGGTAATTTTAAGTCTATAAATTTTAGCTGAGTGTTTGAAAAGTTTAGTGTGTATGTTAGAGATAGTGTGTAAGTTTAATTTCTTAGGAAGGAAATATTTCTTAGAAGTTGTGGTTTTGAAAAGGAACTGCTTACTTCTATTTTACAAAGAATTTTGTGATAAATAAAATAAAATGAATCGGAAATTTTTTGAACAATTTTTTTCATCTCAAATATATAATTAGGAAGTATATATTTGAGATGATAGTTAGAAACATTGACTCAAAGTGCTAACAAGATATAATAAAACCTAGATATACCTTTCAAAAAGAAGAATATATATTTATAGGATGAAAAAATTCAACCTATTATTTTTTATAGCTTTTAGAAAACGCTTACAATTAGTGTGGAGGGGAAACCATGTCTAAGTTCACGAAGTATTTTTTAATGGAAGCTAAAGATGTGATTGCATATGTGAAAGAGAAATTATCTAAGTTTGAAAATGCAAAGGGGTTACAGTGTAAAGAAATAGGTGATGGCAATTTAAATTATGTGTTTCGCGTTTGGGATGAAAAAGAGAACATGTCTGTCATTGTAAAGCAAGCTGGGGATACAGCTCGCATTTCAGATGAGTTTAAGTTGTCGACGAATCGTATTCGTATAGAATCAGATGTTTTGCAGTTAGAGGATGAGTTAGCACCTGGACTTGTTCCTAAGGTGTATTTATTTGATAGTGTGATGAATTGTTGCGTAATGGAAGATTTATCGGATCACACAATATTACGTACAGCACTTATAAATCATCAAATATTTCCGCGGCTTGCTGACGATTTAACTACTTTTATGGTAAATACACTTTTATTAACATCGGATGTTGTAATGAATCATAAAGAGAAGAAGGAACTTGTGAAGAACTATATAAATCCTGAATTATGTGAGATTACAGAGGACCTCGTATATTCAGAACCATTTACCAATCATAATAAGCGTAATGAGTTATTTCCGTTAAATGAGGGATGGATTAGGGAACATATTTATAGTGATAAAGAGCTTCGTATGGAAGTAGCGAAACGTAAATTTTCTTTTATGACGAATGCACAGGCATTACTTCATGGTGATTTACATACTGGTTCTGTTTTTGTAAGAGATGATTCTACAAAGGTTATTGATCCTGAGTTTGCTTTTTATGGACCTATGGGATATGACGTTGGGAATGTAATGGCGAATTTAATGTTTGCTTGGATGAATGCAGATGCAACGATGTCACCTGGAGCTGAGAAAGATACGTATATGGATTGGTTACAAACTACGATGGTAGAGGTAATTGATTTATTTAAGCAGAAGTTTTTAGGTGCTTGGGATATTCATGTGACCGAGATTATGGCGAAGGAAGAAGGCTTTAGCGAAGTCTATTTGCAATCTGTATTAGAGGATACAGCTGCAGTGACAGGTCTGGAATTAATTCGCCGTATTGTTGGATTAGCGAAAGTAAAAGATATTACTTGTATTGGGAATGAGGAAGCACGTGCTAGAGCGGAGCGAATTTGTCTTCAAGTAGCGAAGCGTTTTATTTTACGAGCGAATCAATATAGAACGGGCACAAGTTTTATAGAAACGTTAAAAGAACAGTCAATGCACTACGCGAAGTAAGGGGAGAATATGATGGAAGAGCAATTAATACCAATTCAGTGGAAAAATGATGCTTTAGTTTTGTTAGATCAAACGTTATTACCGAATGAAATTGTCTATGAATCTTTTAAAACAGCTGAAAGTGTGTGGGATGCGATTCAAGTAATGAAAGTACGAGGTGCACCAGCGATTGGTGTTTCAGCAGCTTATGGAGTGTATTTAGGGATAAAGGGATTTGCTGAAAATACGGAAGAAGGATTTATGGATGAAGTAAGAAAAGTATGTACATACTTGGCGACATCAAGACCGACTGCAGTAAATTTATTTTGGGCGCTTGAAAGAATGGAAAGTGTAGCGACAGATAATGCTCACTTATCAATCTCACAGTTGAAAAATAGATTACTAGAAGAGGCAAAAGAGATTCATAGAGAAGATGAAGAAATTAACCGTCAGATCGGGGAACATGCATTGACGTTATTCCATGATGGAATGGGAGTATTAACACATTGTAATGCTGGTGCGTTAGCGACGACTAAGTATGGTACTGCGACAGCTCCAATGTACTTAGCGAAAGAAAAAGGATGGGACTTAAAAATCTATTCAGATGAAACACGTCCTAGATTACAAGGTTCAACGTTAACGGCATTAGAACTACAGCGAGCGGGGATTGATGTTACTGTTATTACGGATAATATGGCAGCTATGGTCATGTCACAAGGAAAGATTGATGCGGTGATCGTTGGATGCGACCGTGTGGCAGCAAATGGTGATGTAGCAAATAAAATTGGGACATTAGGCGTATCTATTTTGGCGAAATACTACAACATTCCGTTTTATGTAGCAGCACCAACACCGACAATCGACTTAAAAACACCGACAGGAAAAGAAATTCCGATTGAAGAAAGAGATGGTTCTGAAGTGATTAATCGCTTCGGACAATATTCTGCTCCGAAAGAAAGTAAAGTATATAATCCAGCATTTGATGTCACACCATATGAAAATGTAACAGCGATTATTACGGAAAAAGGGATTGTAAAAGCACCGTTTATGGAAAACTTAAAAAAGCTATTTCAATAAGTAGATAGATACAAAGTCAGTCATCATAAGCTTCATACTTAGGGGGATGTATATGTTATTACAAAAAGAAAGAGAAGAAATTGTAGCATACGGAAAGAAAATGATTTCTAGCGGTTTAACAAAGGGGACAGGCGGTAATATTAGTATTTTCAATCGCGAAAAAGGTCTTGTTGCGATTAGTCCAAGTGGTTTAGAGTATTATGAAACAAAACCTGAAGATGTAGTTATATTAAACTTAGATGGTGAAGTGGTAGAGGGAGAGAGAAAACCATCCAGTGAGCTAGATATGCATCTTATTTATTATAGAAATCGTGAAGATATAAATGCGCTTGTGCATACACATTCACCCTATGCGAAGACGATTGCATCATTAGGGTGGGAGCTTCCTGCTGTATCATATTTAATTGCTTTCGCAGGCCCGAATGTTCGCTGTGCACCGTATGAAACATTTGGTACGAAGCAATTAGCAGAGGCTGCTTTTGAAGGCATGATTGATCGTCGTGCTGTGCTACTTGCAAATCACGGTTTAATTGCTGGTGCAAATAATATAAAAATGGCGTTTACTGTTGCAGAAGAGATTGAGTTTTGTGCTCAAATTTATTATCAAACGAAAAGCGTCGGAGAACCGAAGCTTTTGCCAGAAGATGAGATGGAGAATTTGGCGAAGAAGTTTGAAGGGTATGGGCAGCAGTAGAATGAAACAAAAACACCCTCAAGAAAAGATCTTGAGGGTGTTTTTTACGCTTTTTTAAGTAACAAATACATAAAGTAAGGAGCCCCAATTAAAGCAACGACAATACCTGCTGGAATGCCATTAGGATCAACGATATTTCGTCCAATTGTATCTGCTAATAATAATAGCCATCCGCCGATTAAAAGGGCGATAGGCATGAAGATTTGATGTCTTGGACCTACTAAAGATTTCGCGATATGAGGAGCCATTAATCCGATAAAGCTAATTCCTCCTGTTACGGAAACAGCTGCAGCTGCAAGTGCAACGGCTGCAACTAATAAGTACCTGCGTTCTTTTTCAATTTCAATTCCAACGCCGATTGCGACTGGTTCGTTTAATGCTAAGATGTTTAATCGATTTGCTTTATAGAAAATAAACGGAATTAATATGATTAACCATGGGAGCATTGCTAAAACGAAGATCCAGTCATCTCCCCAAATATTTCCGGCAATCCATTTTGAAATAAAGTCTACTTTCATACGATCCGCGGATGAAATAAGGACAATCATCGTTCCAGATAGTGCAAATGCAAAACCGATACCAGTTAATGTTAATCGTATTGGTTGAAGTCCAGTTGATTTACTATATGAAAATACGTAAATTAGAACAGCTGTCAGAAATGCCCCAATAAATCCAACGACAGGTAGTAAGTAAAGAAATGAACCTACGTCTATTGGAAAGTATAAAAAGAAAATAGCAACAGCAACACCAGCCCCAGAGTTAATACCAAGAATACCAGGTTCAGCTAAATCATTTCGGGTAATTCCTTGCAGAATAGCCCCTGATAAAGCGAGAGCCATACCAGCTAATAATGTAATGACAATTCTAGGTAGTCTTAAAGAGTATAAAACGAACTCCTCTTTAAAAGTCCCTTGCCCCATTAATGTTGGGAGTAGTCGATCATAAGATAAAGATGCTGAACCAAGTCCCATTCCAACTACAATGGTTGTGATGATTACTATAAGTAAAGCGAGTATAATGAGACGCTGTTTTCTTAAAATAGATTGCATCATGAGAATGTTTTTCCTCCTTTACGTACAATGAACAGGAAGAATGGTAATCCTACAATCGCGACAATTGCCGCAACTGGTGTTTCGTACGGAGCGTTAATAGTACGTCCGATTGTATCTGCAAGTAGCATAAAGGAAGCTCCAGTAATTGCTGACATCGGTATAACAAATCGGTAATCTGGACCGACAATTGGGCGTACCATGTGAGGTACCATTAAACCGATAAATGCCATATTTCCAACAAGCGCTACAGATGCACCTGCAAGTAAGATAATAATGATAAATAAAATAGTTTTAATAACAATAATTTTTTGACCTAGTCCAATAGCCACTTCCTCACTGAAACTAAGAACTGTCAATTTTTTTGCTAGTAAGATAGCGATAAAGATACTAATTGAAATGACTGGAATAATAATTTTTAATTGGCTCCAAGTTGTTCCAATTACGCCCCCAGCAGTCCAAAGTGATACATCTTGTGAAATTTTAAAGTAAATGCCAATTCCTTCTGAAATTGCGAGTAGAAATGCTGAAACTGCAGCGCCCGCTAATACAATTCGAAGAGGAGAAAGGCCGCCTTTTTTCACCATACCAATTCCAAATACCATAATTGCGCCAATTGCAGCACCGATAAAGCAAGCTAACGTTAAGTAAAGATAGCTGATGGAAGGATTGAAAGCAAGTGTTAGTGCAAGCGCAGCATTTGCTCCACCAGATAGCCCTAATAATCCAGGGTCCGCAAGTGGATTTCGTGTTAATCCTTGCATAATTGCTCCAGAAACGGCTAATCCAGCTCCTACAAAAATAGCAGCAACTTCACGTGGTAAACGTATTTCTCGAATAATAGATATTTTGTCTCCTTTAGCGGAGGAAGTGAGTGCTAACCATACATCTTTTATCGAAGTATCTGCAGCACCTAATACCATTGCAACCATAAAAATAAGAAAGAATGCAATTAAGCTTAAAATTAGTTTGTATGTAAAAGCTATAGAACGTGGATTGTCATGATCTTTTGTCATTCGTTTCACATCTTTTCTGTTCATAGAATAAAGGAAGAGGAATTCTTAAATTAAGAATTCCTCATGTTTGTATTATTTACCAAGAAAGCTCTTCTTGAAGAAGTCTAGTTGGAAATCTAATGTAAGTGGATCATTGAAATAGAATTCCATCATGTTTGCTTCATATACGCGATTATTTTTTACTGCTGGGATGTTTTTATATGATTCTGTCTCTTGGAATGAGTTATCAGTATCTTTGTTTTTACTTACGATTAAGTAATCGCCAGCAAATTCAGGTAATACCTCAGTAGATAATGCGTAGTAACCTTCTTTTAATGCTTTTTCTTTTACTTTTTCAGGCATTTTTAATTTCATTTCTTGGTACAGGATTTCTGTTCCACGGCCCCAGTTCTCGCCGTATACATAAAGCTGTTTGTTGAAGTTTTCTACAACAGAAACTGTTGCATCTTCACCGATTTTTGCTTTAATTTCTTTGCCAGCTTCTTGTGCACGTTTCTTGAAGTCATCAACCCAAGTTTTTGCTTCTTTTTCTTTATTTAATAACTTACCGATTTCTAAATGCTGTGTTAAGTAATCAACTTTTCCGTAAGTGTATGTTACAGTAGGCGCGATTTTCTTTAACTTATCGACATTTTTAACATTTGATAAACCGATGATTAAATCTGGATTTAGTTCAGCGATTTTTTCAACATTTTCATCAGATACTTCAGCAACATCTTTAAGTTTGCTATCAAAACGTGGGTTTTGTTTAGACCATGAATCTACCCCAACAAGATTTACACCTAATGACATTACGTTACCAGCGAATGATGATAATACAACAACGCGTTTTGGATTTGCAGGAACTTCTACTTTTTTACCATCTTCAGATTGGTATGTAATTGTTTCTGATTTGCTACCTTTTGCATCGTTCTTTTTGTCTGTAGAGCTATTGCTACAAGCGCTCATAACAAGAACGAAAAGGACTGTTAGTGAAATAAATACCTTTTTCATCGTCTTTCTCCTTTAACATAGATGATATGTGTATACAATAATTTGTTTAACTGCAATCTTTTTGAAATAGTAGTGGTAATGCAAAATAATTTATTAAAAATCTTGAATATGAGATTTTATAATATAGTAATAACCATATTAATGAAAGAAGATGTAATCTCAAATTTGCTAATTATTAACAAAATGATAATGATTATCACTATTGATTCTTTAAATAATATAATTTTATATAGGTGTATTGTCAATAGTAATTTTGATTGTAAATTTTGCGGAAACAGGTTATATTTTATTGAGAATGATAATCAATGATTAATAGCTGAGGAGTGAGCACGAATGAATCGAGAAGAATTGTTTGATGTAACCGTGATAGGCGGAGGACCTGCAGGGCTTTATTCAGCTTTTTATAGTGGACTCAGAGAAATGAGAACGAAAATAATAGAATTTCAACCACATTTAGGTGGAAAAATACATGTGTATCCGGAAAAAATGATTTGGGATGTAGGAGGACTATTGCCAGTTACAGGTGATAAGTTAATTGAACAACTTGTACAGCAAGGGTTAACATTTAAGCCGGAAGTTGTATTAGATACAAAAGTAGAATCGATTATTCGTAATCAAGATGGTACTTTTACATTAAAAACAAGTACTGGCGAAGAACACTTTTCAAAAACAGTTATCGTCGCAACAGGAAGTGGTATATTGAAACCGCAAAAGTTATCTATTGAAGGTGCTGAGCGATTTGAAGTATCGAATTTAAATTATACAGTTAAATCTTTAAAGCGTTTCAAAGGTAAAACAGTTATTATTTCCGGTGGAGGCAATTCTGCTGTTGATTGGGCAAATGAATTAGAACCAATTGCGAAAAAAGTGTATGTAACCTATAGAAAAGAAGAATTATCTGGTCATGAAGCACAAGTAAAACAACTTATGAACAGCTCAGCGGAGTGTTTCTTTAATACATCGATTACAAAATTAATTGCTGGTGATAATCATGAAGCGATCGAATATGTAGAATTAACAAATCATGAAACAGGTGAGGTTTCTCATTTACCTATTGATGAAGTTATTATTAATCATGGATATGAACGCGACATTACATTATTAGAAAATAGTGAGTTAGACGTTGCAATTATAGATAATTATTATATTGCAGGTAATGCAAATAGTGAGTCTTCAGTAGATGGATTATATGCTGCTGGAGATATTTTAAAGCACGAAGGGAAACTACACTTAATTGCAGGTGCATTCCAAGATGCTGGAAATGCTGTGAATAAAGCAAAACAATTTATCCAACCAGATGCAAGTGAGTATGGAATGGTTTCTTCTCATAATGAAGTATTTAAGAAGAGAAATCGCGAACTGATTAAGCAGATGATGAAATAATAAGGAACAAGTATACCCCCACGTATTTCTCTATTCCAATGGATGAGAGATGTACGTGGGGGTTTTCCTGTTTACTATATTTTCTATCATTATAATGACACCGGTTTCATCAGTTCATATGATATGAACATTTTATTGGTAAAGCATCCTAGAAAACAATTTAGCTATGTTTTGCTTACGCAGAACATGGCTAAATTACGCTGTCCCTTTAGCGCGTTCATTAGGAAATGGCATATTTAGTATAGAAGCAATATACTGTTTTCCATGCATTCGAGCTAATGATTCTAATATTTGGCGAACACGTTTTGTAAGATGACCTTGTTTTTTGATGGCTTCACAATATGCGTCATAGAAGGCATATTTAGCCCAAAGGAAATCATCTTGTTGGAATAAGAAATGATTTTTGTACCATTCACCAATTGTATGATAACAATTGTTTTCATGTATTGCTGTGCTTTGAGAAAGAAAACGATCAGATAAAGATACATTCAAATGAGAAATTGTGTTTTCTGTTTCAACTTGTAGTGTTTTTTCTAACATTGTAATGATGTGACGAGTAGCCATATGTTAACTCTCCTTTGTGTAAATGGGTAATACCATTCTATATTTAAAAAATTCTTACTATATAATACTATACAATATATGGAATGCATCTACCTGCTTTTTGAACTGCATTTACAAAATCTTTTTTATTTGTTTACAAAAATAAAGTAAAGTAAGATACAGTATAGATGAAAAAATAATAAAGGAATGAACGCATTGTATATAACAGTAGAAGAGACTGCGGAGTATTTGAATTTACCAAAATCGTATATTGAAGAGTTAATTCAGCAAAAGAAAATTCGTGCGCTATTCGATGGAGAGCAATATTTAGTAAATAAAGAACAATTCAATACGCATTTAGAACAAATGGAGAAATATAAGCAATTAGTGGAAGAAATATTGAACGAACCAATTCCAGAAGATATGGATGTTAAAGACGAAGATTAAACTATGGGAAATCCCTTATGAAGATATGCAGAAATGTATCTTCATAAGGGTTTTTTTGTTTAAAGATATCAAAAACATAAGGAGTTCTTAGCCTTTCTTCAAATTTTGATAGGTAGTAGTCTACCATGTTAAAAGCATATTTTTTTCTAGCTAGGACAAACATAGAGAACGTAACCTGTACAGATACATATACTATCAGTGCAAAAGCTTATAAATTAATGGAAGGGGTTTTCTCGTGAGTTTATTTCATTGTGATTTTTTGAAAGACTTAATTGGATCTTTTGTGAGAGTAAACAGGGGTGGTCCAGAATCTCAAAAAGGAACAATAATATCAGTATGTCCGGACTACTTTGTATTGCAGAATGAAAAAGGTGAGCTTTATTACTATCAACTTAGTCATCTAAAAAGTATTACAAAAAATGCGAAAGAATGTGGATCAAGTGATGGTGAGTGGGAAGATTGCGAATGTGCAGACGACTTTGAAGCACTACTTGAAAGTTTCAAATATTGCTGGGTGAAAATTAATCGCGGTGGTCCAGAGAAAGTGGAAGGCATTTTGCAAGATGTTTCTTGTGACTTCGTTACATTAATTGTAAAAGAAGAAGTTATATTAATTGCAATAAAGCATATTAAAAGTGTTAACTATAATGCATTAGCATGCGGAGAGAGCGATGAGAGCGACGATAGTAACAGTAAGGAAAGTAGTAGCGATAACTCAGGTCGCGCTCGTGCACAAAGACAATCAAGTAGAGGAAGATAATAAGAAAGGGGGATACGAAATTGGAGAACGTATTATGCTGTGACCAAATTAGATGTTTAGTTGGTGAGAATGTAAAAGTAAATCTTCGTGGACCAGAAAGTCGAGTTGGTGAGCTCGTATCGTTAGGAAAAGATTATCTAACGTTACAGTTACCTCATGGTGAATTAGTATATTATCAGTTGAAACATGTGAAGAGTCTAGTGAAGAAAGTGAAAGAAAGTAAATGTGGCGATTGCTATAGTTCATGTTTCTGCTCTGATGAGGATACTTTTCTAGATATATTAAAAGACTTGAAGTATAAGTGGGTAAAAATTAATCGTGGCGGTCCAGAGTGTGTGGAAGGTTTATTAAGTGAGGTACACCATGGCTGTATTACACTAGTAAACGGCGATGAAGTTATTTATGTAATTAAGTCTCATATTAAGAGTGTGAGTCAAGTAGTTAAATGTAAAAAGAATGAAGATGAATAATGTTTAATAAATAAGAGGGGCATTATGAGGGAAAGAGAAGAACAATTTCTTATTTCGATAGTATGAAAAGGAATTACTTACTATTAAAACAGAACTTTGCCCTGATTATTTTTTTAGAAATGGAAGACAGGTAAGAAGAAATTCATAGGAAGGAGGATATAGATGAATGAGTTAAACAAAAGTATTGGAGAAAATATATATGTTAAATTAATCGGTGAAAAAAGGTTTAAAGGTGTATTAATTGATGTAGGAAATGATATCGTTGTTCTTTACAATGGACAAGATTACGTATATATATCTTTATATCATGTACAATACTATAAATTTTTAAGACCATATGACGAAGAAATATTAAAACCAGATGTTGATTCTGTAATTAAGAGGGAATCCCCTTCAATTTCTTTGAGAAAAGTATTAAGTACTTCTAAAGGGATTTTTACAGAAGTTTATGTAGCAGGAAATGCTCCAATACATGGTTATGTTACAAGTGTGATGAACGATTATATTGTTTTTTATAGTCCGGTTTATAAAACGGTATATATATCTTTAAAACACTTGAAATGGTTAATTCCGTATAAAGAAAATCAAGTGCCTTATGCCCTCAATAAAAATGAACTCCCCGTGAATCCGTTAAATATTACGTTAGCTCGAACGTTTGAAGAACAGCTTATTAAAATGGCTGGGAAAATTATGGTGTTCGATTTAGGTGAGGAGTCCAATAAAATTGGAAAAATGGCGAAAATTGATGAAGGTCATATTGAAATATCAAAAGCACGTGATGCGAAAATGTATGTAAATATTCAACATGTAAAATCTGTCCATTGTCCGTAAGCTAGTTGAAAGGGCTGGCTTTTTCTTTTATATGCAGAAGAAAAGGTCGAGCCTATTTGTTTAGCTCGATTTGAATATGAGGGGAAAATGAATTGAATATAAATATATTATGGTGTGATTTTTTTGAGAAAATTTTGCACTAATTTATAAAGAAATATGTACGAGCTATCTTTTTATGTATTCAATTTATTTTTTGAGGAGGAGCTGCTCAACTAATTTATTAAAGGGGTTTTGTTTGTGGAGCAGTTTCCTAATTCTTTATCAATTACATTGCTTGGTAGTGCTGGTGGAGCAGCAAAAGCAGTTTTAGCAATTTTAAATCAAGCGATAGCAAATGAAAAAGATCCAATTTATGAAGTATTAAAGAATGCCAAATTTCATTTGGTGGATATAAAACAAAAAGATAGGACTTATTATGATGAGTTGTTTTCGAATCTGAAAGGTCAATTATATTTATATGAAATAAACCTTCAAAATGTAGTGGAATTTAAAAAGCATTTAAAAGAAAAAAGAACGAGTGTTGTGATTGATGTTTCAGGGGCAGATACGATTAGAGTATTAAGCTGCTGTAATGAACTAGGAATTTGTTATATTAATTCAGCCTTGGAAAATGAGACAGTAGATCAGGACGATAGCTTAATCGGCTTTCAGCTTACGGAAAGATATACAAGGTTTGAGAAGGAGAAAGAGAAATTTACAAATACAAAAGCGATTATAGGTTCCGGTATGAATCCAGGTGTTGTTCAATGGATGGCTGTTGAGCTTATGAAGGAACGACCAAATGAAAGGCCAAGAGCATGTTATATTGTAGAACATGACACATCATTTTTGAATGATACAGCACTTATAAAGCCACATACACTTTATGCTTCCTGGGCAGTAGAGCGATTTTTAGATGAAGCGATCTGGAGTTATCCGATGTATATGAGTCATCATCGTCCTCTTTACTTTTATGAAGATGTATATGCTTCAGAGTATAAAGTGAAGTTAGGAGAAAAAGAATTCTATGGCTGTTTAATGCCACATGAGGAAGTATTAATTTTAGGGAAAAATTTCAATATGGAAGTTGGTTTTCTTTACCGAATTAATGAGTATACAACAAATATAATTAGACAGAACTTAGATCAAGTAGAAGATTTATGGAACTGGAATCGTAAAGTGTTTAATCCAGCGGAAGAAGAGGTTGCTGGAGAGGACTTGGTCGGTGTGTTACTCGTTTATGAAAATAGTGAGACATATATGTATAATGTGATGAATAGTAGCCAAGTTTTTCGTAAATATAAAACGAATGCAACGTATTTTCAGGTAGGGTGCGGGATTTATGCGGGCTTGTCCAGTTTACTTTTAGATCAATTTGAACAAGGTGTTTATTACGTCGAGGAGTTGTTATTAAATACAGAAAGTAAGTACGGTGAGTATTTAAATCTATATATGAAGGATTTTGTAATGGGGCATAATAATTTTACGGATGGATTGTTACATGACAGGGTAAGATGGATGTAAGTTGTTACCAAAAGGAAGGAGAGATCTCCTTCCTTTCATTATTATAAGGTTAAATATTGCCCTGAAAGCAATTTCATACTTATACTTTAAGGAGATAACAATGAAAGTTTTTTGTATCGATCAAGGGGAGTTTTTATATGAATAAATACAAGAGCTTGATTTATGAAGAAAGAAGAGCCTTAAAGGTATTTATATTATTATTTTATATTATATTCTTTTTATATGACGCTATATATTATTTTGTATATCCTGCTATGAATATTAGTGGAACAGCGGTAGGTTGGCCAGAAGGTAGTCTTGGGATAGGTGTGCCTATATTTGTAATAGCATTATTTCCTATTTCTATATATCTTCAAAAAAGAGGGTATGTATATTCTGTAAAATATTTATTTTTATTTGGGTACATGTTTATCAATCTTGTGAATAATTTAATGATTTATTTGCGAACGGATAGACCTTTTGAACATGGCAGTATGGTAGAAATGTTATTAATTTTATTTGCCCCAGTTTTCGTGAATAAAAAATACTTTTATTTAGTGTCCTTTAGTGTAATTGGAAAGTACGTATTTTTCACATTGCTATTACAAGATTTAAAAGTGATAATTCCACTTGTTTTATGTGTATTTTATTTCATTATTTCACATTCTTTATTAAAACGATTTCAATCTTATGTAAGAACAGTGGTTGAAATGATGAACAATATGAAAGAGACGGAAAATTTAGCTGTGATTGGGACTATGTCTACAACAATTGCCCATGAAATTCGAAATCCGCTAACAGCGTTAAAAGGGTTTACGCAAATGCAAAAAGAAAGAAATCCAACTGATACGATGAGCTACGACATTATGCTACAAGAAATTGAAAGAGTCAATGGATTTGTTAGTGAATTGATGTTGTTAGGAAAACCAAAGCCAACAAATTATGAAAGGTGTAATATAAGAGACATCCTTCTATATGTTGTGCATCTAATGGAAAGTTATGCAACGCAATATAGAGTTAAATGTCATTTACAAGTAGATGGGAATTTACCGGCTATAAACGGTGATGATAAGCAATTAAAGCAAGTGTTATTAAATATCATTAAAAATGGAATAGAATCAATGCCAGAGGGTGGAGAAATTCACATTCGTGCATATCAAAAAACGCAAGGACATTTGTGTATTTCTGTTGAAGACCAAGGATTTGGTATAGAGAATGAGAAGTTAGAAAAAATCGGCAAGGCGTTTTACACAACAAAGGAGACTGGTACAGGACTTGGGTTAATGATTACATATAAAATTATTAAGGAACATCAAGGGAGTATCACGATCCAAAGTAGTGTAGGAGTAGGAACGAAAGTAGAAATTTTTCTGCCGACCGTTTAATGTATTGGGAGAAAAGATTTTTCAGAAAAGTGTTCTTGTTGTGTAAATATAAACATTTTATAAAATGTTTCAAGAAGGGTTTTTTTTATAAAATACTTCGTTTATAATGGAGGAAAATATCGACATGAGATTGATTGCTCATGTAGCGGTTCAGTAGTGTTATGAAAAGATAAGAAGGGGTGCACGCGCATCCTTTTTTCTATGCAGATATTATGAAAGAGGTGGTATGATGGAATTAACATTAAATTCGACTGTATGTTTACACACGATTCAATTTCGAAAAGAGCAAAAGAATTATATTGTAAAAGATACAATTACAGGAGAAAAATATGAAATGCCGCCACTTTGGATTGATGCATTGGCAATGATGCGTGACGGTTTTTTATTGGGGGAAATTGAGGAGAAATTAAAAGAAGAGTATCCATCCGAAGAAGTGAATATGTTAGCATTCACGAGGCAACTGTTAGAACTAGAACTTGTTGAAATGGTAGATGGAGAAGAGATAGCTTGCACAAAGAAGAAAGAGATAGATTGTTTAGCTTGGGTGCGTCCCCGTGTGGAACAATTCTTTCTTAATTTAAATAGAAAATATAGAAGCAAAGACCAATAGTGGCCTTTGCTTTTTTTATAGGTTGTGTTTAAAATATAACAGCAAATGCTCTTGCGAAAGCACCGTCACTATTTTTAATTTTTAAAGGTGCGGCTGAGAAAAAGAAACGTTTTGTTTCGATAGCATCTAGATTTGTTAAGTTTTCGATTAAATAAATATTATTCCCTAGTAATATGTGATGAATCGGTGATGTTTCTGTTGTGACTTCATCAGGAGAAATGAAATCTAAACCGATAGATTTTACCTTTAATCGCACTAGTTCTTTAGCTAATTCTTCAGAAAGGTAAAATGCTTCTTTCTCATAAGCTTCTGTATTCCATTTAGTGGATAGATTAGAATGAAAAATAACAATATCACCTTCTTTTATGACAGTATTATGCAATACTGCCTTAGGTAATTTTCGCTCTTGAATATGTGTTACATCTATAAGAACAGCTTCGCCTACAAATTGATCCAGCGGTAATTGATCGATGGTCGTTGCGCCTGAAATAAAATGCGCAGGGGCATCACAATGTGTGCCAACGTGAACGACAGAATGAAAATCTGTAACTTGATAGCCTGATTCTTCAACACTTGTAACAGCTTCTAGTTGTATTTTAGGTGTTCCAGGAAATTGAGACATATTATTTTCAAATGTTTGCGATAGATCAATTACTTTCATTTTACATACCTCCAATATATATTTTTCAAATAATAAAAAGCTCATCCTTCAGTATCAAGAAAGATGAGCTTTACATGCTAGTTGAGTTTTATCTTCCAAAATGCAATGCATTTTGCAGGAATTAGCACCTATTCAGTTTGTATAAACTGAGGTTGCTGGGCTTCAAAGGGCCGGTCCCTCTGCCTCTCTTGATAAAGAAGTATTTAATTTTGAAATCGGAATTTTCCGATAGTTAAATTGTAATTCATTTCCTTTTTTCGTGCAATGCAAAATAGGTATTCACCCAAATAAAGCTGCTCGCATATTGTAGCTTATGTAAATAGAATGCTGCGAAGGAGTGAGTGCAGTGACAGGAAATGTATTAAATTATTATGCTGGTGGTAATACAGCTAGGGGATTTCACAATTTATACGAAGAGAATTTAAAAGGATTAGACAGGTTATTTATCTTAAAGGGTGGCCCAGGAACGGGAAAATCTTCTTTAATAAAGGCAATAGGTCGTGAATGGATTGAAAAAGGATATGATATTGAATTTTTACATTGTTCTTCTGATAATAAATCGGTTGATGGTGTAATTATCCCAAAATTAAAAGTAGGAATTGTTGATGGGACATCGCCGCATGTTATTGAGCCAAAAATGCCAGGAGTTGTTGAAGAGTATATAAATTTAGGAATTGCTTGGGACTCAGATAAACTAAGAAAGCAGAAGTTAGAAATTGAAAGATTTGTTTCAGAAGCAAGCAAAGCTTTTCAGTCTGCTTACGCACGTTTTAAAGAGGCATTGGTTATACATGATGAGTGGGAGAAGATATATATTGATAATATAGATTTTAATAAAGCAAATGAACTAACCAATCAGCTAATCCAGAAATTATTTGCAGATAAAAGCGGGAGACAATCGCTTGTAAAACATCGTTTTTTAGGAGCTGCTACACCGAAAGGAGCAGTTGATTTTGTTCCTAATTTAACAGAAGGGTTACCACATCGTTATTTTATAAAAGGGCGCCCAGGCTCTGGAAAATCAACGATGCTCAAAAAGTTAGCTAAGGCAGCTGAAGAAAAAGGGTTTGAAGTTGAAGTATATCATTGCGGATTTGACCCGAATAGTCTTGATATGGTTATCGTAAGAGAATTAGGATTTGCAATTTTTGATAGCACCGCACCACATGAATATTTTCCAAGTCGCGAGGGTGATGAAATTATTGATATGTATGCCCTTATTGTTACGCCAGGGACGGATGAGAAATATGCGAAGGAAATTCGTGATGTCTCCATTCAATATAAAGCAAAAATGAATGAGGCGATGTCTTTCTTAGCGAAAGCAAAATCGGTTCGTGATAAATTAGAACGAATTTATATTGCTGCTATGGATTTTTCAATAGTAGATGCATATAAAGAGGAGATTCAAAAAGAGTTTGAACGAATTGCTACTACTGTAATCGAAAAGCAACAATAGACGTTTCATTAGGCTGTCAGTAATTTCTGACAGTTTTTTTGGTATGTAGTAAAATTAGTATTGTATTTGTCGAATTTCCAAGGAAATAATCAAAAAATGGAGGTGTTATGCAATGAGAGAGAAAATCGAGTCGGAGTTAGAAAGAATTGAAAAAGAGAATGATGTGAAAATTTTATTTGCGGTAGAATCAGGGAGTCGTGCTTGGGGTTTTCCATCGAAAGATAGCGATTATGATGTTAGGTTTGTTTATATACATCCGGTAGAATGGTATTTATCAATTCATGACAAACGAGATGTAATTGAATATCCAATTAGTGATGATTTAGATATAAGTGGTTGGGATATTAAAAAGTCTTTGCAACTATTCGCGAAGTCGAATCCTGCTTTACTTGAGTGGATTCGATCACCAATTTTTTATTCGAAAAACTCTAATTTTCCAGAACTACTTCAACAGATGAGTGAGAAGAATTTTGATCCAAAAGCAACGATATATCATTATTTACATATGGCGTCGAAAAATTATCGTGAATTTTTGCAAGGTGAGAATGTAAAGCTGAAAAAGTACTTTTATGTATTACGTCCCATTTTAGCTTGTAAGTGGCTAGAAGAGAAAACGACTTTACCTCCTGTAGAATTTGACCGATTGATTACAGAATTATCATTAGAACGTAGCGTATTAGATGAAATTGAAAAGTTGTTAATAAAGAAAAAAGCAGGTACTGAATTAGATGTTGGATTGAAAATTAAGGTGCTAAATCAATTTTTAGAAGAACAAATTCATTACTATCAGCAATATGTAAAAGGAATTGAAAAGGGATCAGGAATCGATATTGAGAGTTTAAATACATTGTTTCGAGATATGTTGTTTGAAGCATATGAAAAAGAGCACAAGTAAGTTTGTGCCCTTTTTATTTTGTAGGAATGAAGAAAACAGATATAGCTGCGATAAGACCTGCAAAGGAGAATAAGTAAAAATTCCATGCTAAGTCATATTGCATTGTCATAATAATACCGACGAGAATTGGGCCAGCAATTGCACCAACTCGGCCAAGCCCCAGTCCCCAGCCTAAGGAGGTAGCTCGGATATGTGATGGGAAGTATTGTGTTACATATGCATTTAATATTTGAGTAATACCGACTGATCCAATACCAGCAAGGCCAATTAAAAGATAAATGATTGTAACAGATGGTTTGATTGTTAATAGTCCGATACATATGGCTGCCATAAGATAAGAGATGCTAATAATAATTTTTGCTCCTATACGATCAGCAATTGCTCCAGCGAATAATGCGCCGATAGCTGCGGTAATATTTAGCATAAGTAGAAATGACAGACTAGACCCAAGAGGATATCCTGCCTGGCGCATCATCTGTGGTAACCAAGTGTTTAAACCATATATTAAAAACATTCCCATTATATAAGTGATCCAAAAAAGTAGCGTTGCTTTTATGTATTCTTTTGAGAATAAAGTAAAAAATCCATTTTTCTTTCGTATAGTAGATGGGTCTTGATGAGTTTTATCTTTTACATGAAATTCAATTTGAAAACGATTAAGAATTTGGTTCACTTCTTCTTGGCGATTACGTGATAATAAAAATTGAATGGACTCGGGTAAATAGCGAATAATGAAAGGAATGAGGAGTAGTGGAATCATTCCGATACCAAACATAATTCTCCATCCGAAATCTTCTAACATAAGCATGGACAAAATAGCACCTAACACGATACCTAAAGGATAGCCAGTAAACATAAGAGCATAAATAAAAGATTGCCTTTTTTTTGGTGAATATTCAACAGTAAGTGCTGAAGCTGTTGGGATAACACCGCCTAATCCGATTCCTCCTATAAATCGAGATAATCCAAATAACTCAGGAGAAGGAGCGATAGCCGCTAAACCCATTGTGATAGAAAAAAGTGCTAAACAGCATATAAGCGTCCATTTACGCCCAATTAGATCTGTAATCGTTCCAACTAGAATAGCCCCAATAAACATCCCAAATAAAGCATAGCTTGCAATTGTACCAGCATGCGCTGGTGATAGCGCCCAGCTTTTGTCTTCTAGGAGCTTTGGTAGAACGGCACCGTAAATACCTAAATCATATCCATCAGCTAAAATGGCTAGCCAACAAATAAAAACAACAAGTTTTGTAATAGAGCTTGGAAAGATAGTTTCTGTAGATTCTAGATGAGGTGGAGCTGAAGGTTGCATAATATTCACCCCTTTTAATTTGTAGATGAATATATTATTTTATTTAATGTTAATATTTTCCTCCTTGTGTCGAATTTTATCTGAAAAGGGTTTATAACAAATAAAGAAGTTCAACAGTAATTTTGTTGAACTTCTTTATTTGTTTACTCATTATCAACTCGTTTTAACGGTTGATCTGCTGGGCCTTCAAGAACGTCTCCCTCAATTGAAAAACGAGAACCATGGCAAGGGCAATCCCAAGTACAATCACCATTATTCCATTCAACTTCACAGCCGAGATGTGTACAAGTTGTATCGACGATATGTAATTTTCCTTCTTTATCCTTATAAGCACCTGCTCGTTTACCGTTAACATGTACGACAGATCCTTCACCAACTTCGAGATCTTCTGGCTTACGTAATGCGGTTTCAATCTTTCCTGCAATTAAATGTTTCGCAACATCAATGTTTTGGGAGAGGAACGTTTTTATATCTGGATTTGCATGGAAGCGTGATGGTGCATACAGTTCTTTATAGGGACTGTGAACTTTTAGGATGGAGTCCTTCAGTAGGTGAGCGGCAGCAGTTCCAGTTGTCATTCCCCATTTGCGATATCCAGTTGCAACAAATATATTTGGATTTCTTTCGTTAATATGTCCGATATAAGGAAGCTTATCTAGAGTAATTAAATCTTGTGCTGACCATCTATAAGGAACTTCATCTATTCCAAAAGTGGCTTCAGCAAAAGAATAGAGTGCTTCATAATGAAGCATTGTATTTATTCCCTGACCTGTTTTATGACTCTCTCCGCCAATCAAAATTAATTTTTCTCCATTGTTTGTTATATAGCGTAAGGAGCGCTTTGGATCATCAATACTTAAATACATGCCACCTGGATACTCCGTTTTTGCTTTTATTGCAAGAGCGTAGGAGCGTTCTGCGTACATTCGCGTAAAGAAAAAGCTATTCGCATCATAAAAAGGAAAATGTGAACAAGAGACGACATATTCACAAGTGATATGATGGCCCTCTTTTGTAATTATTTGTGGATAATCGCCCTTTTCCACATCCATAGCTGTTGTTTGTTCGTAAACTTTGCCGCCCATCTCCACAAACTTTTCTAAAAGTGTTTTTAAATAAAGAAGGGGATGGAAGTGTGCTTGATTTTTCATTACAAGCGCAGATTGTACTGGAATAGGAATCGATAGAGATTGAACATAGTCACAAGGTATATTTAATTTTTGATAAGCTTCATATTCTTTCGATAAATTTCTTAATCCGTTATCAGTAGTTGTATATAAATATGAATCTTCATTTGAGAAATTACAGTCGATTTTATATGTTTGAACAGTTTTATTTATGAATTGTAGAGCCTTATTATTTGATTCATAGTAAAGCCGGGCCTTTTCTACACCGAAATGATTTATTAATTCATCATAAATAAGATCATGTTGTGCTGTTACTTTCGCTGTTGTATGCCCAGTCGTTCCGTTTAAAATACGGCCGGAATCAATTAAAACAACATCGACGCCTTCTTTTGCAAGTAAATAGGCAGTAGTAATACCTGTAATACCAGCACCGATAATAGCAACTTTCGTCTTTATATTTTCGGATAAACGAGGGAAAGTAGGAAACTGAGTAGATTCAATCCAATAAGATAGCGGCAGTTGTGGAAATGTATCACTTGTCATTGCGGAAACCTCCTGATTTTAGAACAATTTTCCTTTTAATATTTCCATATTATATGAAATTCATGTGTGTTGTTTTAGAAGTAGTCTATTTTTATTAAAAGAGGTTATAAATTATTTTAATATAATTAATTAGGTGGGGCATTATGAAGTAGTAGGATTTATATAAAACTAAATTCAAGTGATTCAGTTTTGTTGATTACATAGGGAGTTATTGAATGAGATAGAGTCTATGGCGTTTAAGAAAATGTCTATATATATTGGGTAAATCCTTATGGAATCTATACATTTTCTTTAGTGAAATAAAGTATGATTATAAAAATATAACCACCTTTTATTACTAGGTCATAAAAGGTGTTGACAATATAGAAATTCTATTGTTATGATTCATCATGTGGAAAGGTTGATAGAGAGTAAAAAGAGAAATGTTTTTCATTGATAATAAAAGCGAAAAATAAGTGACGATAGAGTGAGTATATTTTCCTTATAATAGATGCTTTTTGGATCACCTAGTAAAATCAATCTGGAAGCAAGAATTAATATATGTAAGTTGCGCAAGGCGCGGCATAAGAAAGGAGCAAAAGGATGAAGGAGCTTCATACGTTTGGGTGGTATGCAGCACGTGTATCACCACATTTGCCGAAAAAAGCATTTAAACCAGTGCCTACTCGTTTATTTGGTGGACTGGCTTATTTGCTTGTGGCATTGGCGGGGTTAATAGCGATTGGTGTATTTGAATTGAATGTGTGGGCGAATCTAGGAATTGCAATTGTTCTTGGATTATGTTTTGCTTCACTTGGATTTTTAGGGCATGAAATTTTACATGGAACTGTTGTAAGAAAGGCATGGCTTCGTGACTTCTTAGGCGCGATTGCATTTATGCCATTATCAACAGGGCCAAAGCTTTGGAGAAAGTGGCATAATGCAACGCATCATGTTCATACACAGCATGAAGAGAATGATCCAGATGCATGGCCGACACTTGAGAAACTTAAGAAGAGTAAGTTTTTGAGTTGGGTATATCGTATGCCCCTTCATGTACGTTCATTCTTTAGTTTTCTGTCACTAACAATTCAATTTACATTGCATTCGACTCGAATGTTCTTTCATTTTATAAAAGAATTTAAGTCATCCAATCAAAAATCTGTATGGCTTCAACTTCTTTTACCTTGGACAGTTTGGATTAGTTTATTGTTTATTATGGGACCAGGAAAATGGTTATTTGCATATGTCATTCCGTTGTTAATTGCTAACTTTATTGTAATGGCATATATCGCAACAAATCACCGCTTAAATCCAATTGTTCCAGTAAATGATCCATTAGCAAACTGTTTATCAGTAACAGTGCCGCGCTGGGTAGACGTTTTACATTTCAACTTCTCATATCATACAGAACATCATCTGTTTCCTGCTATGAGTTCAAAATACTATCCGTTAGTAAAAGAGAAGATTAAAGAAATGTGGCCGGAACGCTATCACGAAATGCCGATGACAAAAGCATTGGCAGCACTTTGGAATACACCACGTGTGTATTATCACGGAAGTGAATTAGTTGATCCGCATAGAGAGCATTTCTATGGTTCTTTAGGAAATGGACTAGATCCTCATAATATTTCATATCGTGAGGAACATATAGAAGAAAAAGAGAGTATTAAAAAAGTAAATCAGTAAAAATAGATGTATTTTATAGCAAAAAAGCAAGCTCTTAGTGAGCTTGCTTTTTTGCTATAAAGAAACTTCTTTCTTGTTTTTTCTGCTCACTTGGACGGAGTTAGTTTCTTTTCGTTGTAATCGTTTTTCTAAAAGATTAACAAAATAAGTAAATAGAAGAACAAGTACGAGATAGTATGCACCAACGATTATGTAAGTATCTAATTGTTGGAAGTTACCTGCTGCAATTGATAAACCTGATCCCCATAATTCGGACATTCCTACATAAGCAACAAGTGAAGAATCTTTTAATCCGATAATAAATTGGTTTCCTAGAGGAGGAAGAGACAGACGAAATGCTTGTGGTAATATAATTCGTCGCATAGCTAAAGGATAAGGCATGCCTAAAGAGCGAGCTGCTTCTAATTGTCCCCGGTCAACGGATTGAATAGATCCACGGAAAATTTCGGTAATATATGCACCGTTATGAATTGCTAAAGCGATTGCTCCTGCCCAAAAAGGGGTGAAAACAACAACGGATGTAATTCCAAAATAGAGAATGGCAATTTGAACAATTAAAGGTGTACCACGAATAATAGCAATGTAGACATGAGCGATACTATTTAAAACTTTATTGTTAGAGATTCGAAAGAAAGCGAATAATAATCCAATTAATGAACCGAGTACTAGGGAAGTTAATGTTAATTGTAATGTGACAATAGTAGCTTTTAAGAGTGTGGGATAGGAAGAGATAAAAATTTCAAACATGCGTTTCACCTCATATTGTATAGATTTTAGTAGAGAATGAAATGCCCCACATAAAATGAACACTTAATCAGTGGGGCACTGTTTATGAATCTTTTGAATGGCTAACTTACTTACTTCGTTTTTTCCTCTTCACCAAGAATATTACGCCCGAACCATTTTTTACTGATCTTTTCATACGTACCATCTTTAATGATTTCATCTAACGCTTTATTTACTTGCTCAACCATTTCTTTATCATCTTTGCGGATAGCAATTCCCATTTCATCAAGATTTAATGGTTTTCCGGCTTCTTTTATATTCGATTTTCCTTCTTTTATCATACGTAGACCAACCATTTGATCCGTAATTACTGCATCAACACGCCCAGGCTCTAAGTCCATAAGAGCAGTAATATCACTGTCATATTCTGTGATTTGATCTGTATATTTTGCAACAAGATTTTTAAAGGTACTAGCTTTTACAACACCAATTTTCTTACCTTTTAAATCTTCTGGAGAAGAGATAGCGGTATTCTTTTTAGCCACAAAAATTTGGGCGCCAGAGCGATAGTACGGATTTGAGAAACTAACAGCTTTTAAGCGCTCCTCTGTAATTGCCATACTACCCAGTATTACATCATATTTCTTCGCTTGAAGACCTTGAATTAGCGTTTCCCATGGGTTTGTAACTGGCGTAGCCTTCATGTTCATCTTTTTAGCAAGAGCTTCACCGATTTCTACATCAAAGCCGACAAGTTTGCCGTCATTTTCTTTATAGTTAAAAGGTTTGTATAATCCACTCATCGCATAGCGAAATTCTTTTTCACCATTTGATGAAGTAGTAGAGCTTTCTTTGCTACAAGCTCCTAGTATGAAGGATGTACATAGTGTAATGCTCGCAACAATGGTTAATAGTTTTCTTTTCATAAAACCCCTCCTATATATTGATCATACGGATGGTTTTTTAGTATGTTATTGAAATATTTTATTTGGATGATTAGTTGTGCACCGTATGAATATATTCCTTTTCGTTTGAAACAGAAGTTACATTATAAAACGTTGCGTAAAAATTGTTTTGCTCGTTCATGTGATGGAGCTGAAAAGAATTGTGCTGGCGGAGCATCTTCTACAATCTTTCCATCGTCCATAAAGATGACGCGATCAGCTACATCTTTTGCGAAATTCATTTCATGAGTAACAATAACCATTGTCATCCCTTCTTCAGCAAGTTCTTTCATAACTTGCAATACTTCTCCAACAAGTTCAGGGTCTAAAGCTGAGGTAGGCTCATCAAATAGCATAATCTTAGGGCTCATTGCAAGAGCTCGTGCAATGGCAATGCGCTGTTTTTGACCACCTGAAAGAAGATGAGGAGTTACATCCGCTTTATCTTGAAGGCCGACTTTTTGGAGAAGTTGATTTCCAATATCCTTTGCATTTGCTTTCTCTAATTTTTTTACGTGAATAGGTGCTTCTATGATGTTTTCTAGTGAGGTCATATGAGGAAAGAGGTTAAAGTGCTGAAAAACCATACCGACATTTTCACGGACTTTATTTAAATTTGAATGCTTTGGATCAATTCGCTCACCTTGTAAGTGAATTTCGCCTTCATCGTACATTTCTAAAAAGTTAAGACAGCGAAGTAATGTACTTTTACCAGAACCACTGGCACCAATTAAAACAACAACTTCTTTTTCTTTTACTTCTAAATCAATTCCTTTTAACACATCAAGTGAACCGAATGATTTTACTAGATTTCGAACTTGAATCATACAAAACCCCCAGTTAAAAATATATTTTACAAATGTTGCCCCTTATTTCTGTTATTAGTCATAAATTGTCAGAATCCTTTATTTTTTTCGTGCAATTTGATATTCAAAGAAATAATAATTTTTAAAATCCCTATATCCTTCTATAATGAAAATATGGATAATAATATATAGGTAGTATTTATATTGCTTATAAAAAGGGGGAAAGGGAAGATGGAAAAAGAAAGGAAAACATTTTCTTTTGGATTACGTACACAACTTATGCTATTCACTACAGTTTTAGCTCTCATTACATATTCAACAAGTATATTTTTTATTTACGTGATATACGATTATTTTCAAAGTTATGTAAGTCAAACAGTATATAATATTATCGTTATGTTATTAGGGGTAGTATGGTCTGGAATTTTAGCATATGGAGCAGCCGTATTTTTAATTAAACCGCTTCGCAAGTTAGAGGAAGCGGCAAGAAAAGCAGCTGAGGGTGATATTCGTGAAGATGTTCCATTACCGAAGACAGATGATGAAATTAAATCTTTAAGTGTTGCATTTAATATGATGTTAGGAAACTTAAGGGGCATGGTAAAAAATATTGATACAACATTTTCTTATACAAACAATCAAGTACAGCAGATTAGAAAACAAACAGGCGAAGCAACGAGACAAGCGCAAGGTGTATCTGAGACTCTTGCAGAGATTTCTTCAGGCGCTGAGCAATCAGCAGCATCAATTCAAGCAATTGTTTCTGCTGTTGATACAACGACGTCTATTGCAAGTGAAGTAGAAGAAAAAGCGAAGCAGTCTGATACGTTGTCTTCAGAAATGGTTCAAGCTTTAGGGCATAGTACTCGTGTCTTTACGTCTTTAATTCAAGGTATTCAAACATTGGCAAAAGAAAATGAAGATTCCATGCAAAATGTACAGAAGTTAGAAGAACGAATGAAACAAGTAGAACATATTGTGTCTGTTGTGAGTGCGATTGCTAGCCAAACGAATTTATTAGCACTAAATGCTTCTATTGAGGCAGCTCGCGCAGGAGAGCATGGAAGAGGTTTTGCGGTTGTTGCGGAAGAAGTACGTAAACTTGCTGATGAAAGTGATCATTCTGCAAGAAACATATCTCAGTTATTACGGAATATGCAAGATGAAGTACAACAAGTTGCAATGAAAATGACAGAACAAGTGAAAATAGCTAAAGAAGAGGCGAAACGTGGGGAAGCTACGGAATTAATTTTAAAAGAAATGTCATCAAGTGTTATGGAAGTAGCCGATGCAACTCAGCAAATTAGTAGTTATATGAATGAACAAGTGAGCCACATTCATCAAACAGGAGCACAAACAAAAGCTGTAGCAGCAATTGCTGAAGAAACGTCAGCTGGTTCGCAAGAAGTGGCGCGTGTAACGCTACAACAGTCTAAAAATATGATAGTAATCGATCAATTATTAAAGGACTTAGAGAAGCAAGCAACTGATTTGAAACAAACAATTGAACGATTTTCAATGTAAAAGGAAGAACAGAATGCTGTTCTTCTCTTTTTTATTTAGTTTGATTTAATATTTACAGTTAAACTATGAACGTTTCCGCAACATTCTTTTCTCTCCCTTTCGGATGAAAATTATAGCGAGCTATAATATTAAAAGGGGTGTCTTTTATGAAAAAAGAAAAAAGACAACGGTTAATTAAACAATTTGTAAAGGAGTATGAAATAGATAAGCAAGAAAGATTAGTAGAATTGTTAGCAAAAAAAGATGTATTAGTAACACAAGCTACGGTTTCTCGCGATATTCGTGAGTTAAACTTAACGAAGGTACCTTCTCAAGAAGGATTAATGATATATAAAGTTTTCTCAGAAGAGCATTTACAAACTGATATAAAGTTAAAGAAAAAATTACGAGAAGTTGTTGTGAAAATTGATTGTGTAGATCAATTAATGGTTATTAAAACATTACCTGGTAATGCACATGTTATTGGTGTTTTATTTGATGAGTTAGATTGGAAAGAAAAAATAGGATGTATATGTGGAAATGATACATGCCTTATAATTTCACAGTCGAAATCAGATAGGGAGATTATAGAAGAAAGATTAAATTTAATTATTTAGATGCAAAAATCCTGTTTTTAATAAAATTAAAAACAGGATTTTTGTTTAAATACGGAAGTTAAATATTCAACATATATGCGTAATATATGTGTTTTTTATTGAAAAAGCGAGAGAGTTTGTTATAAAAATACAAATTCGTATGATTTTAAAAAAATAACTTGTTTAATATTTCACAATGATAATGTGGATGCTTTCACAAAGATAAAAGTGCAGAGCATTTATTATGTACTTGTAAGACATCAAACATATTTAAAAGGAGGTACAACAAATGAAACATCCGATACATGTTACTTCAGAAATTGGGGAATTACAAACGGTTTTATTAAAACGACCGGGTAAAGAAGTGGAAAACTTGACGCCAGATTATTTGCAACAATTATTATTTGACGATATTCCATACTTACCAATTATTCAAAAAGAGCATGATTATTTTGCACAAACGTTACGCAATCGGGGTGTTGAAGTTCTTTATTTAGAAAAACTAGCTGCTGAGGCGTTAGTAGATAAAAAACTTCGAGAAGAATTTGTTGATCGTATTTTAAAAGAAGGACAGGCTGACGTAAATGTTGCACATCAAACTTTAAAAGAATATTTACTTTCCTTTTCAAATGAAGAATTAATTCAAAAAATTATGGGCGGTGTACGGAAAAACGAAATTGAAACAAGTAAGAAGACACATTTATATGAATTAATGGAAGATCATTATCCGTTTTACTTAGATCCAATGCCTAATTTATATTTTACTCGTGATCCAGCAGCTAGCGTGGGCGATGGCTTAACGATAAATAAGATGAGAGAACCAGCGCGTAGACGTGAATCATTATTCATGGAGTACATCATTAAATATCACCCAAGATTTGCAAAACATAATGTACCAATCTGGTTAGATCGTGATTATAAATTTCCAATTGAAGGTGGCGACGAGCTAATTTTAAATGAAGAAACAATTGCGATTGGAGTGTCTGCTCGTACTTCAGCTAAAGCAATTGAACGTTTAGCTAAAAATCTCTTTAGCCGACAAAATAAAATTAAGAAAGTGTTAGCAATAGAAATTCCAAAATGCCGAGCATTTATGCATTTAGATACAGTATTTACAATGGTTGATTATGACAAGTTTACAATTCATCCAGCCATTCAAGGGCCAAAAGGGAATATGAATATTTATATTTTAGAAAAAGGATCAGATGAGGAAACTCTTAAAATTACACATCGTACTTCTTTAATGGAAGCATTAAAAGAGGTATTAGGCTTAAGTGAATTAGTTCTTATTCCATGTGGAGGAGGAGATGTAATTGCTTCTGCTCGTGAACAATGGAATGATGGCTCGAACACATTAGCAATCGCACCAGGTGTAGTTGTTACATATGATCGCAACTATGTATCCAATACGTTATTACGGGAGCACGGTATAGAAGTAATTGAAGTGCTAAGTTCGGAATTATCTCGTGGTCGTGGGGGTCCACGTTGCATGAGTATGCCAATTGTTCGTAAAGATATTTAGTATAAATAACGGAGAAAGTAGGGATGAAGTATGTTAATGACTAGACCAAATTTAAAAGGAAGAAGCTTTCTAGCAGAAAAAGATTTTACACAAGAAGAATTGTTATATTTTCTAGATTTGGCAGCAGAATTAAAAGAGAAAAAGAAAAATGGTATCCCGCATCATTATTTAGAAGATAAGAATGTAGCGCTCTTATTTGAAAAAACCTCCACTCGTACGCGCTGTGCATTTACAGTAGCATGTACAGATTTAGGGGCGAATCCTGAATATTTAGGGAAAGGTGATATTCAGCTTGGGAAAAAAGAATCCGTAGAGGATACAGCAAAAGTGTTAGGGCGTATGTTTGACGGAATTGAGTTTCGTGGATTTAATCATGAGACTGTAGAATCTTTAGCACAAAATTCTGGTGTGCCAGTTTGGAATGGATTAACAGACATGTGGCATCCAACACAAACACTAGCAGATTTATTAACAATTAGAGAACATGTAGGGAAGTTGAAAAATGTGAAGCTCGTTTACGTTGGAGATGGACGAAATAATGTTGCTAATAGCTTACTAGTTGGTGGAGCAATCGTTGGAATGGATGTACGTATTTGCACACCAGAATCTTTATGGCCTGCACAAGAAGTAATTGATTTAGCAAAAAAATATAATGAACAGGTAATGATAACAAGTAATGTGGAAGAAGCTGTTGCGAATGCAGATGTAATTTATACAGATGTATGGGTGTCTATGGGGGAAGAAGAAAAATTTGCTGAACGTGTCGAGTTATTGAGACCTTATCAAGTAAATATGAAAATGATTAAAGAAACAGGGAATGAAAACGTGATTTTCTTACATTGTTTACCTGCATTTCATGATGTTGAAACGATGTATGGCGAAGAAGTTTACGAGAAATATGGGTTGAAAGAAATGGAGGTAACTGACGAAGTATTCCGCAGTAAACATTCAAAAGTATTTGATCAAGCTGAAAATAGAATGCATACAATTAAAGCGGTTATGGCAGCTACTTTAGGAAACATGGAGTAAAGAAGAAAGGGAGTCTTCCTTTCTTCTTTCTCCTCCTTTAGACACTATCATTCACTATTGCTTTTGTATTGTTATTGCAATTAAAGAGAGGTGAGTGGAATGGGTGAAGATAAGAAATTAGGGTTGTTTACACTAACGGCTCTTGTAGTTGGGTCTATGATTGGCGGTGGAGCCTTTAATTTAGCGAGTGATATGGCAAAAGGTGCTGGTGCTGGAGCCATTATTATTGGCTGGGTTATAACAGGAATTGGGATGATTGCACTTGGATTATCTTTTCAAAATCTAACTGTAAAACGGCCAGATTTAGATGGTGGTATTTTTAGCTATGCAAAAGCAGGATTTGGTAATTTTATGGGATTTAATAGTGCGTGGGGATACTGGCTATCTGCTTGGCTTGGGAATGTAGCTTACGGTACATTATTATTTTCTTCATTAGGATATTTCTTCCCGATCTTTGAAGGCGGTCAAAATGTAGAATCCATTATTGGTGCAAGCGTATTATTGTGGTGTGTTCACATGTTAATTTTACGTGGAGTTCAATCAGCAGCACTTGTGAATTTAGTAACTACAATCGCAAAATTAGTACCTGTATTTGTATTTATTGTCATAGGAATCTTCGCGTTTCATATTGATACATTCTTAGATGGATTTTGGGGGCAAACTGGTTCTTTTTCATGGGGAGCAGTTGGCAGCCAAGTTAAAAGTACAATGCTTGTAACTCTATGGGTATTTATTGGGGTAGAAGGGGCTGTTGTTTTATCCAGTCGAGCAAAAAATAGAAGTGATGTAGGGAAAGCAACGGTTATTGGCTTAATTGGTACACTCATCATTTACATTTTAATCACATTATTGTCTCTTGGACTTATGCAGCAAGCAGATATTGCTGGTTTGAAAAATCCAGCTATGGCTTATTTATTTGAAAGTGTTGTTGGAAAATGGGGTGCTATCTTTATAAATTTAGGTTTGGTCATCTCTGTATTAGGTGCTTGGTTAGGTTGGACTTTGCTCGCTTCTGAAATTCCATATTTAGCCGCTAAAGATGGAGTATTTCCAAAATGGTTCGCAAAAGAAAATAAAAATAAGGCTCCAGTAAATTCATTATGGATAACAAATGGTTTAATTCAAATATTCTTGTTAACATTCGTCGTTTCTGATCAGGCGTATAACTTTGCATTCTCTTTAGCATCTTCAGCCATTTTAATTCCATATGCTTTTTCAGCATTTTATCAACTGAAGCATAGCTTAAAATCTGAAGAAGTAGATCGAAATAAAAATATAATAATTGGTTTGATAGCAAGTATTTATGGTGTGTGGTTAGTTTATGCAGCTGGTTTAGAGTATTTATTATTAACAATGACTTTATATGCGCCAGGTATTTTTATTTTTTACAATGTTCAAAAGCAAAAGAGTTCGAAGCAAATATTTACTCGAGTGGAATTAGCATCATCCGTAGCAATTGGTGCTTTAGCATTCTTTGCGATTTATGGATTAATTACAGGCAGTATTACTTTATAAAGCGCTGTGAAAGCGAAATGAACTGGAGGGCTGAAATATGGCACGAAGAAAAATTGTAGTTGCACTAGGGGGAAATGCGATACAGTCTGGAGAAGCTACTGCGGGAGCGCAGCAAGAAGCGTTGGAAAAAACAGCGGAACAACTTGTGAAAATAATGGAAAATGATGTGGATATAGTAATTGCGCATGGAAATGGCCCACAAGTGGGGAATATTTTATTACAGCAAAAAGCTGCAGAAACGGAAAAGACACCTGCAATGCCATTAGATACTTGTGGGGCAATGAGCCAAGGGATGATTGGATATTGGATGGAAAATGCGATTGAAAAGGCATTAAAAAAACGGAATATACAAAAAGATGTAGCAACGGTTATAACGCGCGTTGTTGTGGATAAAAAAGATGAGGCATTTAAAAATCCAACTAAACCAATTGGTCCTTTTTATACAGAAGAAGAGGCCAGAAGATTAATGGATGAAACAAAAGCAGTGTTTAAAGAAGATGCTGGTAGAGGATGGAGACGTGTTGTTCCATCACCGAAGCCTGTAAGTATTCATGAACATAAAGTGATTAATTCTTTGGTGGAAGATGGAAACATAGTGATAGCTGTTGGCGGGGGTGGAATTCCAGTAATTGATTCCGAAGAAGGGTTAAAAGGAACTGAAGCGGTTATCGATAAAGATTTCGCTGCGCAGAAATTAGCAGAATTAGTAGATGCCGATACGCTCGTTATTTTAACTGCAGTTGATCATGTGTATGTAAATTATAATCAACCGAATCAAAAAAAATTAGAGCATGTCACAGTGAATCAATTAGAAGAATATATTGAAGAACAACAATTTGCTGCGGGAAGCATGCTTCCAAAAATTGAAGCTGCTATTAATTTTGTTAATACAAATCCAAAAAGAAAAACAATTATTACGTCTTTAGAAAAAGTATATGAAGCACTAGAAGAAAAAGCTGGTACTATTATTTCAAAACAGAATGTATGCATGTATGTTTAAATTATTATGTACGCTACTTAATAGTAAAAAAAAGAATGAGGTTAATAACTTCATTCTTTTTATTTATTAATATTTTTTGTACTCATTGTTCATAAAGTTTTCATGATGAAATCTGAATATATAAGTTAATTATGATAAAATTCAAATTGAATACGCTTTCTTGATTTTTCGCTCCAACATACAGCAAGAGAGAGGGAATTTTATGAATAGACGGAACGTAGTGAAAGACTTAAAGCAGTTCGAATTATTTGCTCATTTAACAGAAAAAAAATTGAAAGGCTTAACAGAGTTTGTTTATTGGCGAACTTATAAAAAAGGTCAATTTTTATTTTTAGAAGGGGATTCAAGGGAAAGAATTTACTTCATGTTAGATGGTTTTGTAAAGTTAGAGCGGGTTAATCAAAATGGGAACTTATTATACGATGACTATGTAAAGCGGTATTCTATTTTTCCTTATGGTGGTATGTTTACAGACAGAGGATATAACTATACAGCAGAAGCAATGACGGATGTGGAGGTATATTATATTCCAACGGTAATCTTTGAAGATATGGTAAAATCGAGCAGAACGCAATTGATGTACGTTGTTCAGCAATTATCATCTATATTAAAATTGAATGAAAATCGAGTGCAAAATATTACAATTCCTAATGCACAAGATCGTGTTATCCAAACGTTAAATTATTTAATGCAGGATTTAGGAGAACAGAGTGGGGAAAAGATTGTAATTTCATGTCCACTTACAACAATTGAAATATCCAAAATATCTGGAACATCTCGAGAGACAGTTAGCAGCGTATTAAAACAATTAAAAAATGATAGCATTGTTACAATTTTAGATAAAAAAATTACAATACACAATCCAACATATTTTGAAGAAATCTCTATGTGAAAATTGTATATTGATTTTTTAATTCATAATGTATATTAATAAGGTTCTTTATATATTTATAAGGAACTTTTTTACGTTATCCTCTATAAAAAGATTGTATAGTATGGTAATAATAGCTAAAATCGATAATAAAAAACAAAGTGAAGGGGAGAAAGAATGATTCGTATTGAGTATGATCGATTAGTAGCTATTTGTTACAGTATAGGGGTTTTGTTATTATTAAAAATTCCAAATGATAATGAATTAATTGGGGAAAAACTATTCAATGTCTATAAGGTTCCGATACATACGTATGTTTATATGGATTATAAAGTCTCAAATATATTGATTGTTTCTTTCATACTACATGTACTTGCATTTATATTATTTTTAAAATGGCTAGGAAAAAAGGAGTCTAGTGCATTTAGAAAAATGAATAAGATAAAAGTAGTAGGCATTAGTATTTTGATTGTAATGATGCCGTTTATTTTAAATACAATCCTCCAGACATTGAATAAAACATGGTATTACGCAGGAAAAACAGGGGTAGAAGCAATAGAATATAAAAAAGAAGATAGCCAGTGTAGAATGGAGAAAAATGGAGAGAATATCCAACCGAAGTGCATTGTTACTTTAAAAAATTATCGTAATCATTCACAAGCATTAAAAGTTGTTTTATATGATAATGCAAACGAGAATTCAAAAAGCTATCCAGTACCGAAACCAGTCTATTTACAAAAACATGAGACAAAGCAATTTGAATTTCAAGTTCCTGTTTCTTATAATAGAGGTATTGAACAAGATAAAGTACCAAATATTAAATTACATTCATTGCATGAAAATAATACGAAATACAATTAATCTGTAAGTAAAAGTTTATGAGTAGGAGCAAGAATTTGAAACGATATAGAAAATCAACTTGAATCATCCAACATACTGCGAGGTAACGGTATATTGGATGATTTTTTTATGTTATCCCCTTTTTTCACGTATGAAAAGGAGGAATACTTTGTTGGAAATGAAAAACATCACAAGGATCATACATGGTTTTTACTTTACGTAATCTGTGAAAGTTAGAGCCATAATAACTAGTTTGCCAATTTTTAATGTCGATATCGGGCCAGTTCACATAGTCACCTAGTGTATAAGGATCTAAGCTTTCTCGTAAACCTTTAACCCAGCGTATATTTCGATTTTCTTCATCATCGCATTTCCAAGAGGTAATGTATTCTTGAGCAATAATTGCTTTACGATGAAAATAAGCCGTTTCATTCGGCGAAATATTTTCAACAGCACCTATGAGCGATTGATGCCAAATACTAGCATCTTTATTTGGTGCATGAGAAAGAAAGGATTGCATGATTTGAATGCCTTTAAGGGAAATAGGTTTATAGACATAGGAACCAGAGCGCTTGAAATTTTCAGGGATGTTACCGCCATTAAAAAATTCAACAGCCTTTATATAAGGAACTTCTTCTATAAAGAGAGAGGGGCTACCAGTTTCAAGAAGAGGGGATAATAGGGAATGGAGTTCAGAGGGAGAACCGACAAACTCGCCTTGTGCTTCGATTTTATTTCGTTGCTTGGCGAATAATTCGATCGATGAAGTGAGACGTTCATCTATATAAGGTGCCCAGTTTTGCCACGCTTGAAATGCAGCAATAAAGTCTTCCCATTCCCATGTAATTGAGAAAATTGATACATTTTTTATCGGGTGGACTCGAAAAGTTAAGGAAGTGATAATTCCGAAGTTTCCACCACCGCCACCACGGCATGCCCAAAAAAGGTTAGAGTTTTCTTGTTCATTTGCACGAATGAGTTTGGCACCAAATTTTCCACACGCTTGTACCATTTCCACTTCCATTAATTGATCACATGTTAATCCAAATAAGCGTGAAAGCATACCAATACCACCGCCAAGTGCTAATCCAACAATTCCAACGCTTGCACTTGTACCAGCAGGAATTGTAACACCGTAATTCCAAAGTTCTTTATAAACAGTGCCAAGATTTGCACCAGCCTCAATTGTTGCTGTTAATTTCTCTGTATTAACAGTAATGCGATGCATTTCACTCACATCAATAATAAGTCCTCTATTTAAAAGAGAGAAATTTTCATAGCTATGACGTCCACTTCTTAACCGAAATGGTATATGACGTTCACGTGCCCATTTTAAGGCGTTACATACATCCTTGTTATTTTGACAAAAAACAATAATACAAGGGAGTTTTGGAATACTTAAATTTAAATTCATTCGGGCTACGTCGTAGTCAGGATCTGTGGGAACAACGATACGACCTGTTAATTTTGTTTGCTTCAATTTCTTACTCCTTTCCAAAATAATCAGAGCTTTTTATTAATATATGAAAAATGTCTGTAATACGCGTGGACAAGGAGAGGTGGAGAATGAGATTTACCTTTGTGAGAAATAAATAAAGCATAAGAATAAAGAATCTACATAGAGTTCAATGAAAACAGTTGCAAACTGTTCATATTTTGTTATGATAGTGTTACGAAAACGTTTGCATAAAATTCTGATGGGATGCAAAAGGAGAGAAGGACTATGAATAAGACATGGTGGAAAGAAGCAGTTGCTTATCAAATTTATCCACGAAGCTTTATGGATTCAAATGGTGATGGTATTGGAGATTTACAAGGTATTATTGCAAAACTGGATTATTTAAAAGACTTAGGTATAGATGTAATTTGGATTTGTCCAATGTATAAGTCGCCTAATGATGATAATGGTTATGATATTAGTGATTATCAAGATATTATGGATGAGTTTGGTACAATGGCAGACTTTGATGCTTTACTAGATGAAGTTCATAAGCGTGATATGAAGCTTATTATTGATTTAGTTATTAATCATACGAGTGATGAACATCCATGGTTTATTGAATCACGTTCATCTAAAGATAATCCGAAGCGTGATTGGTATATTTGGCATGATGGTAAAGATGGTGCGGAGCCAAACAACTGGGAAAGTATTTTTAATGGTTCGGCATGGGAATATGATGAAGAAACAGAACAATATTATTTACATCTATTCTCACGTAAACAACCAGATTTGAACTGGGAGAATAAAGAAGTTCGTGAAGTACTATATGATACGGTTAATTGGTGGCTTGATAAAGGTATTGATGGTTTCCGCGTTGATGCGATCAGTCATATAAAAAAAGAAGAAGGCCTTAAGGATATGCCAAATCCAAAAGAGTTAAAATATGTGCCATCTTTTGATAAACATATGAATGTGAAAGGTATTCAACCTTTATTAGAAGAGCTAAAAGAAAATACATTCTCTAAGTACGATATTATGACTGTTGGTGAAGCAAATGGCGTTAAGATTGAAGATGCTGAGCTTTGGGTTGGAGAAGAGCAAGGTAAGTTCAATATGGTATTCCAGTTTGAACATTTAAGTTTATGGGATGCAGAGAAGAAGAAAGACCTTGATGTTGTAGGATTGAAAAAAGTATTAACGAAATGGCAAAAAGGATTAGAAAATAAAGGATGGAACGCTTTATATATTGAGAATCACGATAAACCACGTATCGTTTCAACATGGGGAGATGACAAACAATATTGGCGTGAAAGTGCAACAGCTCTAGGAGCGATGTATTTCTTTATGCACGGTACACCGTTTATTTATCAAGGACAAGAAATTGGTATGACAAATGTTCAGTTACCAAATATTGAAGATTACGATGATGTAGCAATTAAAAATTTATATCGCGAGAAAATTGCAGAGGGCGTACCACATCAAGATATGATGGAGATTGTATGGGCTTCTTGCCGCGATAATTCACGTACACCTATGCAGTGGAATGATGAGATGAATGCTGGTTTCACAACAAGTACACCTTGGTTTAGCATGAATCCAAATTACAAAGAAATTAATGTTGAGAAGCAAAAAAATGAAGAAAAGTCTATTTTCAATTTCTATAAGAAAATGATTGCCCTGAAAAAAGAGCACGATGTACTGAACTATGGTACGTACGATTTACTTTTAGAAGACGATCCACAAATTTATGCATATACACGTACGTTACAGGATGAAAAAGTCATTGTAATTAGTAATATCTCAAAAGAGGAAGCTGTGTATAATGAGGGTTCATTTGCACTAGAACGCAAACGTTTGCTTTTAAATAACTATGAAGTTGCAGAACATGAAGAAGTAACAACAATTGCTTTAAAACCTTATGAAACAAGGGTTTATCGCATTTCATAATAAAAAAGGATGCTCTTTGAGCATCTTTTTTTATGAAAAAAAATAAATTTCTATTGCAAAGTGAAAACGCTTTTATTAAAATAGATTTATGAAAACGGTTGCGTAAAGATAAAAATAAAGTAACATAAGGAATCGTTTTCATAAAGGGAACAGAAATTATAATTTAAATCATTATGTTGTTATAAATAAAGGGGAGGAAGAACAGATGAAAATTACTTCTTTTGATTTTTGGCAAAAGTTCGGGAAAGCGTTATTAGTTGTTGTAGCCGTAATGCCAGCAGCTGGTTTAATGATTTCCATCGGTAAGTTAATTGGTATGTCTGCTGGGGATGTTAACGCAGTTCATACAATCGCTCGCGTAATGGAAGACATCGGTTGGGCAATCATTACAAATCTACACATCTTATTCGCAGTAGCAATTGGGGGATCTTGGGCGAAGGATCGTGCAGGTGGTGCATTTGCAGCGCTATTAGCATTCGTCTTAACAAACCGAATTACAGGAGCTATATTTGGCGTAAACGCTCAAATGTTAGCGGATTCAAAAGCGACAGTTTCTTCAGTAATAGCAGGAGATTTACTTGTAAAAGATTACTTTACTTCTGTACTTGGTGCACCAGCATTAAACATGGGAGTTTTCGTGGGGATTATCACAGGTTTCTTAGGAGCTAATCTATATAACAAATATTATAACTATAATAAATTGCCACAGGCATTAGCATTCTTTAATGGAAAACGATTTGTACCATTCGTTGTAATTCTTTGGTCTACAGTTACTGCGATTGTATTATCATTTCTATGGCCATTCATCCAAAGTGGGTTAAATGAATTTGGTCGCTGGATTGCAGCTTCAAAAGATAGTGCACCAGTTGTTGCACCGTTTGTATATGGAACGTTAGAGCGTTTATTATTACCATTTGGTTTACACCATATGTTAACGATTCCGATGAACTATACAGAGCTAGGCGGAACATATACGATGCTAACTGGTTCAAAAGTTGGACAAGTTGTAGCAGGACAAGATCCATTATGGCTTGCATGGATTACAGATTTAAATAATTTATTAGCAAATGGAGATACGAAGGCATATAACGATTTATTAAATAACGTTGTACCAGCTCGTTTCAAAGCTGGACAAGTTATCGGCTCAACAGCAGCGTTAATGGGGATTGCATTTGCGATGTTCCGTAACGTTGATAAAGAAAAGCGTGCAAAATATAAACCAATGTTTTTATCAGCAGCATTAGCAGTATTCTTAACAGGTGTAACAGAACCAATTGAATTCATGTTCATGTTTATTGCTCCAGTATTATATGTTGTATATGCTATTACAACAGGACTTGCATTCGCACTAGCTGATTTAATTAACTTACGTGTTCATGCATTCGGATTTATTGAGTTAATTACTCGTACACCAATGATGGTTAACGCAGGTTTAACAAGAGACTTAATCAACTTTGTTATTGTTTCATTAGTGTTCTTCGGTCTTAACTTTACACTATTTAATTTCTTAATTAAAAAATTCAATTTACCAACACCAGGGCGTGCAGGTAACTATATTGATAATGAAGATGAGGCATCAGAAGGAACAGGAAATGTACAAGACGGTTCATTAGCAACAAAAGTTATCGATTTATTAGGTGGAAAAGAAAATATTGCTGACGTAGATGCTTGTATGACACGCTTACGTGTAACAGTAAAAGACTTAGATGTTGTTGCACCAGAAGCACAGTGGAAACAAAATGGTGCTTTAGGGCTTATTGTAAAAGATAAAGGTGTACAAGCGGTATATGGTCCGAAAGCTGACGTATTAAAGTCAGACATTCAAGATATGTTAGGTGCGTAATAATATGAAATTGCTAACTTTAAACTGTCATTCTTGGCAAGAAGAGAATCAAATAGAAAAGATAAAATATCTTGCTAAAGTAATTCAAGAAGAAGAGTACGATGTCATCGCATTGCAAGAAGTAAGTCAGTCCATACAAGCTGAAAATGTATGCGGTAACAAGAAAAAAGATAATTTTGGACTTTTACTATTAGAAGAGTTAAAAGCGCTATATGTAAAAGATTACAATATTACTTGGGATTTCTCTCATATTGGTTATGACGTGTACGAAGAAGGATTAGCGATTATAACGAAGCATAATATTATAAAAGAAGATACGTTCTTTATTTCAGAAAACGAGGATACAACGTATTGGAAAACGCGTAAAATTGTAAGTACAACAATTGCTTATAATGGTAAAGATATAACGTTTTACTCTTGCCATCTCGGTTGGTGGAATGATGAAGAAGAGTCATTCAAAGGTCAAGTTGATCGTTTGATGGAGCGTGTAGATAGTAATAAGCTCGCCTTCTTAATGGGGGATTTTAATAACAATGCTCGCTTGGAAGGCGAAGGTTATGAGTATATGATGCAAAAAGGGTTGTATGACACATATGAATTAGCAATAGAGAAGGATGAAGGAACGACTGTCCAAGGCGAGATTGCTGGTTGGGATGAAAATAAACATAATTTGCGAATCGATCTAATATTGTGTAACCAAAGTAAAAAGGTTCATTCTTCAAAAGTTATTTTTAATGGTACAAACAGAAATGTAATTTCAGATCATTTCGGTGTAGAGGTTCAATTGGATATATAATAGAAGAAATCCTCACAGAGAATAAAAGCTGTGAGGATTTTTTTTAGGAATACAAGTATTTCCAAGAGAAAATACTTGTATTTTTTATGACATTTCATATATATTTGTTATTATTGAATGTAAAACCGATTTGGTCATTTTGTATTCATACTTTGACTCACTTCGTTATATAATGAAGTAAGTGAAAGTTAATGGGAAAAAATAGTACGTTTTTGGTTAATACACGATGTAGAAAGTGATATAATTGCAAAATGCATGTATCATTTTCTAAAGAAGGAAAAATATATAATTAGGTGATAACTTCTATGAAACAAATTTGGCGTATTTATAAGACAGATTTACGGAATGTAGCCAAACATTGGGCTGCAATTGTTATTGTTTTAGGATTAATGATTTTACCATCGTTATATGCATGGTTTAACATTAAAGCTTCTTGGGATCCATATGGAAATACAAAAGAGGTTCCCATTGCAGTTTCTAACCAAGATGCAGGTTCTAACTTAAGAGGGAAAGATATTAATATCGGGAAAGAGATTGTAGACTCCCTTAAGAAAAACAAAAATCTTGGCTGGAAATTTGTAGATGAAAAACAAGCAATTTACGGAGTTGAGCGTGGGGATTATTATGCAAGTATTACGATTCCAAAAGACTTCTCTGAAAAAATTGCAACTGTTCTGGATGAAAATCCCAAAAAACCAGAACTGGATTACTATGTGAATGAAAAAGTAAACGCGATTGCACCGAAGATTACAGCAAAAGGTGCATCAGGTATTACAGAAGAAATTAGTAAAAACTTTGTAAAAACAGCAAACGGTGAGATTTTTAAAATTTTCAATGATCTTGGAATCGATTTAGAAACAAACTTACCAAGTATCGAAAAAGTAAAAGATCTTGTATTTAAGTTAGAAGCGCAGTTCCCAGAAATGAATACACTCATGGATAAGGCATTAGATGATGCAACTCGAGCAGAAGATGTTGTGAAAGTGGCGCAAAAAGATTTACCTGTTGTAGAGAGTGTAATAAATGATGGGCAGGAAGCATTGGCGAATTTAGATAAGTTCTTTGCAAGACAAGATCAAACATTAAAAAACGCTCCAGGAACGATAAGAAATGATTTAGTAGCAGCAAAAGGCGTTATGGATAGTGCAGCTGCATTTACTGACTTTTTAATGAATCCAGGTGTAGAACTAAATATTCCTGACTTGTCTGGAATGAATGGATTACCTGAATTCCCAGCGAGACCAGATCTTTCTAAGTTGAATAGTGATGGTTATAAGAGTATAGCGCAAAATATTAATCAAACAGTAAATAATGTTTTAAGTTCATCACGTGCAGGAACAGCTTATGGGAAAAGTGTTTTAAATGGATTGCAAAATGGTCAGTTTGATCCAGAACAAGCAAAGAGAGATTTAAATGCGGTATCAGAACGATTACAAACTGGTACAGATGGTATTTCATATCTTATTAATTTCTTTACTGAACTTCAAAAATCGGCGACTACTGATTTTGGTCAAAGCTTTTTCAAAGGGCGAGTGGATCACTTAACTAATGTTAAAAAAGGTATGGAAAATGCAAATAACGGTATTAAAGATATTGTAAATGTTATTGGCAAAGGACAAGAAGTAAAGAAAGATGTAACAGATGTAGCGAATCAAAAATTAGATGCAGCAAATGGATTAATTGATCAAGCTGAAAAAGATTATAATGAAACGTTTGTAGCAGATTATAAAAAAGCAGTTAGCACAGTCGATCAAGCTAAAGTTGATGCAAATGCAGTATATGATAATGCAAAAGCAGATTACGATAAAGTAAAAAATGGTATTGAGGGTGCAAAAGCAGATTTACAGAAAGCAAAAGAAGATGTACAAAATAGAGGTATTAACGGTTTAGATTCAACGAAAGTAGCTTTAAATAGCTTAAATGGTCAATTCCAATCTGGAATCGGTTTAATTGATGATATGATTCCAGTTCTAGAAAGTACAAATAAGGTTTTAGCGGATGTAAATAGTGATAAAAACCTTAATAATGGAATCGCAAAATTAAACAAAGCGAAAAGTAGTCTGCAAAAAGGTGTAGATGCAACGAATAAGGGGATTACACTTCTTAACAATGGCCAGAAACCTACAAAAGATGTAATTGAAAGTATTAACAACGCTGCGAAGGGCGGATCAGCTCAATTAACAGATGTATTATCGACGTATGATTCAGAAATTGTACCTAATTTCAATACAGCAATAGCTCGTACAAAAGAGATGTCGAAAAATACAACTCAAATTTTAAATGATGCAGACAAAAAGCTTCCAGATGTTAAAAAATTACTAGAAGATTCATCAAAAGGTTTAGTAGATGGTAAAAAGAAATTAGCAGACATTAAAGCTGAAATGCCAGCTACTGAGAAAAAGATTAAAGAATTAGCAGATAAAATTCGTGATTTTGAATCTGAAGAAGATATAAAAGACATCATACGCTTATTGAAAAACGATGTTGAAAAGCAAAGTGATTACTTTGCGAATCCAGTCAATTTAAAAGAGAATAAATTATTTGCGATGCCGAACTACGGTTCAGCGATGTCACCATTCTATACAGTGCTTGCATTATGGGTAGGCGCATTATTAATGGTTTCATTATTAACGGTAGAAGTACATGAAGAGGGCGCAAATTATAAGAGCCATGAAATTTACTTCGGACGTTTATTAACATTCTTAACGATAGGTCTTTCACAAGCGTTTATCGTATCGATGGGAGATATATTCTTACTCGGTACGTACGTAGTCGATAAGTTCTGGTTTGTGTTATTTAGTTTATTTATTGGTGGAGTCTTCGTTTGTATCGTATACTCACTCGTTTCTATTTTCGGAAACGTTGGGAAATCGATGGCGATCATTTTACTTGTACTACAAGTAGCAGGATCGGGCGGAACATTCCCAATCCAAATGACACCAGCGTTCTTCCAAGCGATTTATCCGTTCTTACCGTTCACATATGCAATTAGTGCAATTCGTGAAACAGTAGGCGGAATGCTATGGGATATCGTAACGCGAGATTTACTTGTGTTAAGTGCTTTCGTAGTAGTTATGATTGTTGCTGCGTTATTACTGAAAACACCAATTAACAAATCAAGTGAAAAATTTGTTGAGAATGCAAAAGGAAGTAAAATCATTCATTAAGAAAAGGTTCCTACCGAAAGCGGTAGGAACCTTTTTGTTTAATCGAACTTTAATTTTTTTAATGCGTCTGCGAACGGGTTGTTTAATGGTTCTTCTTCTTTTTTCTGTTGTTTCATATATTTTTGAACGTCACGTTTATCAGCTTTGTTTCCAGATTCTTTTTTACGTCGCTCTTGGAATGTTGATAATTTCTCGCGATAGCCACATTTACATGCAAAGATTTGACCTGCACCTTCACCACGTAATTCTAGTTTCTTCTTACATTGCGGACAGCGAGCGTTTGTTGTACGAGATACATTTTTACGATGACCACATTCACGATCTTGGCATACGAGCATTTTTCCCTTTTTGCCGTTTACTTCTAGCATTGGTTTACCGCAGTCTGGACAAGACTTCGTTGAAATGTTGTCATGTTTATATTTTTTATCACTCGATTTAATTTCAGAAACAATTTCTTTCGTATAGTTCTTCATTTCAGAAATGAATACTTCTTTTTTCAGCTTACCTTTTGCGATAGCCTCAAGTTTTTGTTCCCATTCACCAGTTAGTGTAGGGGATTTTAACTCTTCTGGTACTAAATCAAGTAACTGACGGCCTTTTGAAGTAATATGAATATCTTTGCCACGTTTTTCAATTAAGAACGAATTGAATAGCTTGTCGATAATATCAGCACGCGTTGCTACAGTACCTAATCCACCAGTCGATTTTAATGTATCAGCGAGTTGTTTATTTTGCGTATCCATATATTTTGTAGGATTCTCCATTGCTGAAAGTAAAGTTGCTTCATTAAAGCGTGCAGGTGCTTTCGTTTGACCTGATGTTTGCATAATTAACTTTACAGTTAATGTATCGCCCTTTTCGATGTGGGGTAGAAGCTGCTCTTTTACGTCATCAGTTACATCATCGTCTTCAAATCGATTTTCGTATACTTCCTTCCAACCAGCATGTAAAATCGTTTTTCCGCGTGCAATGAACGTTTCACTACCAACTTTAGTACGTAATGTTAGTTGCTCGTATTCGAATGCTGGGAATAAAACAGCTAAGAAACGTTTTACAACTAAATCATAAATTTTGCGTTCTTTATCTGTGAATGCTGAGAAGTTAACGTATCCTTCTGTTGGAATAATCGCATGATGATCGCTTACTTTACTATCATCAACAAATGATTTGTTAGGTTTGATAGGCTTTTGTAATACTTTATGTGCGAAGGGACGGTATTCTCCAACACCACATGCTTTTAGACGTTCTGGAAGTGTTCCAACGATATCAGATGAAATGTAGCGTGAATCTGTACGAGGGTACGTTAGCACTTTATGCTGTTCATACAATTTCTGCATAATATTTAATGTTTCTTTAGCAGAGTAACCGAACTTTTTATTTGCATCACGTTGCAATTCAGTTAAATCATAAAGACCAGGAGAGAATGACTTCTTCTGTTTCTTATCAATTTCCACAACGGTAGCATTTTGTTTATCTAAACTGTTTACAATACCATCAATTTTTTCTTTATTAAAACTACGGCTATTGCCATTTGTATCTTGCCAAGTAAGTTTGAGTTTCTCCATTGTTTGAGCTTCGATGCCGTAGTAAGTTTGTGCTTTGAAGTTCTTTATTTCATCCTCACGACTAGCGATCATAGCAACAGTAGGAGTTTGCACACGGCCGCAATTTAACTGGGCATTAAAGCGAGTTGTTAAAGCGCGAGTTGCATTAAGACCGATATACCAGTCAGCTTCTGAACGTGCAACTGCTGAAGCGTATAAATTGTCATAGGCTTTACCTGGTTTTAAATTTGCAAAACCATCTTTAATTGCTTTATCGGTTACAGAAGAAATCCATAAACGTTTGATTGGTTTATTTAGCTTAACTTTATCGATAATCCAGCGTGCGACTAATTCCCCTTCACGTCCAGCGTCTGTTGCTACAATAATTTCATTTACATCTTTTCTAAGTAGCTGACTTTTTACAGCATTAAATTGTTTACCAGTTTGTTTAATAACCGTTAATTTCAAACGCTCAGGTAGCATCGGTAAATCTTCTAAATTCCACTTTTTATATTTCACATCATAACTTTCTGGATCTGCTAATGTAACGAGATGACCTAAAGCCCAAGTTACAATATATTTATTACCCTCAAGATAGCCGTTTCCTTTTTTATCACACTTCAGTACACGAGCAATATCTCGTGCAACGGAAGGTTTTTCAGCGATTACAACGCTTTTTGGCATATTAAAAACATCCTTTCAAATTTCCATAAGTTAAATATAGCATACATCTTCTTGAGATTCAGTTTCGCTCCATATTTGAGCTGTTTTTAATGGAGTGAACAAAATCCCAACTGATTAAAGTTTCACTTTATCAGTTGCTTCTATATTAAATAGAAAAGTAAAGAACTTGTTATTTTACTAGAATAAGAGTAGACTTTGAAGTAGATGAATAAGAAACACATGGGAGTTTGTGGATACAAACTGAGAGTATGGCTACTAGTCCGTCATTGACCATTTGAACCTGTTGGATAATGCCAGCGTAGGGAGAGTGTAAAAGCACATGTTCAGGCACTTTGCGTACGCGCAAAGTGTCTTTTTGTGTATCTCCCATCATTATAGTTAGGAGATGAAAAGGATGAATATGAAAGAAATTAGTAAAGTAGTGGATTTGGTGAGAGAATCTAATCCGCTTGTTCATAATATTACAAATGTTGTTGCAACAAATTTTACTGCTAACGGTTTGTTGGCACTTGGGGCATCGCCTGTAATGGCGTATGCAAAAGAAGAAGTAGCAGAAATGGCTAGCATTGCTGGAGCGTTAGTATTAAATATGGGGACACTTCGTCCTGAAGAAGTAGAAGCGATGTTACTCGCGGGTAAATCAGCAAATGCGAACAATGTGCCAGTACTATTTGATCCAGTTGGTGCAGGAGCAACTTCGTATCGAACAGAAGTTGCGAGACATATTCCAGCCGAAATAGATTTAGCAATTATCCGCGGCAATGCGGCTGAAATAGCAAACGTTATTAATGAGAAATGGGAAATTAAAGGGGTAGACGCTGGTACTGGAAATGGCAATGTTGTAAGTATTGCAAGGCGGGCAGCAGACGAATTAAATACAGTTGCGGTTATTACTGGAAAAGAAGATGTTGTTACAGATGGAGAGAGAACTATTGTTATTCGAAACGGTCACCCTATTTTAACGAAAGTTACGGGAACAGGTTGTTTACTAACTTCTGTAATAGGAGCATTTGTAGCAGTGGAAAAAGATTATGTAAAAGCAGCAGTAGCAGCATTAACGTTTTATGGTGTAGCTTCGGAACTGGCAGCTGCTAAGACCGTGGAAAAGGGACCTGGTAGTTTCCAAATTGAATTTTTAAATCAGTTAGCGAATACTACTGCTGGTGATATTGAGAAGTATGGAAAGATTGAGGAGTTAGAGTAAGGGGGATGAAACACATGATGCGCATTGAAACAAAGAAGATGTCTAAGTTATTACAAGTGTATTTTATTATGGGAAGTAATAACTGCACGAGGGATCCTTTAGCTGTATTGAAAGAAGCATTAGATGGTGGAGTGACACTTTTTCAGTTTCGCGAGAAGGGGGAAGGTTCTTTAATCGGAGGAGATAGAGTGCGCTTTGCAAAAGAATTGCAGACGCTTTGTAAGGAATATAGTGTTCCTTTCATTGTAAATGATGATGTAGAATTAGCCATTGAATTAGATGCAGATGGTGTTCATGTAGGACAAGATGATGAAGGAATTACATCTGTTCGTGAAAAAATGGGAGATAAAATTATCGGTGTATCTGCTCATACAATTGAAGAAGCACGCTTTGCAATCGAAAACGGAGCAGATTATTTAGGCGTTGGACCTATTTTCCCAACGAGTACGAAAAAAGATACGAAAGCGGTTCAAGGAACGAAAGGATTAGCTTATTTTAGAGAACAAGGAATTACAGTGCCAATCGTTGGTATTGGTGGGATTACAATTGAAAATACAGCGGCAGTTATAGAAGCGGGTGCGGACGGTGTTTCAGTTATTTCAGCAATTAGTTTAGCTGAATCTACGTATGAAAGTACGAGAAAATTAGCTGAAGAAGTAAAGCGAATTTTGTAGAAAAGGACATGTAGTATTTTAAGTGCTACATCGAGAAGTAGACTGCCCAAAAAATTTAAACAAACGTTTGATTAAAAAAGCACAAACCTTTTTAAATAAAGGTTTGTGCTTTTTCTTTAAAACATAATTGAAATTAAGAGCATTCCAATTCCGATAGAAGTAAATGTTGCAATTAAGCCTGGAATCATAAAGCTATGATTTAATACGTATTTACCAATACCTGTTGTACCGGTACGGTCAAAGTTAATGGCAGCAACGATTGTTCCATAGTTCGGAATGAAGAAATATCCATTTACTGCAGGGAACATCGCAATCAGTAGCGCTGGTGGAATACCAAGGGATAGTCCAAGTGGCATTAAGGCACGTACTGTTGCTGCTTGGCTGTACAGTAAAATAGATAGAATGAATAGTGCGATGGCAAATAGCCAAGGCGCACTTGTTACTAAATGCTGAATAGATCCTTGAATCATATTTAAGTTTCCATTAAAGAAAGTATCTCCCATCCAAGCGATACCGAAAATTGCAACAACTGCTGTTGCTCCTGCTTTAAAGACGTTACCAGACACAATGCTTTCTACATTTGGTTTACAGAAAATAATAATAAGAGCCGCGATAGTTAACATAACCATCTCAATTGTGTTCGGCATGGAAAGACGGGCTAACTTCCCATCAACTATCCATCCTGGACGAAGTGCTTCAAATGAACCAAGAAGTACAACAAGGAAGGTTCCTACAAGGAAAAGGATAACTGATAATTTTGCGCCCTTTACACCTACAAATTCTTTTTTCTCTTCAAGCTTAGGAATCATTCCTTCTTTTAATCGTTTTAAGTATTCAAGGTCTTCATTTAATTCTTTTCCCATCTTACTAGCAACGAATGCTGCTAACATACAAGCAATGAAAGTAGAAGGAATACTCACTTTTAAAATATCTAATAAAGTGATTTTATAGTCAGCTAACATTGCTAAAAGAGCAACTGTGGCAGCTGAAATTGGACTAGCTGTAATTGCTTGCTGAGAAGCGATTACGGCAATCGACATTGGGCGTTCCGGTCTAATCCCTGATTCACGAGAGACTTCTGCAATAACAGGAAGTACAGAATAGGCAACGTGACCAGTACCTGCACATAGTGTGAATAAATAAGTAACAATTGGAGCAAAAAAAGTAATACGCTTTGGATTTTTTCGCAATGCTTTTTCAGCTAGATGAACAAGATAGTCCATTCCTCCAGCAGCTTGCAAAGCACCAGCGGCTGTAATTACTGCCAAAATCATAAGCATTACATCGATAGGAGGCGCGGTTGGTTGTAAGTGGAAGACAAAAACGAGTATTGCCATACCAACTCCACCCATTACTCCTAAACCAACTCCGCCTAGGCGTGCACCAATAAAAATACAGAGTAACAAGGTAAGAAATTGTAGCCAAAACATGATAAACTACCTCCGAAATTCATTAGTTAAGATATATTCGAATAGTTTAATTTGAATGAAAATTAAATAAATACCCGAAGAAATCCTTGTTGTTTATACATTTTTTATTATATAACACAAAAAAAGTAACATTCACGTACTTTTTGAAATTATTTTGAAAAAGCAATGCATTAAAAATTTGTATTTATATCTCTAAATAAGTAGACATTTTGATTTATATGTTGTAATCTTTGAAAGAGAATAAATTAATTCTCATAGAACTCCCATATCGTTCAACTCGTTCAGCGAGAAAGGCAAACTGATGGAAACATGAGGACGCAAAACTACAGGAGCTAAGGTCGAAAGGCTACGCTAGCCAGTTACCGGACGGATAGGGTTGGTCTTGGCCAATGCTTTTACATTGGCTTTTTTTTATTCTCGAACATATTGAGAAACATTTTCAAACAAAATATTCATATATTTTGTTTTTTTGTTTATGTTAATTAAGGAAGGTGGATATTAATGAAAAAATATTGGCATAAGTTATCGTTCCTTCAAAAGAACGTCTTATTAACCGTATTAGTTATTTTGACACTTGTTGGAAGTATGGGTGCACTAAGTTTCAACATGTTTCAAAATAGTATGATGTCTTTATTTGAAAGGCAGTCTATTGAAACAGGAGAAATAGTATTGAAAAAATTGGATGTAGAATTAGTTAGAGACATGGCGAAAGATCCTACAGCCGAAAAAGTGAAAAAAGAAAAGTTAACAGAGAAATTAGATGAAGTGTCAAAAGAATTGAAAAGTGTTGGACAAACGTATGTTACAGGAGCAAAGCCGAATGAAAAGCGAGAATTACAACTCGTTGGTTTGACTACAGAGTTAACAAAAGCGTTCCCTATAAAGCCGGGAGATTATTATGAACAACCCGCTCATTGGATGAAGGCATACGATAAAGTCATTGATACGAAAAAGGCCCAAATGACAGAAGTATATGAAGATGAAATAGGTTCGTGGGTGACAATATTAGAACCAATTACAGATGGAGAAAATAATATTGTTGCAATTATTGCGGCTGACTTAGATGCTTCCATTGTTCCTATTACAAAAGAGAAGTTTATGATACAGGGCTTACTCTTTATCATTATTTCATTAGCAATTGCGACTATTACTCAATTCTTTATCGTGCGTCACTCGTTAGCTCCATTAAAAGATTTACGAGAAGGGTTACGTAAAATTGGTGAAGGTGACTTAAGTATTAAATTAAAAGAAAGACCAGATGATATTGGAATTATTAATGTTTATTTCAATAACACGATTGAAAAGTTTAAAGGGATTATAGATAAAGTAAGGCAAACTGCTGAGCAAGTTTCTTCTTCTTCACAAGAATTGTCGGCGAGTACAGAGGAAAACAGCATGGCAGTTCAAGAGATTGCAAGTTCTATTGAAGGTTTAAGAGTAGGGGCACAGTCTCAAAAAACTTCAGTACAACAATGTTTAGAGATTGTACATGGAATGGAAGATAAGGTAGAAGAGATAACTGGGGCTGCGAAACAAGTTGCGGTTGCTTCTGAAGGTATGGAGCAACATTCAATTGAAGGTAATGAAGTGATTGGACAAATTATTAATCAAATGAGTTTAATTCAAAATGCAGTACAAGATTTATCTTCCATCATTTATTCGTTAGAAACAAGGTCAAAAGAAATTAGTGATATCGTAACTGTAATTACAGGTATTTCAAATCAAACAAATTTATTAGCTTTAAATGCTTCTATTGAGGCTTCACGTGCTGGAGCAGCGGGGAGAGGGTTTGCAGTTGTTGCTGATGAAGTACGAAAATTAGCAGAACAAACGGAAGCGTCTGCTAAAGATATAGCGAAATTAATTGGTGAAACACAAGCTGAGACAGAAGATGCTGTAGTTTCAATGCAAAAAGGTTCAAAAGAAGTAGAAACTGGAATTTCACTTGTTCAAAGTAGTGGGAATTTCTTTGAAAAAATCTCCAAATCAGCGCAATCTGTTACAGATCAAGTAAAAGCTGTTTCGGGTAATTCGAGTGACATTTTACAAAATAGCCAGAATATCGTTCAAGTCGTAAATGAATTATCACATATTGCAAACACTTATGCCAACAGCAGTAGTAATGTTGAAGAAAGCATGAAAGAGCAAGAAATATCAGTACAAGATATTGCAGAATTAGCGACTTCTTTAAGTTGGCTTTCTCAGGAATTACAAGAGCTTATTGGTGAGTTTAAAAGCGAATAAGGAGAAAGTTCAATTCTAATCAAAGGGGATATCTCCGCTACTGATTATGAATTGAACGAATCTGCCCGTTAATAAGGGATGAAAAAGGTGTGAATTTTCACACCTTTATTATATTTAAGAGAGGAATTTACATAAATATGAAATTAGCAATTTCTTATAATGAGATGGTAAAAGAATTTTTAGGGAAAGTAGAAGGAAGTATTAAAATACCTAAAGATGTGCAAGGAACGGAACTTAGGATAAAAAGGAAAACTGAACTATTTCCAAATTTGACTCACATTGTAGATTTAATAGGAGCGACTGCAACGTGGTTATATCATATTTCTAAAGAAAAACATATTGTCGTGCTTTATCATGTAAGAGGAAGTTTATTTCCGATTACTATTGAAGTTTCTAATTTTCTCTCCTATGAAAGTTTGAATTTACAGATTGAAGAGCAACTGGAACAAATTAAAGAAATGAATGAGGAAGAAATAGAAGAGTTTCAAAACGGTAATACATTATATGAAATGTCACCTATTATTATTGGTGAAACATATTATGAGCTACAAGACACGAATACATTACAATTTGTATTTAGTAAAAATATGCAAAGTGTAGAAATAATATTTAATAGTGTTAATTGGAAGGAAACAACGATTACTCGTTATGCACAACAAATACAAGGTGTTTTAATTTGTACATCACAAAATAAGAATAATTATATAAAGAATTTTAATATTATTACAGAGGCCGAGATGGCACTTTATAGTCAAGTGAATGATACGACAGCAGTATATCCTGAGAAAAGTATCGTCGATATGTTCTATAATACTGTTACTCAATTTCCAAATCGTATAGCTTTATCTTCAAGGGAAGGTACTTTAACTTATGAGGAGCTAAATAAAAAAAGTAATCAAATAGCTCATATGTTAATTAAAAATGGCGTCCAATTAGGAGACTATGTTGGAATATTTATGAAACGTAGCATAGACACAGTAGTAAGTATGGTAGCTATATTAAAAGCTGGTGCAGCGTATGTTCCGATTGATCCAGATTATCCGGAAAGTAGAATACAGTACATTATTCAAGATAGCCAAGCGAAAGTTATATTGATGAAAGAGACGCCTATAACATGTGATGGGGTTCAAACAGTTTCAATGTATGATAGTGAAACTTGTGAAGATATAGATGTAAAGTTGTCTATTCATTGTGATGATGTAGCTTATATGATTTATACATCTGGTTCAACAGGGAATCCAAAGGGAACGATGTTAGCACATAGAGGCGTTGTTAATCTGTACACTTGGATGCAAAAGCAATATGAATTGACAGAAGAGGATGTATTTGCCCAATTTCCTTCTTTTAGTTTCGATGCTTCTGTATGGGAGTCATTTGCTTCTTTATTCTGCGGAGGAAACTTGTATGTATTATTAGAGGAAGAGCGATTGTCTGTAGAAGCATTTGCAAATGCAATCTATAAAGTGAAAGCAACTTCGATCTTGGCATTAGCAACAATTTTTGTTCGACAAGTAGCAACTTATTTAGCAGAAGAAGATATATATAAGCTAGCTTCCCTAAAAAGAATTGCGATTGGCGGTGAAATGTTGCCTGTAGAGGTTATTAAATTGTGGAGAGAAAGAATAGGTACAAATGTTGAAATTCACAATGTATACGGACCGACAGAATGTACTGTAGTGACGACAACCTATAAAATACCTAGTCAGTTAAATGAGGATGTTGCGAGTATTCCCATTGGTAAACCATGTGCTAATTATCAAGTTATGATTTTGGATGAGAATATGAATCTTTGTCCAATTGGTGTACCTGGTGAATTATATATAGATTCAGTAGGATTAGCAAAAGGGTATTTTAATAAGCCTAATAAAACAATTGAAGCTTTTATTCAGAACCCTTTTAATCCTATAGTTAATATATACAAAACAGGTGATATCGTTAAGTTGTTAGAGGATGGAAATATAGAATTTTTACATCGGAAAGATGATCAAGTAAAGATTAGAGGACATCGTATTGAACTAGGAGAAATCCAAAGTAAAATTTCTCAAAATCATAATATAAAAGAAAATGCTGTTTTTGCTAAGAAGAGTAAGGAAGGTAGCCAATATTTAATCGCGTTCTATACAACTTTAAATAAAAAAGAAATACCAGAATTAGTTTATCAGTTACAAGAGCAATTACCAGATTATATGGTGCCATCTAAACTAATTTATATTAATGAATTACCACTTACACCTAATAAAAAGATTGATGTTAAGAAGTTAGCTCAGTTAGAAGAAAAGTATGAACCGGTTCGTCTACAAGAATATGTTGCACCTTCTAATAAAGCAGAGAAACAAATAGCGCGCGCTTGGGCGGAAGTATTAGGAATTTCAAAAGTTGGAGTGCATGATGATTTCTTTACAATTGGTGGACATTCATTAAAAGTATTACGAGTCTTAACATTATTAAAAGAAGATTTTTCACATTTAACAATTCAAGATTTCTTTAAAGAAAGAACGATATATGGATTAGCTCGAATTGAGCGAGAAGTAAAAGTAGAGAAAGAAGAAGTATTTCGTGAATATAAAGTGATTCACGAACCAGATACTATTACGTATGCAAACGTTTTGGAAGAAACCCAGATTTTAAATGTCTTTTTAACAGGAGCTACTGGTTATTTAGGATCACACATATTATATGAATTGTTGAGAGATACATCTGCTACTATTTATTGTTTAGTAAGACCAACCAAAGATGTGCAACAAAGAATTATAGATACATTAACAGGCTACTTTAGTGATATATGTGAAGAATGGTTACAGCGTATACAGGCCGTAGCTGGTGATCTAGGGGAAGAGTATCTTGGGATGAGCGAAGAAGAATTTATGTTCATCAGTTCTAAGATGGATACGATAATTCATTGCGGTGCAGATGTAAGACATTTTGGAGATGTAAAACAATTTGAAAATATAAATGTCCAAGGAACTAGCCGTATGCTAGCATTAGCGGAGAAAGGTGCTACATTCCATTTTATTTCTACAATTGGTATCCCGTTAGAATTAGCGGTAGATCAATGGGATACATACATGAAAACTGGTGATTTTAATTACAGTGTAGACTTAGAGAATGTATATTTAAATAGTAAACTACAAGCGGAAAACATTGTTCGTGAAGCAATGAAAAATGGTTTGCGAGGAAATATTTATCGTGCAGGTAATTTAGCATGCCATTCAGAAACAGGTTCGTTCCAACAAAATATTGAAGGAAACGCATTTTATCGTCTTATTAAAACAATGCTATTAATTGGGAAAGCACCAAATGTGAAGTGGAAAGTTGATTTCACACCAATTGATTTTGCTAGTAAATCAATTGTATCGTATTTAAAAGATTCGCAAATTGTAGGAGAGACGTTACATATTTGTCATCCACATCAAATTGAGTTTGAACAATTTATACAGTTAATTGGAGAGTGTGGATACAATCTTGAAATGGTTCCACTTTCAGAATATGTAAATACCGGACTTGAATTAGCGAAGGGAAATGAAGTAATAGCAGAGTTAATTGCTTCTCAAGTTGCAGGAGATGGAGCGCAGCAATCTGAAATTGTAATGGGTACGCGTAGAACGAATGAATGGATTAAGAAAAAAGAATTGATAGTACCAGCAATCAATAAAGAATTTATACAGCAGTTATTAGCTCATGGTGAAAAAGTTGGATATTTTCCAAAAATAATGAAATGATTATGCATGCTTTTGTTTGTTCAATAAAATAAATCATGCTACAATGAAAACGAATTAAGGACCGGGGAGCCAATTGGCTGAGAGGATGTAAGTAAACATCGACCCTCAACCTGATCTGGATAATGCCAGCGTAGGGAGTTACTTAAAGTGATGTAGCATATGTTATTCTATAATAACTTGCATACAAGGCTTTCCTACGCAGTAGGAAAGCCTTTTCTTATTTTTGAAATCTAATTTTATAAGGGGGATTTTATTATGTCACAACAAGTTACAATGTCATTTTCAGTAGTACCACAAGCGAAAACGAAAGATGTATATTCTGTTGTCGATAAAGCAATTGAAGTTGTGCAACAATCGGGAGTTCGTTATGAAGTAGGGGCAATGGAAACAACTTTGGAAGGAGAATTAGATGTACTTCTTGATGTCGTTAAACGTGCGCAACAAGCTTGCGTCGATGCTGGAGCAGAAGAAGTGATTACTTCTATTAAAATCCATTATCGTCCAAGCACTGGTGTAACGATAGATGAAAAGGTTTGGAAGTACCGTGATGAATATGCAAAACCAGAAGCAATCTAAACTTATTACAACTATTTGGCTTATCCTTCTCATTGCGATATGGGAAGGATCTGTTTCATTATTTAAAATCGAACCGTGGATTTTACCAAAGCCTTCTGCCATTGTTCAAGAATTAATTGGGATGAAAGATTTACTATTACCAAATACGATGCAAACACTGCAGGAAGTTATAATTGGACTATTCTTTGCAATTTTATTGGGGACGAGCATCGCAATTATTATGGACGTTATACCTTTATTTCGTATTTTAATAAATCCATTGCTCGTTATTTCGCAAACAATTCCAATTGTTGTACTTGCACCGCTATTTATTATTTGGTTTGGATATGGGATGTTGCCGAAAGTAATGGTCGTAATACTCGTTTGTTTCTTCCCAATTGCGCTTAGTATTTTAGAAGGTTTTCAAACAGTAGATAAAAACATGTTGAAGCTGTTACAAACAATGAAGGCGACAAAATGGCAAGTTTACCAGAAAGTAAAATTTCCAGCAGTGCTTCCATACTTTTTCTCCGGTTTAAAAATTGCAGTTACATATAGCGTAATGGGGGCAATTATCGGAGAATGGCTCGGTGCAAATGAAGGATTAGGCGTTATGCTTACGAGGGCTACAAAATCCTTTTTGACTGCCCGAGTATTTGGTGTTGCAGCAATCATCGTTATAGTGACATTATGCCTGTATTTTATCGTAGAGTTTATGGCAAGAATAACAGCACCATGGATATATAGAAAGGACGGCAGAAAATGAAAAAAGGTTTGAAAGTTATGTTAGCTGCCTTAGTAGCGGTAGGTGTGGCTGGATGTAATCCGGCGAAGAAAGAAGAAAGTGCAAGTAAAGATCAAAAAGTAAAAGTAGTATTAGATTGGTTTCCAAATACGAATCATACTGGCTTGTATGTAGCGCAAACGAAAGATTATTACAAAAAGCAAGGATTAGATGTAGAAATTATTCAACCAGGTGACAATGTAACAGCAGAGCAAATGATAGCATCAGGAAAAGCAGACTTCGCAATAAGCGCACAAGAAAATGTAACATTAGCTCGTGTGGAAGGAATTCCTGTTGTATCTGTAGGAGCGATTATTCAGCACAACACTTCAGCGTTTGCATCGCTTAAGAAAGATAATATGACGTCACCAAAAGATTTTGAAGGTAAACGTTATGGCGGCTGGGGAGGACCAGCGGAAGAAGCGACATTAAAGACGATTATGGATAAGCATCAAGCTGATTTTAATAAAGTTGAAAAAATCATCTTAGGACAAACAGATTTCTTTAAATCAATCGGCCGTGATGCAGATTTCGAATGGATTTATTACGGTTGGGATGGTATTGAAGCGAAGCGCCAAGGAAAAGAGTTAAATACGATTATGGTGAAGGACTTAGATCCAGCGCTTGATTTCTATAGTCCTGTTATTATTACGAGTGAAAAACATACGAAGCAAGATAAAGACTTTGTGAAAAAGTTTATGAGTGCAACAACAGAAGGTTATAATTTTGCAATTAAGGAACCGAAAGAAGCTGCTGATATTCTAATTAAAGCTGTTCCAGATGTAAATAAAGATTTAGTTCAAGAAAGCCAGAAATGGTTAAGTACGAAGTATCAAGATGATGCGAAAGCATGGGGAGTACAGAAGGAAGAAATTTGGACGAATTACATGAATTTCTTATATGACAACAAAGTTATTAAAAAGAAAATCGATGTAAAAGATGCTTTTACAAATGAATTCCTTCCAAGTGAAAAATGAGCGGATTACAAATAAAAAATATAGTGAAATCTTTCGACGGAAAGAATGTATTAGAGAATATTAGTGCCTCTATACAAGAGGGAGAGTTTGTTTCCTTTGTAGGACCGAGTGGTTGCGGGAAAAGCACATTATTAAACATGATTGCAAATGTTGAAAAACCAACAAGCGGGAACGTAATGTATAAAGATAAGCAAGTACAAGAGCAAGATGTTGTTAGTTATATGCCACAACAAGATTTATTACTACCGTGGCGATCAGCTTTGCAAAATATCGTTCTTCCGTTAGAAATTGAAGGAAAGCCGAAAAAACAAAGGCTGACAGAAGGAATGGAAGCATTAAAGCAGTTCGAACTAGATGAATATGCAGACCATTATCCAGATGAATTATCTGGTGGTATGCGTCAAAGAATTAGTTTTCTGCGCACATATTTATGTGAAAAGCCAATTATGCTGCTGGATGAGCCTTTTGGTAAATTAGATGCATTTACAAAAATGGAAGTACATAGCTGGCTTTTAAACTCTTGGCATCAAGAGAAGCAAACAATCGTTATGGTGACACATGACTTAGATGAGGCAATCTTGCTTTCAGATCGCGTATTTATTTTATCTCAAAGACCAGCGTCAATAGTTGGCGAGGTACAAGTGAAATTACCTAGGCCGAGAACGATGGATATGTTAACATCACTCGAATTAAAAAAGGATAAAGAAGAGATTTTAAGTGTGTTAGCTCCTTATATGAAAAAATAGAAAAAGCCTTTTAACAGTTTTTAGTATAATTACTGTTAAGAGGCTTTTTTTAGAATATGAAAAGATGGAGAAGGAACAAAAGGAAAAACAGAGAATAGAATATAACAGAGTAGTTTATACTCTTAATATAACAAATGTTAAAGGAGTGAAAGGATAAAATGACTTTATCAACTGTTCTTCAAATGGTTTTAGCTTGATATGGGAGAAGTCTGCCCATTTTTTAAGATTAAGCTAAATTGAAGACAGCAGGTAAAGAACCTTAATCCTTTTTTACGATAATATGTAATGGGTAAGGTGTATTCACCTTACCCATTTTTATATGCATAATTAAATAAGGCTTCATACTGTTGGTCTCTCTATTTAGCTTATGGACGATAAGTAAAGGAGAGAAAAAAATGAGTATATTAACAGTAGAAAATTTAAGTCATTCGTATGGTGAGAAAACCATCTTATATAATGCATGCTTTCGATTATTAAAGGGGGAGCATGTTGGGTTAGTAGGGAAAAATGGGATTGGAAAATCAACACTGCTAAGAATTTTAACAGGAGAACTTATACATGATGATGGGAACATTGAATGGTTTCCACATGTGAAGGTTGGATTTTTGCAGCAGCATATAGATTTACAAGAAGGAATAACAATTGAAGGATACTTGCAAAGTGCATTTTCTAACTTGTATGCGATTGAATACGAAATGTTAAAAACTGCAGAAGAGATGGCTGAAGCAGTAGAAGTAGAAAAATTGTTAGTAAGGTATGGAGAGTTACAAACTATATTGGAAAACTCTAATTTCTATCAAATTCATACAGAAATTGAAGAAGTGGCAATTGGTTTAGGGCTGTTTGAAATAGGATTGGAAAAGGATGTTTCAAAGTTAAGTGGAGGACAGCGGACAAAGTTATTACTAGGAAAGCTTCTTCTAGAAAAAGCTGATGTTTTATTGCTAGATGAACCAACGAACTATTTAGATACAGCACATATAGAATGGTTGCAATCGTACTTGAAACTGTACGAAAAAGCTTATATTATCATTTCGCATGATGAAGTATTTTTGAACAATATTACGAATGTCATTTACCATCTAGAAGAACGAAAAGTTAAGCGATATGTAGGGGATTATGAAAAGTTTTTACAAAGTTACCAAGTACAAAGGAAACAATTACAATCGGCGTATGTGAAACAACAAAAAGAAATTGCTCAGTTAGAAACATTTATTCAAAAAAATAAGATTCGAAAAGCAAAACAGGCAAAAAGTCGAGAGAAAGTATTGGAGAAAATGCAAAGGGTTGAAAAGGTTAATAATGTACCTCGGTCCCGTTTTGCTTTTACTGTTTATAATGAACCAGTAAGTCGTATATTACAGGCTGAGAAACTAAGAGTGGGTTATAGTGAGCCGTTATTTCCAGACTTGAATTTACAAGTGAAAAAAGGAGAAAAGATAGCTGTTGTTGGTCATAACGGTATTGGAAAAACGACAATGTTAAAGACGTTATTAGGTCAAATAAAGCCGCTAAGCGGTTCAATTTTTGTTGGGGAACGAGTAAATCCTGCTTATTTTGCACAGGAAGAGTTTGCTTCAGAAATAACACCGTTAGAGAAAGTTTGGGCAGAACGACCAGATATGACAAAGAAAGAAGTGCGCCAAGCATTAGCGAAGTGTGGATTGAAAGAAGAACACGTATTAAAACCTATTCGTTTATTAAGCGGTGGAGAGCAAACGAAAGTGCGTTTATGTGAACTTATCGTAACGAAAAGCAATGTTTTAATTTTAGACGAACCGACTAATCATTTGGATGTAGAAACTAAGATGGCTTTACAGGAAGCGTTACAACAATACAAAGGAACAGTTTTAATTGTCTCACATGAACCTTCTTTCTATGAATCGTGGATAACAAAAGTATGGAATATAGAAGATTGGAATGCTGAACAATATGAATAAAGAAAAGGCATTAGCTTTTATGAGCTAATGCCTTTTCTTTGTGATTAACATGATTTTCGAGAACTCTTACATGAGAATTGTATGAAGAAGCACTCTTATGGTGCGCTTATAAGCGTGCTTTTTCTTTTGTTATATTTATAATAATACGAAAGCCTTTCCCTAACAGGTGACTATCTTTCTTTATATATATAGATAGTTCAAAATGGAATGAAAATAATTCCTATATGTAAAGGATAATGTGGATATTATAGGAAGACAATAGAAATTAAAGGGAATTCATGTAAAATTCAAATGAACTTCATATAAACTTCATATTAGAAACTAAATATAATTATAATAGGTTATTTTGATGTTTTTGATTTTTCATAAAATTAAAAGTTTGAATTTAGGAGGTATTTCTCGAACCTAAATTCAAACTTTAGTGAAATAATTAATGGATATTACGTCTAGTTTTCGCTAATGACGGCATTTAAAAGTTCGGCAGGATTACCCGTTCCTGCACCACCAATTGTAATAGATCCACCAGGAGGAATTTCGCCATTCCATCCTGCGTTCGTAATTACATAATGATTATTTGTTTTACTACTAATTTTAGAATCCCAAACTTGTGTTAAATTGCCGCTATAATCAAATTCTAATTTCCAATTTTTAATAGGAGTCGTTCCATTATTTTTGATTATAATCGAGAAGTTATAACCGCTACCCCAATTCGAAGTGACTGAAAATGTAGCAGTGCCATTTCCATCAGGAGGTGTCGTATTAGCTTCATCCGTTTTGACAGTAAGAGCGGTAGGTTGTGATTTATTTCCAGCAGCATCTTTGGCAATTACTGAAAATGTGTATTCCGTATTAGGTTTTAAGTTTTTAATTGTAATGCTATTTGTTGTTGCACTCCATTTTTCTTCTCCGGCAGTAATTTCGTATTCAGTAACGCCTACGTTATCAGTGGATGCAGTCCAGCTTAATTGAACTGAGCTTGAATTTTTATTCGTAACTACAATATTTTTAACATTCGTTGGTGGCTCAGTATCTTTTTGACTAATAGGTCCACCAAGTAATTCTTTTACTAGCGTATCAAGTAATTTTGGACCACTGCAACTATATTTTGGACTTGTACGGCAATCCCCGCTTAGTTCCCAAAACATTGCTCCGCTTAAACCCTTCGTCTTTATATAGTCTGTTTTATATTTCATAGATTCATTGTCATCGTAGCTAATAAATGTGCCTGTAGTCGCATTATATAAGTAAGGTACTTTAGCTGTGTCATTCCAGTAGCGTACAAAACCATTTTTATTAACGTAATTGGCTGCTAAATCACCGTAATCATACACACCTGTGTCACCGGTAGAATAATCATCCCAAGTACCTTTAGAAGCAAGTTTCCCATCGCTACCTGGTTTGCAAGGTTGATATTGTCCGTTATTTTCTTTTCCACAACTTTTCCATCCACGTCCGTAAAAAGGTACGCCTAATACTAGTTTATCGACTGGAACACCTTCATTTGTATAAACATTTATAGCACCATCTACGTAAAAATTCGTATTTGCTGCTGGGTCATTTGGATCCTTGTATAGAGCTGCATTATGATTAGAAGTAGCTTCCCATCCACCGTGGAAATCATATGTCATAATATTAATCCAATCGAGTATTTGAGAAATTTTCTTTAGCTCTGTATGATCAGCGTAGCGTTGGCTTGCACCGGACGCGATTGTTAGTAAATATTGTTTGCCATCTTCAGTACCTGCTTTATTCAAAGCATTTCGGACGTCTTGAAGAAGGAGAGTGAAATTTTGTTTATCTTCAGGACGATAACTACCACCAGGAATCGTTTCAACGCCCGGATATTCCCAGTCTAAATCTACGCCATCAAACCCATATGCGCGAAGAAAAGCTACTGTAGATTCAGCAAATACTTTTCTTGTTTTTTCATCAGCGGCCATATCAGAAAAGCGGTTAGACCAAGTCCAGCCACCAACGGAAATAATTGTTTTTAAGTGAGGATATTTAGCTTTTAATCGTTTTAGTTCTCCGAAATTTCCGCAACGGGCATACTTATCGCAATCTTCCCAAGTTGTACCTGAGCCAGGATACGATTTGGTAACATCAGCCCATGGTTCACCGAGTACGAGAGTACCATTAGGAACCTCTTTATTTTGCAATGGTACACCAGATTCTTTACAGTTCCACGTTTGTTTATTTGGATTATCAGGATGAGTAGAAGGGTTTCCATGTTTTCCATTCCAACAAATATCCGCGAAAGCATAGTTAAGGTGAGTAAGTTTTGATGCATCAATGTCAGCAACTTGATAATTACGTCCGTAAACGCCCCACGAAGGAAAGTACCCAACAATTTTTTGATTTTGCTTTGGTGAATCTGCTAATGCGAGATTTGGAGTAATAAAATTTGTGAGAAAAAGAGGTAAGAAAAGTAGTAGAGATAGTAATAGCAGTGTGAATTTTTGAGACCTCATAGCCATTTCTCCTTTCAAAATAAAAGATATATTTAAAGGCATACGCCAATAAATCAAAATGAATCTAGACGTATGAAACGTCTAGATAAAATGATCAGACATCACGAAGTCTATACAAGGGAGCTGGGGGTGATTAAATCGTAACAAATGTAAGATTTAGTGTAAACGCTTTATTAAGTTGAAAAAGACTTTCTCAATACAAAAAGGCTTGAATACAAACTATATATGAAAACGAAAGGTCGGTATGGGAGGAAATAGCTCATTATAAATAAATTTGAGAAAAAATTGTATGGAGCCAATTATTAAAGACGTAGAAAGATAAGGAAATATCATGTAAAATAATAGTAAAAATATGTAAAGGAGGGAATGGTGTGGATGTGTTTTTGAACATTGCTGAAGAAAAAATTCGACAAGCAATACGGAATGGTGATCTTGATTATCTTCCGGGAAAAGGAAAACCACTACAATTAGAAGATCTTTCAATGGTACCTCCAGAACTTAGAATGAGTTATAAAATTTTAAAAAATGCGGGAATGATTCCACCAGAAATGGAACTACAAAAAGATATATTAAAAATAGAGGATCTAATTGCTTGCTGTTATGATGAAGAAGAGAGAAAGAAATTAAGAGAAGAGTTAACAGTAAAAACGCTTCGTTTTCAGCAGGTAATGGAAAAGAGAAAGATTAAAGATAGTTCAGCTTTTCGTATGTATCAAGACAAAGTATTTCGTAAATTACGCTAAGAGGGATAAGATGACTATATTTAAAACGATAGAAGAATTAGCGACCTATATCGAAGAACAACAATTGGTACTTCTGTTTATTAAAACGGAAAATTGTGGTGTTTGTGATGTTATGCTAAGAAAAGTAAATTGCGTATTAGAGAATTATGATTACGTAGAGAAAATAGAGATATTACTACAAGACATGCAAGAGATTGCGGGGCGATATGCCGTATTTACAGGACCGACAATTTTATTATTTTATAATGGAAAAGAGATCCTTCGAGAATCGCGCTTCATTTCACTTGAAAATCTAGAGAGAACCATTCAATTATTCGAGGAATAAGGGAGGCTTTTATATGGAATTTATTATTGTCATACTATTATTTGTTGTAGTTGGAATAATCGTAACAGCAGTTCGATCGAACAAAAAGAAGGTAAATCTTACAAAACAAAATAACATTCATAATTCATCTAACAGCTCATCACCATTATTTTTCTTTGCTGGATCTGATAATGATAGCTCGCATGATGGTGGCTCACATGATTGTGGAGGGTCTTTTGGGGGAGATAGCGGGGGAAGCTGCGGTGGTGGCGGTGATTGATGAAAATGCGCCTTATATAGGCGTATTTCTTTTTAAACAAACGTTTGATTAGTTGGCTTACATATTGCATAAACACAGTTAAACAAACATTTGATTAATATTTTTAATATACTAAGGGGAATGGAAATGAAAAGGGAACCGAAAGTGAAAAATAAGGGGAAAGTAGTGTTATTTTTATTAGCTGCGGGAGGTGTAATTCTTGTTAAATTAGCATTTAAATTTGGAACAATACATATGATTCGAACTTGGTTTGAAAGTACGTTTTCTTAAATAAGGAATATAGCCTCTTGCGATAGAGGTTTTTGATTTGTTATTATTAGACTGAACGGTCGGTTTAAAGAGGTGTGAATATGAGAAGAAGCGCAGAAGAGATAAAGAAAGAAATTGCATATAAAGCAGAAAGTCTATTTTCACAGAAGGGCTACGCAGCTACATCTATGGAAGAGATTTGTGAAATTACAGAGCGAAGTAAAGGAAGTATTTATTATCACTTTAAAAGTAAAGAAGATTTATTTTTATTTGTAGTGAAACAGCATACGTATGATTGGGTTGAAAAATGGAATGAAAAAGAGAAGTTGTATAGCACTAGTACTGAAAAACTATATGGTCTCGCGGAATATCATGTAGAGGACATACAGCAACCAATTTCAAATGCAATAGAGGAATTCTCTATGAGCCAAGTTGTAAGTAAAGAGATTCTGGATGAACTGTTAGCTTTAACTAGAGAATCATATGTTATGTTTGAGAAATTAATTGAAGCAGGTATACAGTCTGGAGAGTTCCGTGAAGATAATACTCGTGATCTTATGTATATTGTGAACGGATTATTATCAGGGCTTGGAGTACTTTACTACGAGTTAGATTATAAAGAGTTGAAACGTATTTATAAAAAGGCAATAGATGTATTGTTAAAAGGAATGGCAGCTGAATAATAAGTCAGTTGCTTTTCTTACAAAACAAATTAGACCGAACGGTCGGTTTATGGAAGGGGAATGAAAGTGAAAGCTTTATTTAAAAACCGAGCATTTATGCTCGTTATGGCATCTGATATTTTACAACAATTTGCAATTTGGATCAGAAATATGGCTCTTTTATATTTCATAATGGAGCGGACAAATAATGATCCAGTTTCAGTGTCTCTATTATCTGTCATGGAGTATGCACCTATCTTTATTTTCTCGTTCATTGGTGGTGCATTAGCAGATCGCTGGAATCCGAAAAGAACAATGGTCGCTGGAGATGTGTTGAGTGTACTGTCTATTATAGGAATTGTCCTGTTGTTAAAGCTGGATTATTGGCAGGCTATATTTTTTGCAACACTCATTTCCGCGATTGTAGGTCAGTTTTCTCAGCCCTCATCTTCGCGTATATTTAAGCGCTATGTAAAAGAAGAACAGGTAGCAAATGCGATTGCATTTAACCAAACATTACAGTCATTATTTCTAATTTTTGGGCCAGTGGTAGGATCGCTTGTGTATACACAACTTGGTTTATTTACGTCACTATATAGCTTAATCATTTTATTTTTGTTATCTGCTATCGCCCTTTCATTTTTACCAAAATGGGTTGAAAAAGAGCAAGTGGCAAGAGATTCATTAAAAAATGATATAAAAGAAGGATGGAAATACGTTCTTCACACGAAAAATTTACGTATGATTACGATCACTTTTACAATTATGGGTTTAGCTGTTGGATTAACGAATCCATTAGAAGTATTCCTTGTAATTGAACGTTTAGGCATGGAAAAAGAAGCTGTTCAATATTTAGCAGCAGCTGATGGAATAGGTATGTTAATCGGTGGTATTGTTGCTGCAATTTTTGCTTCAAAAGTGAATCCGAAAAAGATGTTTGTATTCGGTATGGGCATATTAGCGATATCATTTTTAGTAGAAGGGCTATCTACATCATTTTGGATTACTAGTTTCATGAGATTTGGAACAGGTATTTGTTTAGCTTGTGTTAATATTGTTGTCGGTACGCTTATGATTCAACTTGTACCAGAAAATATGGTTGGAAGAGTAAATGGGACGATTTTACCACTGTTTATGGGGGCAATGCTAATTGGAACTTCACTAGCTGGAGGATTAAAGGAACTAACTTCACTAGTTACTGTATTTTGTATAGCGATGGCACTTATTTTATTAGCGATAGGGCCAGTTCTACGTATGCAAATAAAAAAAGAAGATGTTGCTAATAAAGAGGCACTAACAAATTCGTTAGCTTCGAAATAACTATTGTAAGGGAGCAAAATTGCTCCCTTTTTCTTTGAGGAACTTTTGACAACTATATGAGCCAATTATATACTGATGTTGTAAAAACAATTTTACAGGTTAGGAGCAATGGTGTGAAAAATCAAATCTATGAATTACGCACTGAAAATAATATTTCACAAGGCGCATTAGCTGATAAATGCAAGGTTTCTAGACAAACGATAAATGCAATTGAGAATAATAAATATGATCCAAGCTTAGCGTTAGCATTCCGTTTAGCTGAAGTATTAGGAACAACTGTTGATAAATTATTTTTGTACAAGCAGTAGAGTCGTTCATTATAAGGCGCACCGTTAAAAATAAAAAAGATCCTCTTCTTATGAGAAGAGGATCTTTTCTTATAGCGTTTTAGTCTTTGGACTAGGTGGTGTAACGGATGTATTATTTTCTGGAACTCTAGTTAGTAAGAATCCACCGATAATAAACAATACAATAATACTAAGAACACCAGCGTTTGTTTTTCCTGTTAATTGCGTTGTAACACCGACTAATACCGGGCCCATAATTGCGGCGAACTTACCAAAGATATTATAAAATCCGAAGAATTCATTAGCAGATTCTTTTGGTACTAGTTTTGCAAAGTATGAACGACTTAGTGCTTGAATACCACCTTGAGATGTAGCAACTAACATTGCTAAAATCCAAAAATCAAGTGTCGTTTTTAAGAAATAAGCATATGTGCAAATAATGATATAAATAATGATACCGACATATAACATTTTTTTACCAGTAAATGTTTCAGATAGTTTTCCGTATAGTAACGCAAATGGACAAGCGACAATTTGTGTTACAAATAATATGATTAATAGATTCGTTGCACTGATACCGAGGTCGGTCCCGTAAGCTGTAGACATAGTAATAATTGTATCGACTCCGTCAATATAGAAAAAGTAAGCAATTAGAAACATAAATACAGTTTTATATTCTTTAATATTTTTAAAAGTATCAGCAAGACGTTTGAAGCTCATTCTAATAGGTCTTGGATGACGCTCAATATAGTGTGTTTGCTCTACGTTTTTAAGCATCGGAATTGTAAATAACCCCCACCAAAGAGCTGTTATCGCGAATGAAATTTGACTAGCAATGCCAACTGATAAAGGGATAGTTCCTTTTTGAGCAAGAATAATAAGAGCGATACAACCGATAAAAGGAATAGTACTCCCAATATAGCCTAAAGCGAAACCTCTTGTAGAAATTCGATCCATTCTATCTTCAGAAGTGACATCTACTAAAAATGCATCATAGAAAATGTTGGCTCCAGCAAAACCAACTAAGGCGAGCATATAGCATCCTAATAATAAGTACCACTGAGATGTTGGAACGACTGCTAACATACTTGTAAATACGATACCAAGTCCAAAGAAGAATGTGAAAAATCGTTTTTTAAATCCTTTATAATCAGCAACTGTGCCGAGAATAGGAGCAAGTATAGAAATTAAAAGTGTAGCGAACGAGTTTGCATATCCCCAATATGCTGTTGAAGTTGCACCAGATAGCCCGGCTTCTTTTGCAGCTGCTTTAAAGTAAATTGGAAATAATGCAGTTGTAATGACGAGCGAATATACCGAGTTCGCCCAATCGTATAATATCCAGCTTTTTTCTCGTCTGGACATTTTTTCCATATAGTGTTCCCCCTTAAATTTGTTCTACTAACAGTGTACAAAAATAAAAATTATAAAAAGAGAAACAGTGATGATTTTTACAGAACTTTTACATATATACACAGTTCCTTACAATTGGAGTAAATCCTCTACAATTGATCCGTCTGTTTCGCCTAAGTGTAAACCGAGTAGTCTAGCGATAGTTGGACCTTCATCAATAAGTCTCATATACGGGACAGTAACGCCGGTTTTTATTCCTTTTCCAGCAGCGATAAAAATTGTTTCATAGTTAGGTTTTGTTGGAGAGTATCCATGCGTACCAAATGTATATTTTTTACTAGGCGTAACATCTTTTTCAGTAATTTCTTTTATAAAATCTCCTGTATAGTTTTCAGTGAAATAATACCCCTCTTGCGCTTCTAACATAAATAAACAATTACCATCTGCACCGCAGTCTTTCGCAGCTTCATCATGAAGTATAAATTCAATTCCATTCTGTTTATTTTGCAGCAGTTCTTCAAGGAGTAGTTGTACTTCTCGAATTGTATCCGTATCATTTTTGTCTTTCACATATACATAGGCAGACCCGTCGCAACTTTGACAATAGGCCTTCCAATCTACTAATAGCCCTTTTTTATTTATAGATACGAGGCCTTTTTGTTGGAATAGCACATTTAATTGAATCGCTTTGTTTTCACTTAAAGCGCTATGGTCACCAAGAGCGATAATTGTACTCTCTTCGTATAGGTCACTGTCTTTTAAAGTTTGAATAATTTTCCCGAGCCGCTCATCATGTCTATGAATTGCAGCTATTGTTTCGTTAGATTCAAAGCCATGATAATGTCTTTGCGTGTCTAAATCAGTGAAATGTACGAACATAACATTAGGCTTTTTCGTCTGAATGGTGTGTACAGCAGAGGCGAGGACGAAATCATCCAGCTCTGGTTGTGATAAACCATTTCTTATATGGCCGAAACGACGATTTAAATCTAATTGGTATAGTGGGCTACCGCTAAATAAGGAAACTAACACTTGATTTTGCCACGGTCTATTGGGGAAAATTTCTGGTAAATTGTAATCAATGTTTGCTCTCCCAGTAACAGGCCATAGAAGGGCAGCTGTCGTTAAATTTGCTTTACGCGCTTCATCATACAATGTTGTTCCTTTTATCGATTTTCGGTACCAATGCCAATCAGGTGATTTACGTCCTGGTTGAAGTAACGTATTACTAACAACACCGTGCTTGTTAGGGTAATTACCGGTTACGATTGTTGAGTGGCTTGGATATGTTACAGAAGGATAAATTGGTTCTACTTTTTCGACAACCGTGCCCTTTTTTATTAGAGATTGGAAATGAGGTAGTTTTTGTAGTATAGGAAAATCTAAAGCTGATAAACAGTCGAATGATAAAATAATGACACGATTCGTTAATGCTTTATCCATAAAGTAATCCTCCTAATTATATAAAACCTATTCTTATATATTACTATTAATACCTAGTAATAAAAATATGTTTCTGAATAAAATTTATTGTTTATTTTCAGAAAAATTAAACATATAATAAGTATAAGGGAATCTATGGACGGAGGGAATAGTATGGACTGGTTAGATGGATTCGGTATATTTTACATCATTGGTGGCATCACAATTCTCCTTGTATTTGCTATTTCATATTTACTAAAGAAACGTTTTCCAGACAAACAGTTTGATATTATATTTGCACTGATTGTAATACTTCTTTGCTTAGCATCATTTCCTGTTACCATGATGGTTATTGGTGGGTGGGAAGGAATGGGATATGGATTTATTGGTTTCTTCGTTCTACTAGGTACACTTATTGGTATGATTGCACATCAACTTGTAAAAATCTCTCGAAAAAGCTACGTATAAAACTGTAAAAAATGAAAAGAATATATAATAATAAGAAAATTAGCTATTGTTTTAAAAAAGAATTTGTATTATGATAATCAACAAATTTATTTCGTTATAACGATGAAAAAGGACTAGTACATATTCAACCTTTTTAGCAGAGAGAGAATCCGCCAGGCTGAAAGATTCTTAAAAAGGCAATATGGAACCTGCCTTTGAGTTCTGCATATGCAGCGGGAATTTCCCGTTATCAAAAAGAGAGCATGCGCAATTTTTGTGCATGAATCAGGGTGGTAACGCCGGCAAAGCTCGGTCCCTATTTAGGGACGCGGGCTTTTTTGTATTTTCTAGAAGGAGGAAGACTGACTATGGCAAAAGAACAAGTGCAAGCCATTACGAAGATGGAAGAGGACTTTGCGCAGTGGTATACCGATATTGTAAAAAAAGCCGAACTTGTTGATTATTCAAGTGTAAAAGGGTGCATGATTTTACGTCCGTATGGTTATGCCTTATGGGAGAATATGCAGAAGGTGATGGATGAGAAGTTAAAAGAAACTGGCCATGAAAATGTATATATGCCAATGTTTATCCCAGAGAGTTTATTGCAAAAAGAGAAGGATCATGTTGAAGGATTTGCTCCTGAAGTAGCATGGGTTACACATGGCGGGGATGAAAAGTTAGCGGAAAGACTTTGTGTACGTCCTACATCTGAAACTTTATTCTGTGAGCACTTTTCAAAAATTGTGCAATCCTATAATGATTTGCCAAAGTTATATAATCAGTGGTGTTCAGTAGTTCGTTGGGAGAAGACAACTAGACCATTCCTTCGTACGACTGAATTTTTATGGCAAGAGGGTCATACAATCCATGAAACGGCAGAAGAATCGCAGGCTGAAACATTAAATATTTTAAACTTATATGCTTCTTTCTGTGAGGATTATTTAGCGATACCAGTTATTAAAGGACAAAAAACAGAAAAAGAGAAGTTTGCTGGAGCAAAGGCAACTTATACAATTGAAAGTTTAATGCATGATGGAAAAGCGCTTCAAACAGGAACCTCTCATAACTTTGGGACGAATTTCTCAGAAGCATTTGATATTAAGTTTTTAGATCGTAACGGTAAATGGCAATATGTGCACCAAACATCTTGGGGTGTATCAACAAGAATGATAGGCGGGCTAATAATGGTTCATAGCGATAATAATGGACTTGTAATGCCACCAAAAGTCGCTCCAGTGCAAGTTGTTATTGTACCAATTGCTCAGCATAAAGAAGGAGTTTTAGCAAAAGCAACAGAGTTACAAGGACATATTCAAAAGGTTGCACGAGTAAAAATAGATGCTAGTAATAAAACGCCTGGTTGGAAATTTAATGAGTATGAAATGAAGGGTATACCAATTCGATTAGAAGTTGGTCCTAAAGATATTGAAAAGAATCAAGTTGTACTTGTAAGAAGAGATACGAAGGAAAAAGAATTTGTACCAATGGATCAATTAGAAGAACGTATTCCAGCATTACTTGAAGAAATTCATAGTTCTTTATTTAATAAAGCAAAAGCATTTCGCGATGAGAATACGTATGCTGTGACAAATTTCGAAGAGATGAAAAAAGTAGCTGACGAAAAGCAAGGCTTTATTAAAGCAATGTGGTGCGGGGAATTGGCTTGTGAAGAGAAACTAAAAGAAGAAGTGGGAGTATCTTCACGTTGTATGCCTTTTGAGCAAGAGCATTTAGCTGAAGAATGTATTTGTTGTGGTAAAGAAGCTAAACAAATGGTGTATTGGGGAAAAGCATATTAATACTCTTTTGATAGGTGATAAAAAGGACTTTGGGCTGCATAATAAAATGCAATCCAAAGCCCTTTTTGGTTTTATACAGTATTTCATGTATTCTTTAGATGGAAGGATGTTGTTCTTATTTTACGTTTTTACGACGAATAAACAGTAACATACCAATTAGGAATGTTGAAACACCCATTAAAATAGATATAGGGTAATGCGTTGCAGTATTAGGTAATTTATCACCTTGTTTTTTTGTATTATCTTTTACATTACCACCTTGAGAACCGTTGCCCTTCTGAGAATTGCTATCGCCTTTAACACGATTGCCGCCGTGAGAGCCATTACCGCCTTGAGAACTGCTATCACCTTTAACACGATTGCCACCTTGAGAGCCATTACCGCTGTGAGAGCCACTGCCACCAGAACCGTTACCGCCAGAACCATTGCCGCCAGAGCCACTGCCACCAGAACCGTTACCGCCAGAACCATTGCCGCCAGAGCCACTGCCACCAGAACCGTTACCGCCAGAACCATTGCCACCAGAACCGTTGTCACCAGAGCCACTGCCACCAGAACCGTTACCGCCGGAACCATTGCCGCCAGAGCCATTGCCACCAGAACCGTTACCACCGGAACCATTGTCACCAGAGCCACTGCCACCAGAACCGTTGCCACCAGAACCATTGCCGCCAGAGCCACTGCCACCAGAACCGTTACCACCAGAACCGTTACCGCCAGAACCATTGCCACCGGAACCACTGCCACCAGAACCGTTACCACCAGAACCGTTACCGCCAGAACCATTGCCACCGGAACCATTGCCACCGGAACCATTGCCACCAGAACCGTTGCCACCAGAACCACTGCCGTCAGAGCCGCTACCACCAGAACCGTTGCCACCGGAACCACTGCCGTCAGAGCCGCTACCACCAGAACCGTTACCACCAGAACCGTTACCGCCAGAACCATTGCCACCGGAACCACTGCCGTCAGAGCCACTGCCACCAGAACCGTTACCGCCGGAACCATTGCTGCCAGAACCACTATCGTCCTGAGAACCGTTATTTCCTGGAGGTTTATTATTATCCTTTAAATTTCCTTCGGCAAAATGATCGCTATTTTGTACAATAGCGTTTGTTAATGGTTGGAAGTTTTCAGTTGCAGCATTACCGATATTTAAACCGCTAAAAAAAGATAAAGAGAGTGTTGATGCTAAAATGAAGATTTTCGTCATGGTTTTCCTCCTAAGAAATTAATATTCCATCTAAAATACATCCCTTTGTAATATTTCTTAGGAAAAAGAGTTTTATGCAAAAAAAACTATATATAGAAAAAGGTGGTGTATTTGTCAAAGCAGAAAAGAGTTAATGTAGATTTCCTACAAATAGTAGAGGCGGAGAATTTACATTCATAACGGTAGAGGAAGTGGCAGTAGATGAAAGAGTACATAGCGTTTGATATTGGCGGTACGCAAATTAAGTATGGCATTGTTTCAGAAATAGGGAGAGTATTAAAGCGTAAAACAGTTGCAACAGAAATTCATTCAGGCGGAGAACAAATTATTCAAAAACTTATATATGTATCCAAAAAAATAATGAATGAACATACTATTGCAGGAATTGGTATTAGCACTACGGGAATTGTTGATATTAATAAAGGAATTGTGACGGGAGGTGCGGATCATATTCCGGGATATAGTACTATTCCTATTATTGATAGATTGCAAGAGATATTAAAAGTTCCAGTATTGATTGACAATGATGTGAATTGTGCAGCGTTTGGAGAAAAGTGGAATGGTAGTGGAAGAGAGAAAGAGAACTTTATTATGCTCACCCTTGGAACAGGAATTGGGGGAGCAATTTTTATAGATGGAGAATTGTACCGAGGACATTCATTTAGTGCTGGTGAATGGGGGAATATGTTAATAGAAGGAAAAACGTTTGAAGAGGTTGCTTCGATTTCAGGATTAATTCGGCTTGTAAGAAAATATAAAGGCAAAGGCGAGTGGAATGGGAAAAGAATTTTCGAGTTGTATGATAAAGGAGATCGGGAAGTTGCTCAAGCAGTTGGGATCTTCTTTAAACATTTGGCGATTGGAATTAGTAATCTTGCTTATATTTTTAATCCAGAAACGATTATTATTGGTGGAGGAATTACCGATAGAGGAAATGAGTTTTTAAAAGAAGTAAAAGAGGAGGTCAGTAAATACTTAAATCAAGAGATTTATAATAATTGTGAGATTGAACTTGCACAAAACGGTAATTGTGCAGGAATGATTGGTGCTATTTACCACTTCTTACATCATCATAAGTAAATTATATGAATGTTTTCATATAACTGAGAATTTATCCTTTTTATCGCTAGGCAAATAATGCTACAATATAAGAGAAGAATACAATATTTTCCGATTTGGAAAATGCTTTGTAGAAAGGGAGAAACTTCATGCCTATTATTTTAGAAAAAGGTCAAAAGATCGATTTAACGAAAGGACAACCAAAAGTAGCAAAACTACAGGTTGGCTTAGGCTGGGATCCAATTGGGCAATCAGGTGGATTTCTGTCTTCATTATTTGGAAGTAAACCAAATGTAGATTGTGATGCATCTGTTGTTATGTTAGAAGGAGATCGTTTTTTAAACAAAAATGATTTAGTTTACTTCGGAAATAAGCTTTCTACTTGTGGTAGTATTATTCATTCAGGAGATAATTTAACAGGCGAAGGCGCTGGTGATGACGAAACAATTTTCGTAGAATTACATAAAGTTCCGAGCCGTATTAATCGTTTAGTATTCGTTGTAAATATTTATGACTGTGTAAATCGTCGTCAAGATTTCGGGATGATTCGTAATGCATATATTCGTATTCAAAACCCGCAAACTGGTGAAGAATTAGCACGCTATAATTTATCGGATAATTATGCTGGCAAAACGACTCTAATTGCAGGTGAAATGTATCGTCACGGAAGTGAATGGAAGTTTTCAGCAGTTGGAGAAGGAACACAAGATAAAAACTTAAGTGAGATTGTATCACGTTATCAATAAAATAACCGAGGAGGAATTGTATATGGCATCAATTTCATTGAAAAAAGGACAAAAGGTAGACTTAACAAAAACGAATCCAGGTCTTTCAAAAGTTCTTGTAGGACTTGGTTGGGATACGAATCGTTATGATGGACAAAACGATTTCGATTTAGATGTTAGTATTTTCTTAGTAGGTGCTAACGGTAAAGTTTCAGGTGCAGAGGATTTCGTCTTCTATAATAACCCAAAAGGTGCGAATGGTGCTGTAGAGCATTTAGGAGATAACCGAACTGGCGAAGGTGAAGGCGATGATGAATCGATTAAAGTAGATTTGAAAAATGTACCTGCACATATCGAACGTATTTGCTTCACAATCACGATTTACGATGGAGAAGGACGCAGCCAAAACTTTGGACAAGTTTCTAACTCTTTCGTACGTATTTTAGATGAAGAAAAGAATGCAGAATTAATTCGTTACGATTTAGGAGAAGATTTCTCTATTGAAACAGCCGTAGTAGTAGGTGAATTATATCGTCATGCAGGTGACTGGAAATTCAATGCAATCGGAAGTGGATTCCAAGGTGGATTAGCGTCTCTATGTAATAATTTTGGTTTAGATGTAGAGTAATAGATTTGATTTATATATCCATCGGTGAAATGCGTGTATACCGATGGATATATTTTTAAAGATAAAAATATAGAGGTGAATATAGATGGTTATTCAATTACAAAAAGGACAGAAAATCGATTTGGGTAAGACAAGCCCTGGTTTAACAAAAGCAGTAATTGGTCTTGGATGGGATATTAAATCTTATGACGGTGGATCAGATTTCGATTTAGATGCATCTGCCTTTTTATTAGATGCAAACGGAAAATGTACGAAGGAAACTGATTTTATCTTCTATAACAATTTACAGTCTCCTTGTGGATCTGTACTACATACAGGAGATAACCGTACAGGTGAAGGCGAAGGCGACGATGAGCAACTTGTTGTAGATTTGAAGAAAGTTCCAGCAGATGTGCACAGAATTGCTATTACAGTTACGATTTATGATGCGGAAGGCCGTAGTCAAAACTTTGGGCAAGTAGGAAATGCGTTCGTTCGTTTAGCGAATGAAGAAACGAATGAAGAAGTTCTTCGTTTTGATTTAGGGGAAGATTTCTCCATTGAAACAGCAGTTGTCTTTTGTGAATTATACCGTCATAATGGACAGTGGAAGTTTAATGCAGTAGGAAGTGGATTCCAAGGTGGTTTAGGTGCGCTTGTAAGAGCGTATGGCTTGGATGCATAGAAAGGAAACGATATTCGTTTCCTTTTTTTGACCTTTCTATAAATCTAGCAAAGAATAGGGGATATAGGTAAGATGAGTATTTTGCAAGGAATCCTTGATACGTATGCTCAGTTTTTCGACTTGGACATGTGGATTAAAGTGTTGCAAGATCCAGTATCTTGGGGATTAATAGGTACACTTGTTGTACTTGAAGGGTTGTTATCTGCTGATAACGCACTTGTGTTAGCGGTAATGGTAAAACACCTTCCGGAAGAAAAACGTAAAAAAGCATTATTCTATGGACTTATTGGAGCTTATGTGTTCCGCTTTATTGCGATTGGAATCGGGATGTTCTTAATTAAATTAGCATGGGTAAAAGTGTTAGGTGCACTTTACTTAGCGTGGCTTTCAGTTAAATACTTCATTGATAAAAGAAAAGGTAATGCAGAAGAAGAGGAATCTCATGGTATGAACCAAAATAGTATTCTCTTCAGAATGTTCGGTGTCTTCTGGGGAACAGTTGCGATGGTTGAATTAATGGATATCGCATTCTCTGTAGATAGCGTACTTGCTGCATTTGGTGTATCTAATGAAGTTTGGATTTTACTATTAGGCGGAATGCTAGGTATTTTAATGATGCGTGGTATCGCTGGTGTATTCTTAAAATTGTTAGAGCGTATTCCAGAACTTGAAACGACAGCATATATTTTAATTTTAATTATTGCAGCAAAAATGTTATTGTCTGTTATTCATATTGAAATAAGCCATACAGTGTTCTTCATTATTTTAGTTGTAGCATTTGGAGCAACATTTATACTTCACTACATGAAGAATTCTGGACAAGCTAAAGAAGAAGTAGCAGCTACTAAAGAAGACAATAAATAATTGAAATGGGTTTGCTCGTTTTGCGAGCGCCCATTTTTTATAACCAAAAATAGTTTATAATAGAAGAAGGACTTAGAAAAAACGTAAATGTTTTTGGAGGTGAACTGTTGTGTTTTCACGTTTTACACTTCAACCATATGCATTAAAAGATGAATCAGATTTAAAGCAATTTGAAGCGCTTTTAGAAAAACGCCCACAATATGAGCTGACAGAGAATGAGATGAAATTTAGTTATATAGCATGTCGAATCCTAGGCGTTCCTAATGATGTAGATGAATATTTTAATGAACTGTTTGATTATAGTGAAGCGAAAGGAATCGAAGTTTTACACGAACAAAATTTAAACAAAGTGATTGATTCAGAAAAGCTTCGTCATATTCAAGAAGTGTTCGGATTACATCAAGAAGCACCAAATGGTCTGACAGTAAATAGGTTAGTTGCACACTTATCTGGGAAACAACTTTTACCGAAAGTAGACAACCCTGATTTACAGCATTACATACATACGACGTTTATTGCAGTATTGAAATTATATGAGAAACAACATAATCAGTCGTTAAAGACAGAAGGCTTCCGTCGTTTCTTAATCGACATAATTAAACTAAGCGAAAATTACGTAGCGAAGTGGTTCTCTACGATTAATTATAAGAAACAGATGCCACGTATCGTTTGGTATGGTGATGCACAGGAAAGCCGTATATATTTCTTATATTTTCTTATTATGCTCGGTTGTGATGTGCTTTATTATCACCCCGAAGGAAAAGATGGATTTGAAAATATTGATGAAGAGGGAAGAACTTTTATTGTGTCCCATCCGGGTCGCATTTCTCTTGAACCATTCCCTGATCGCCGCCGCGAGCGTGTTGCAACAGTAGCGTATCAAGCTTCGAAAGAAATTGAACAAGTACTTCACCACGATAATTCACTATTATATAAACCGTGGCAATTCCGTTCGTATACACCTGTAGCACGTACGTTAAAAACGACATATGATGAACTCTTTTTAATTACGAAAGAAAAGGCATTTGTACGTCCAACATTCTTTGTTGAAAATAAACATATTTATATTCCTTCTTTATTTGCGAAAATATCAGGCGTTTCAAAGAATGATAAAGAATATTTTCAACGATTAAAGGCTGTTACATCATTTGATAACAGTTTATTAATTAATACATTCCCGTTTACGAAAGAGCAAAAAGCAAACTTCCAATATCATTATCGAGATGCATTGGACCGAGCTGGAAAATTACATCCTGATCTAATTATGAATAGCCATTGGTGGCCGCATAAGCGTTTACCGGAAGGTTTACAACATGGGATTGCAGAGGCGATTATCCATACGTGCGAAAGTGAAATGTGCAAACCAATTGCGAAAGAGACGAAACAAGATGTAGCGCTATATGTTTTCGCACAACTTTCTCAAATACCACCCAATATTTTAGAACAGCTTGAGAAATTTGATTATTCACAAGATGTACCGAAAATTGTTATATTTAATAATGAGAAGAGCGGAGAATTAACTCGTTCTGACGCTGTTTTATTACTATTTTTAAATCAAATTGGAGTAGATGTATTCCATTTCAATCCCACGGGCAGAAACGATATTGAACCATATGTTGAAGCGGGAGCATTTGATTCCCATTGGCTTGAAGAAGTTAATTTCGATCTTGAGTTTCATGGTTCATCAGCCTATAAAAATTTATCACAAACAATAAAAGGACTATTTCGTCCATTTTTATAAGGAAAGGGAGAATACCATATGAATAACCCAGTCGTACTAGATTCGAAAACTGAATTGAATGAGCAAACCGCACAAGATGTTCGCTTGCAACTTAGACAAGATGCAGATGTGCAACGTATTTATAACGCAGTAGATATTAAAGATCAATTGGAATTAATTGAACTTGGAAAAGAACCTTCTATGGAAATTTCACGTTTTGCTGATCAAATTTTACATACAATGTCATTATCAAAGATAGAAGATTCTGGTGAATTGTTAAAGCAACTTGGTAAAATTATGGACAGATTTGATAGTAAAGACTTTGCAGAAGAAAAAAGTGGTTTCTTCTCGCGCATGTTCAAAAAAGCGGATAAAATGATAGAACAAATCTTTAGTAAATATCAAACGATGGGCCGCGAAATTGATAAGGTTTATGTGGAAATTACGAAGTACCAAGATGAGATGAAAAAATCAATTGGAACGTTAGATGGCTTGTATGAGCAAAATTTAAAATATTATTTAGACTTAGAGAAGTACGTAGTAGCAGGAGAAATGCTATTAGAGCGTTTAAATACAGAATTAGTTCCGATGTATGAAGAGCGCGTGCGTAATAATGATCAATTAGCAGGTATTGAATTAGAGTCGCTTAAAAACTCGGTTGAAATTTTAGAGCAACGTATTGATGATTTAGAAAAAGCGCGTATGGTTGCGCTACTTACAGCGCCGCAAATTCGCATGATTCAACGTGGTAATAATAAATTAATTGGTAAAATCAATACAGCATTTATTACAACGATTCCTATCTTTAAAAATGGTATCATTCAAGCAGTAAATGCGAAACGTCAAAAGCTTGTTGCAGATTCTATGGCTGAACTTGATCGCCGTACAAATGAATTACTTAAGAAAAATGCACAAAATATCGCAACGCAAAGTGTAGAAGTAGCGAGATTATCAGGTTCTTCTAGTATTAAGATGGAAACGCTTGAGGAAACTTGGAACATTATTTCAAGAGGTATGCAAGAAACACAACAAATTGAAGAACAAAATAAACGTGAGCGTGAAGAAAGCCGCAAGCGTATGGCTACATTAACGGAGAATATCAAAAAAGAATTACAAGGATAAATGAAAAGGCAATGAGGAATATTCCTCATTGCCTTTTAGTTTCTCTTCACTAATTTAATAATCTCATTCACAATAAGTGGAATGATACTCAATAAGAGAACAAATCCCCAATCTCGCATCGTTAATGCATGTACACCGAATATATTTGCAAGGGGCGGGATGGAGATGATACAAACTTGCATAAGAACACCGATAAGAAGGGAGAGAACTAAATATTTATTTGTAAAGATCCCAATTGAAAAAATTGATTTCGTTCTTGAACGCAAGTTAAATGAATGAACGAGCTGAGAAAAACTAAGAACGACAAATGCCATCGTTTGAGCGTGTAATAGAGCATCGTCATCAATTCGCTCTGGGAAAAGAGGGAATAAATTTGTATCTCCAGTATAGAATTTTGCTCCGGCGATAAAAGCTATTAGCGTTAAAAGTCCAATGATAACTCCATTGAAAATTAGGAAAGGAACGCTACCACTAAATAAGCTTTCTTTTGCATGTCGTGGTTTTTCCTTCATCACATCTGGATCTTCAGGATCAACCCCAAGTGATAATGCAGGCAGTGTATCTGTAATTAAATTCACCCATAAAATATGAATAGGTCGTAGTGGTGTTGCCCAGCCGAGTAAAATTGCTAAAAATAAAGCGATAATTTCTCCGAAGTTACAAGAGAGTAGGAAGAGAATTGATTTTTTTATGTTGCGATAAATATTTCTACCTTCTTCAACAGCTTTCACGATAGATGAAAAATTATCATCTGTTAACACAACATCCGCTGCCCCTTTTGCAACGTCTGTTCCTGTAATGCCCATCGCTACGCCGACATCGGCTTGCTTTAAAGATGGTGCATCATTGACGCCATCACCAGTCATAGAAACGATATTTCCTTTCGCGCGTAATGCCTTTACAATTTTCACTTTATGCTCTGGAGAGACTCTAGCGAATACATTTAAATGATTAATTTTGCTAGCTAGTTCTGTATCAGAAATGTTATCTAATTCAGTTCCAATCATAATTTCCGATATTTCTTCAGCAATGCCAAGTTCTTTGGCAATTGCAAAGGCGGTATCTTTATGGTCACCAGTAATCATAACTGTGCGAATACCGGCTTTTTTACATTCTGTAATTGAATCTTTCACTTCAGTTCGTGGTGGATCAATCATACCGACAAGACCAATAAAGATAAGATTTTCTTCAAGATGATTTATATCCACATCGTTTGAATTGTATTGTTTAAATGCGAATGAAAGTACTCTTAAAGCCTCTTGAGACATTGCTCCGGCAGCTTCTAATATTTGATTTTTATCAGAATCAGTTAAAATCTCGATTTTGCCGTTTTTAAAAATATGGGTACATCGAGGTAAGAGCTTATCAATAGCGCCTTTCGTCATGCTATAGTAGCTTTCATCGTATGTATGTACGGTTGACATCATTTTACGATCTGAATCGAAAGGTACTTCGTTAACACGTTCATGTATTTTTTCTAAATGATCTTTTTGCATGTTAAAAGTGGTTCCAGCAACGAGAAGTGCAATTTCAGTCGGGTCTCCCGTTTGTGATTCGTTATTGTAAGAAGCATCATTACATAGCACCATATTTTCTAACAATAGACGTTGCGCATCATTATTTACATTTAAACTTTCTAAGTGATCGTATGTGTTATCACTATAAAAGTGAGTAACGGTCATTTTATTTTGCGTTAACGTACCTGTTTTATCTGAACAAATAATTGTGACAGAACCGAGGGCTTCAACAGCTGGTAGTTTCCGAATGATAACGTTTTGTTTAATCATACGTTGCACACCAATTGCAAGAACGATGGAAACGATAGCTGGCAAGCCTTCTGGAATAGCTGCAACGGCTAAACTAATAGCAGTCATAAACATTTCTAACGTATCCCGGCCTTGTAAAAAACCGATGAGGAACATAACGATACAAATAGCTACAGCGACAAAGCCTAAATATTTGCCGACTTGTGCTAAGCTTTTTTGAAGTGGTGTCATATCATCGTCTGCTTCATGTAAAAGGGTAGCAATCTTACCAATTTGTGAGTTCATTCCAGTTTCAACAGCAACACCGACGCCTCTTCCGTATGTTACAAGAGTGGACATAAATGCCATGTTTTTTTGATCGCCGAGTGGTACTTGCTCATCACTTTGCATGGAAGGGTGGTAGATTGCATCTTTATCAACAGGGACAGATTCACCAGTTAGAGCAGATTCTTCAACTTTTAAATTTGCGGTTTCAATAAGGCGTAAATCGCATGGGATATATCGTCCGGCGTCGAGCATAACGATATCCCCTGGAACGACGTGCTCAGATGGAATTTCTTTTAGTTCACCATTTCTCTTGACGATAGCTTTAGGTGTTGCCATCTTTTTCAATGCCTCTAAAGCTTGTTCTGCTTTCGATTCTTGGACAACACCGATAACAGCATTTAAAACTACAACAAGCGCGATAATACTGGCATCCGCCCATTCACCTACAAAGGCAGAAATAAGGGCAGCAATAATAAGGACATATACGAGGACGTCATTAATTTGGGCGAAAATACGCTGCCATAAAGTGCGTTTTTGTTTTGTAGCTAATTCATTAGAACCGTATTGCTTTAAACGTTCACTTACAATCTCATCTGTTAAACCGTGTTGTTCGTTTGTTTCTAGGTCAATCAATGTTTGATCTTTCGTCTTACTGTACCAATTGCTCATAAGTAAGCACCTCCAGTAAAAACAGTTAGCAATGGTAGTGTTGCTATTATTTGTGAGTAGTATGTATGGAGAAAAAATCTAAGGTGAGGTTCTACTTCTATTGTACAATATTTTACAGTTGGTTGAGGGAAAGAGAAGAGTTGTCATGAATTTGTTGGAAATAAAAAAGAGCCTCATATAAGAGAGGCTTTTTTACTTTTTAATTAATGTACCTAATTCTTCTGTAATAGCTTGCATTTCACTAATGCTGAATGTTTCACGTTTCATAACATGATCATAAATGTCACGTAAATCTTCGTACATTTCTTCGTTAAAACTAGCAGCTCTCATCGCTCCAGCATTAACCATACGTAATTTTTCTTTAATAGCTTCGACCATGTATTCAACGTTTTCTTCTGACTTTACGGATAAATCCACCGAAGTGTCCCCCTTTAAAATAACATAAGGCTATCTTAACATTTTTTATCATTTTCGTTAATGGATCTTTTCAATCCTATTAAATTAGTAGGGATTTCCTTTATATTTCATAATTGGTTGTTTATACTATAAGTATATATGAAGAAATGCACCAAGAAGGGAAGAAACAAAAACATGGTTCAAGTATTGTTTGTTTGTCTTGGGAACATTTGCCGTTCTCCGATGGCAGAAGCGATTTTTCGAAATCTTGTCGTAAAAGAGGGACTTGAAGAGAAAATTGTCATTGATTCTGCAGGAACTGGAGATTGGCATGTTGGCCATCCGCCACATAAAGGAACACAAAAAATTTTAAAAGAAAATGCAGTCACTTTTGAAGGAATTAAAGCAAGGCAAGTAGAAAAAGAAGACTTAACAAAGTTTGATTATATTATTGCCATGGACAACAAGAATATAGCAGATTTAAAAAGTTTAGGTAAAACTGGAGGCTATATTGGTAGGCTGTCCGATTTTGTTCCAGACGGTGGCTGGACAGACGTTCCTGACCCTTACTATACAGGGAATTTCCAAGAAGTATATGACCTTGTAACAGAAGGGTGTGCAAAGCTATTAGCTTTCATTCGAAATGAACAAGGAATATGAGGAAGCTTAGAAAGAAATACTTTCTAACATAAGAAATGAAAGGGTGAAGGAATATGGCAAAGAAAAATAATATTGCTCGAAACATTGCGATTGGTGTAGCGGCAGGTGTAGCTGTATCCATGTTAAAGAAAGAAAACCGTGAAAAAGTAAAAAATACAGCAGAAAAAGCAAAAACAAAGATGATTGAAATTGGTGAAAATGCAAAGATCAAAGAAAAAGTGCAAACTGTTACAGATAAAGGACGCGAACTTGCTGATTTCAATGTGGTAAAAGCGAAAGTAGCAGAAATTAAAAAATTAACGCCATCTGTTGTAGAGACGTTAAAAGAAACGAAAGAAATTTTTAGTAAGAAAAAAGTTGAGCCAGAAGAAAAGCCAGAAACGATTGAAATTCAAGCTGTATCTCCAAAGGTAGATGAGCTGAAAGCAGAAGAAGAGCCAGTAGTTGCTGAAGATGGTGGTATGAAAGAAGCGCGTGAATTATTTATAAAAGACTCAAATGCAGTGGAAAAAAAAACTGAAGCGTACATTGAGTTAAAGCAAGATAAAGAAGAGAAGAAAAGCGTTTAAACATATATGAGAAAAATTTTAGAAAAGGTGAGAAGAAATCGTACTTATTCGTTTGGTAAAGATTTATATGACCGGACGATGCGCGATGATGTAGCGGGCTTGGCAGCACAGCTCGCTTATTTCTTCTTGCTTGCAATTTTTCCTGGGCTCGTTTTCTTAATTACGCTTCTTGGATTTATTCCCATTCAAACAGAGGATGTGCTTAGTTTATTAGAGGTTTATGTACCAGATGATGCAATGAACTTAATTGAGGTAAATGTAGATAAAGTTGTAAACCAGCAAAATGGTGGTTTATTATCATTTGGTTTATTATCCATGTTATGGTTTGCCTCAAATGGTGTTAATGCGGTTATGAATGCTTTTAACCGCGCTTATGACGTGAAGGAAACACGTTCTTTTATTACAACAAGAGCGTTATCAATTGTGTTTACATTAGCTATTATTTTTATGATTGTCTTTGCGTTAATTGTTCCGGTATTCGGACAAGTTATTGGAGCAGCAGTGTTTAAAGCACTCGGTTTATCAGATAGTTTTTCTTTCGTATGGAGCATTACACGATTAGTAGCGAGTTTCTTCGTACTATTTGCTTTGTTTAGTTTCTTATATACATTTGCACCAGATCGAAAGTTAAAAAGAAGAGAAGTTATTTCAGGGGCGTTATTTGCTACTGTAGGATGGATTGTGGTGTCTTACTCATTTGCTTATTATGTAGATAAGTTTGCGAATTACGCCAATACATATGGTGGTCTCGGTGGTATCATTATTTTAATGTTATGGTTTTATTTAACTGGATGGGTAATTTTACTTGGCGGTGAAATTAATGGTTTACTCCACCATTATAGAACCGGTGACAATAATTCCCGTAATGAATAATGAGTTCTTGTTCCATAATAAAAAGGAACAGGGGGGATATTTCATGAGTAATAATAAAAAGAACCATAATAATAAAAGTAATAATAAACAAAAGAGCAGTTCGCATCCAAAGCATAAAACGAGTAGCAGTGCGAACGGTCATAATAGCTATCACTAAAAAAAACGGGTCCTCTATGAGGGACCCGTTTTATTTGCTTCCTTTTAGTAATCGTAAGCCATTCAAAATGACAAGAATCGTACTTCCTTCATGGCCAATAACACCGAATGGAAGAGCTAAAAATTGCAAGAAGTTTGAACAAATTAGCATGGCAATAACGGCTAGCGAAAAGATTACGTTTTGCTTCACAATACGGTTCATTCGTTTTGATAAACGAATTGCTTGGGAAAGGCGAGATAGTTCGTTCTTCATCAGTACAACATCTGCAGTTTCTAAAGCTACATCTGTTCCTTCTCCCATTGCGACACCAATGCTAGCAGTAGCTAGTGCAGGTGCATCATTTATACCGTCTCCGACCATTGCTACTGTACCATATTTTTCTTTTAACTTTTTAATCGTTTCAACTTTTGTTTCTGGTAAGCATGATGCGTAATATTCCTTTATATTACTTTCAGAGGCAATTGCTTTTGCCGTTTCTTCATTATCTCCAGTAATCATAATTGCTTCGACACCAATGCTTTGTAAATCACGAATAGCAGCTATTGTTTCTTGGCGAAGCGTATCTTTTAAAGCGATAAGTCCAAGAATGCCTCCCTCATCACTAATATAAACGACAGTTTTACCTTCTTTTTCAAGTGAGGCAGAAATACCATTATGAAATGTCTTTGTTTCTTCACCGATAAAATCAGCTTTACCTATTTTATAAGCGTTGTTTTCCAATATTCCTTTTAGACCAAAACCAGTTACATCTTCAACCTTTTCTGGTTTTTTTAAAGTAATGTCGTACGCATGTTGTGCATATTTAACAATGGATTCAGCTAAAGGATGTGTAGAGTGACTTTCAATTGATGCTGTAATATAAAGTAATTCTTTTTCTGTTATATTTTCTCGAACATATACATCTGTTACGGTAGGTTTACCTTCTGTTAATGTTCCTGTTTTATCAAACGCGATTGCTTTCACAGAAGCAAGGCGTTCTAAATGTATACCGCCTTTAAAGAGAATACCGTTTCTCGCTCCGTTAGAAATGGCTGATAACGTAGCTGGTGTAATGGCAGCTACGAGCGCACAAGGAGATGCGACTACAAGTAAGATCATAGCGCGATAAAACGTTTCATTCCAGCTCCAGTCAAGTAAGAAATGAGGAACGAACATCATAAGCGCAACAACGAGTAGTACACCTTTTACGTATGTTCCTTCAAACTTTTCAATGAATAGTTGTGATGGTGATTTTTCACTTTGTGCACTTTGGACGAGACGGATAATCTTTTGGAATAATGTTTGATCGCTCGGCTTCGTAATTTTAACTTCGATAGCACCACGTAAATTTACAGTACCGGCAAATACTTCATCGCCATGTCTTTTCTCATTTGGAATAGGTTCTCCTGTGATTGCTGCCTCATCGATATTTGTTTCACCGTTATGAATCGTACCGTCAGCAGGAACACGTTCACCGGGTTTAATTAAAATAATGTCGTTAATTTGTAACTCTCCAACAGGAACACGTTCCTCAGTTCCGGTGGAAATACGTAATGCTTCTTCAGGTTGTAAGTCAAGAAGAGCGGAAATTTCTTTTTGGCTCTTACTTAACGTATAAGATTCCATAGCACCGCTGAGTGCAAAGATGAAGATTAAAATAGCCCCTTCTGCCCAGTAGCCAATAATTGCAGCACCAATAGCTGCAAAGAGCATTAGCATTTCAACATTTAGCTCTTTTTCTTCAATCGTATCTTCAATTCCTTCTTTTGCTTTTGCATATCCACCAACTATATAAGCAAGGATATAGCAAGTAATACCTACATTTATTGCATCGTTCCTTGTGAATAGCCAGCCAGCTAAAATAAAAATACCAGATGCCACTGCAAATACAAGTTCATAATGTTTTTTTAATGTGTCCCATAAAGAGGGATGAGAAATTGTTTCTTTTGCGTGTAACGTTTTTACTTCTGAGTTCATTACTACTCGCTCCTTCCGAATTCTTATTGAGAAAAATAATCAAAATCGAAACCCCTATAAAACGACGAAAGCTGCCATCCATAATGGATAGCAGCATTTCTGTTGAATCTGTTTTTAATCGTTCTTATGTTGTAATTATTCTATAGTATATCATATGTTTTTATGAGATGGTACGGTTTTGTTTCAAGTATAAACGGAAAACTTGTGTTTTCGCAATTCCTTTGGTATATATGAATATTGTTCATAAAAAGGTCGGAAAGGAAGACAACAAGTGAAGACAGAGAAATTTTTTACCCATCCGATTGGCGTATTTATTGCTGCAATAGTAGCAACTTTTTTATGGGGAAGCGCATTTCCTTTTATTAAATTAAGTTATGTTGAACTTGGAATTCAACCACAAGAAGTTGGAGAGCAAATATTATTTGCCGGTTATCGTTTCTTTTTATCTGGATTCATGCTCTTATTATTCTTTAAAGTGTTAGGAAAAGATATGAGCTTCAAAAAAGGAACGGGGAAACAGTTAATACAAATTGGTTTATTCCAAACGTTTCTTCAATATATCTGTTTTTATATTGGAATGAGTTATAGTTCGGGAATTGAAGGAGCTATCATTTCAGGGACATCATCATTCTTTCAAATTTTACTCGCCCATTTTTTATATAAAGATGATGCCCTCAATATGAGAAAAATAATTGGCGTATCGATTGGCTTTTGTGGCGTCGTTTTAGTAAATGTGCCGAGTGATGGTAGCTTATCATTTCATTTTGGAATCGGAAGCTTATTACTTCTTAGTGCAGCAATGCTGTATTCATATGGAAACATATTAGCGAAAGAAGGTAGTAAAACGTTAGATGTTGGCTATATGACAGCATACCAAATGATGTTTGGTTCTATAGGATTATTATGTATAGGGGCTTTACAAGTTGGAGTAATGCCATTTACATTTAGTCTACATGCACTACTTATGCTGATTTATTTATCTTTCTTATCTGCAGCTGGTTTTTGCATTTGGAATACAATTATGAAGTACAATAAGGTTGGAAAAGTATCTATGTATATGTTCTTTATACCCGTATTTGGTGTGTTATTATCGAGCATGATTTTAGGTGAAGCAATTCATTCATTTGTGTTACTCGGTTTAGCATGTGTAGCCGCGGGAATTATTGTGGTAAATCGGACGCCAGCTAAGCAAAAAATAGAGAAAGAAAAACAAGTAGCATAGAAAGCAGAAAAGCGATTACAATGGAAGAACAGTACTGTTCTTCTTTTTTTATAGAAAAAGGATAATAGACTAAGTGTAACGAAAAAAGATACAAAAAGCATTTATTGAGGAGAACATATTATGAATCTACTTTACGTGGTGTTAATTGGGCAAATACTTCTTTTTTTAATTGGTGCAATTTATGCAATGCGGCAGACAAAAAGAACGAAAGATAATATGCCGTTACCTTTAGCAATCCGTCTTATTCTTAGTTTTTCTTTAACAGGTAGTGCAATTTGGATATGGTTACAAGATCCATCTGTAGAGTATAGTACGTGGGTTGCACTTGGTATGACTTTATCGACTGTGGGAGATTTGTTTATGGCTGGGCTGATTCCAATTGGTCACAGGTTAATTGGTGGGATGGTTACTTTCGCTCTTGCTCATTGTTTTTATGTAAAAGCATTTTTGCAAACAGGAATTTCGTGGAATGGTTTTTGGATTGGCTTACTCGTATATGGGCTCTTTCTAATTGTAGGATGGTTCTTCTTTATCCGAAATGATAAACAGGATAAATTGTTTACGATAGGAGCTCTAATTTACGGATTGTGGGTTGGAGGAATGGCTTGCTTTGCATTCGCCTTATATTATGAAAATACAGGAATATGGTGGATACCAGCGTTTGGTGGTTTACTGTTTGTGATTTCTGATTTTATTATTGGCGTGACAGATATCGGAGGGCGTAAATTGAAGTATGAGCCACTTTGGATTTGGTTTACATATGTAGCTGCTCAAATGTGTATTGTATATGTGGGATTATAAAAAGATACTCTCAAAATAGTGAATAGACTATTTTGAGAGTATCTTTTTTGCTTGTTTAATTTAATCAGTATTTTTATTTTTATTTTTAAATTTCTAATATTATAATTTTATAATTCAGAATTTTGTAGAAAATCATCGGTCGTATTATTTATAATAAAAGTAAAAAGATGATGAGTTGGTGAAATGATGCAAAAGAAAAAACGTTGGCGTGAATTCTTTGGAACTATTGCAATTGCGTGTTTATTGGTGTTTTTGGCGAAAATTTTTGTGTTTTTTCCGACGACTGTAAAAGGAGCATCCATGAGGCCGACGTTGCAAGATGGAGATAAGGTAATTGTTAATAAGTTAGCAAAACAATTTGAAAGCTATGGGAGAGAAGACATTATTGTTGTGAAAACAGATAATTTTTATGTCAAAAGAGTGATTGGATTATCTGGAGATATAATTGAGATGAGAAATGATCAATTATATGTGAATTCTGAAGTGATAGATGAAGAGTATTTGGATAGTAATAAAAAACAAGCAGAAAAAAAACTTATGAATTTAACAGAGGACTTTGGACCGATTACAGTTCCTAAAAATAAGATTTTTGTTATGGGAGATAATCGCTTAATAAGTAAAGATAGTAGAAATGGTTTAGGTTTTATTGATAGAGAAGATGTGTTAGGTAAGTTAGCAGGCATTTATTATCCGTTTGAAAATATGAAGATAATAAAGTAAAAAACCAAGCAAATTTTAGTTTGCTTGGTTTTTTTGTTAAACAGTAGGAGATTCGTTAGATACAAAGATATCTTCATGTTTCTTTGTAGTACTTAAAACAAATTTATGTTGTAGCAATTGTAGTTTAAATAGCGCTAAAGGATCATGATATGTTTCTGGATTGCTTCTTAGCGTTGCTAATGTTTGCTCGTCTTCCTTTATCTCAAGTTGAGCTGCATCCACATTTTGTTTCAATATGCTAAGTGGATCTTTAAAGAACATCATGATATCACGTTCTAATGCACCTTCAAATACTTCAAATTGTAGGAAGAATTGTTTTGAAATTGTGTGAGCAATTTCTGTATAGTCTTCTGTTTCAATATATTGTTTATATTTGTTGGCGAGCATAGATTGGTTTTTTTGCATATTACCAAATAATTTTCCGGCACTTTTTAAGAAAAACTGTGTTGGTGTAAAGCGTAATAAAATATTGATGTTCGTTACTGTAATTCGATTTGTCATTCGTACAACATCTCGATTCCAATCATCTAATAATTTGAAATCGCAAGGAAGTTTCATACGTTCTTCTTTATATAATTTATTAAACGTTTCACTCATTTCATCTAAATAAGCTTGAGCTTGAATAAATTCATTATGTGCTGTTTCAATCCATTCTTGAATAGACCCAGTAAATTTAGGAAGAAGTACCTGTTGTACATGCTTTTGAACTCGTTCATTCATTGCAGCATTTAATTCTTCATGAACTAGTTTGAAATCACTATCTTCTTGAACAAGATCAGAGCAGCTCTGTAATAATTCAGGAATTTGAGAATGTATATCTCGTGTAATTTCTTCTTTCGTTAAAAGATAGGATTCGGTAATAGAGCGAATTTTATCTTTTTCAAGAGCAGTAAGGTTATTAATAAATCCAGTAAGTTTCACTGAGATGTGTTTATTCCAGCGTACGGATTTTACTAATGTATTTTCTAATTCCACACGTTCATTTATGAGATAAGCAATTGTCTTTTGCGTAAACCATATTAGCTTTTCTATACGTTCTTTTTCTATATCGCGTTTTGCAAGATTAGAGAGAATAGATTCTGTTACATCTCCAAGTTGCTGACTACTCTCTTGCGAAGGAGAGTATGGGAAGAATTGTGCATCTGGAAAATGTACTTTAAGTTTACTAATTAGTTTTTCATTAGTAGTCGTATTATTTGTGTGTAATACGAAGTGAATTTGTAAGTTTGGTACTTGTTCACGTAAATAAATTAACGTATCAATTTCTTCACTATGCAATGGTGAAGAAGAATTTAATACGTAAACAAGGCTATCTGCTGCTTGTAAGTATTCAAAGTATGCATTGTTTTTATCCAATTGTCCTTGAATGGATGGTGTAATAAGAAATGTAAACTTATTTTTTCTTAAAAATCTACTTGGTAGCTTAATTTCTATACATTTTTTCTCAAGTTCTGACTGAGCAGATGTAGCCGTTATTTGATGGAATTCATCAAGGTTAGAGATATTTCTGATATCTAACTCGGTAAATTCTGTTATTTCAGTTTGACTAGCGTCTTTAAATAGAATAGGAGTTGTTAAAGTTTCAGTTAAGATGTTCTCTCCTAATATTGAATTAACAAATGATGTTTTATCATGGTCACTAGTTCCAGCTATTAGTAGTGGTGTGACATTTAAATCACATAGTTCATGGACGAGTAGCGTAAATTGATGACTTAAATCTACATCATTTTTCTCAGCCCATACAGCGATTGTTTCGAATAAATGAGAAACTGTTTCCATATTTACATCTGCTTCAGCTGATGTATTAGAAAGTAAGGATCCAGCACTTTTTACGAGTAATGATTCTAAAGTTGTAGGTGAGACTTCATTCCATGCTAATACTGCTGCAGAGACAACTAGAGAATCTTTTGCTTTCGTTAAACTGAACCAATTTGTTAATAGATTTGGTACAAGTCCGTTTAATTCATGCATAAAATGATTTCCGGTAATTAATGCAAAGTATGTTTCTTGATAGCGAGTAGAAATTTCATTCCAATCGTCATTATTGTCTGTTTCAATATGCAAGAATAAATGATTAATACTTTGAATCCAAGGAAGGTATAAGGATTCATGTTGGTAGCTATTCCAAAGAGCAATAACAAGTTCTTTAAATTGAGCTTGATCAACAGCATATAGAGCTTTTAAAGACTCATAGAAATATTCAGGCTTAATATTTTTAGTAAATCCTTTGTTTATGTAATTTATTAATGTATCAAACCAGTGTAAAGATTGTGTTCGAATACCTTCTTGAACAGCTAGTTCGATAGCGTTGTTCCAATCTTCTTGTTTTTCATAGAAAGAACGTGCAATTGCAGTAATATTTGGGTAATCCGGTTGGAATGCAACAGCTTCACTAATCGTCTTAAAAGCAAGTCCTAAACGATCTTGTTCGATATAAAGAGAAAGAAGTTGTAATGAAACTTCCATCGTAAGAGTTGTATCTTCTGTTTGAATAGATTGATAAATTTCTTCTGCCTTTGGTAGGAATCCTAGTTCAAAATAAGCATCTGCAATATTTTTTGTTGCCCAAAGTGCAAGAGTATTATTAACTTTTTCCCATTTAAATATAGCTGCTTCAAAATCTTTATTTTGATAATAAAATTCACCTTGAGCAAATCGAATATTAGAAATGTTGGAGAATTCATTTTTAGATTCATTTATATATGCTTCACCGAGTACTTCCGATGCAGGAGTAGAAGTTTCTTCTGTTAAAAATGTTTTATAGTAAACTTTTTGAATAAATTGATTTTCAATGGTCATGTTCGTTCCCCCCTGTATAATTTAGAAAAATGATGTTGTATGTAAAAGGGTTCATGTTCTTTTAATAGGTAGAAGTTGTATTATATAGACCAAACTATGTTTTTGCTAGATATATCATTTTTCTTGAGAGTTAAACCGTTGCGAAAAGTAACTTTCCTTTATTGTAACAAAAAAACACGCATATGAATTTTTATTTTTTATCAGGACATTTGCAGGCAGTAAGAATCTAATCTCAAAATTAGTGAATGTAAGTGAATTATGTCGGAGGCGAGATACCTGTAGAAGCCTGATGGATGTAGGCTAATAATCAGTAGAGGATGAAGAAAACCCACGCGGATTGAAGTTTAATTTTATCTCTGTTAAAGGAAAGAATAGAAGTAGAGTTCATTATAAAAACAATGTATAGTGAATATGTATACCATGTTTGCCTTAAAGATAGAAAGGGTACAATGTGGAATAACGATCGTGCATAGGATGTGTCTTCCGAATGGAACAACATATTGGCGAGTTAATCGCGCATTATGGCTATTTTGGAATTGTTATAGCTTTGGCTGGTGGGATTGTCGGATTACCGATACCAGACGAGTTTTTATTGACCTTTGTTGGTTATAATGTTTCAAAAGGAGTTATGTCAGGAACTGCTGCTTTTTTAAGTGGGATGGCTGGTGCGATGTTAGGGATCACGTTAAGCTACATATTAGGTTTAAAACTTGGGCTCCCTGTTTTAAAGAAATATGGGCCGAAAATTAGAATTAAAGAACATCACATTGAAAAAACACATATTTTATTTGAAAAATATGGGCCATTTCTTTTAATGATTGGTTATTTTATACCGGGAGTACGTCATTTAACAGCATATTTTGCTGGGGTATCAAATTTGACACTTTGGCGTTTTTGTTTGTACGCTTACGGTGGTGCGCTCATTTGGATAAGTGTTTTTATTGGGCTTGGCTGGAAGTTAGGCGAGAAGTGGCGCTTCGTTGAGTATAGTTTACATCATTATGGAATATGGATTTTATTAATTTCAGCAGTTGTTACATGTGTTGTATGGTTGTACATAAAGAAAAAGAAAAACCGCTAATAGCGGTTTTTTTAGCTGAAAGCAATAAATAATACACCAGCTGTAATAAAGACTACACCAACACCGGTCATAAAGTTTAACTTTTCACCGAGGATAATCATAGCGAGAATGATAGAAAATACGACGCTTAATTTATCGACAGGAGCTACTTGTGAAACCTTTCCTGTTTTGAGGGCAAGAAAATAAAATAGCCATGACGAAGCACCTGCAATCCCACTTAATGTGATAAATAGCAGTGCTTTTTTATTTAGCAGTACGTCGCCGATATTTTGAAATTTACCTTGTATGATAATAACGCCTATCATAAATAATGCCATAATAATAGATCGAATTGTTGTTGCAACGTTTGCATCGATGCCGTCTAAACCAAACTTTCCAAAAATCGATACAAGGGCAGCAGCAATTGCTGATAATAGTGCAAATAAGAGCCACGAACTCATAGTAAAATCCCTCCAATCTTACAGTATTATACATGAAAATGATTCTCATGTATAAAGTTGAAGCAATTGAGGTTTATAGGAAGCACGACTTCAACTTAACTTCTTGCTCCACCTGAATTTTAAGGTGGGAGTTTTACTGCCTGTAAATAGTGGGCTAAATAACGAAATAATCCCCACCTTATATTTTTAATAAGGTGGGGATTATTATACTACTCTGCAATTTCCTCATATAAAAAGTACGTTACATTATAAATATGTTCTACTTCATCGTCTGTCATAAACAGTAATTCGTCACGCTCAATCCCTTTTTTCTTTTCAATAAACTCAATCATGTTTTTGCGTTCTTCTCTCTTCATCAATTTTATTTCTCCTCTCAATCTGTTTTAATACAGTTTATTTAAGTTAATGTTATTATATAACAGAATCTTTAGAAAGTTCCACCTATTTTATTGTTTTTTTCAAAAGAACTTTTCGACAAAACAAGCCCACCTAAGGGGGCTTGTTTTATTTTATAGTCGTAAAAACTCAGGCTCCGTCGTACCGGCACCATCAATGTAATAAATTGTGTCGGGATTGATTTTTATCAATACGTAATTAGGGTCTTCGGGGCCGAGTAACCAACGTTTTAAGCTATTATTCCAAAACTTGTTTTTTAATGTCGAGTCTTCCTCAATTGAAGCTAATCCTTCAACTTCAATATAATCTTCATCTAACTTTTTCCCTTCTCGTCCGAGTAATACATGGACATTAGGATTGTTTTCAATATCTGTTATCTTTTTTGATTGTCGATCTGTTGCAACGTACAGTACAAAATCTTCATGGAAAAACATCATAAAGGCGCTATGAGGTTTCTCATTTCGTACTGTAGATAATACACCGGTACGTTGACCTTGAATAATAGTTGCGATTTTTTCTTTTAAGTGCATAATTTTAACCCCTTTTCACAATTTATAATTCTGTCTGTTTAAACAAGATAATTTAAATATCTTTCATACTGTTTTCTTCAATCCGATTTTTTAAACGTAATTGTGATGAAATCGGACAAGTTAGGAGAAGAATAATAATAATATTGTGGAGAAATACATACGATGGAAGGGTGAAAAGCATGTTTAATAAAATATTTCTTATAGTAGCACTTATAGGTGTACCACTATCTGTACTTGGAAAAACACTTCATTGGCCAGAAACAATTATGTTCGCTGTGTATTGTATTACGATTATCGCGTTAGCTGGTTTTATGGGGAGAGCAACAGAGAGTTTAGCAATTGTATCTGGTCCTAGAATAGGCGGATTATTAAATGCTACTTTCGGTAATGCTGTTGAACTTATCATTTCAATTTTTGCACTTCAAGCGGGGTTAATTGAAGTGGTGTTAGCTTCTTTAACGGGTTCTGTACTTGGAAATTTATTATTAGTAGGAGGACTATCCTTCTTTGTAGGTGGACTTAAATATAAAAGGCAAAGCTTTAACGTTTACGATGCAAGGCATAATTCAGCTTTATTAATATTTGCTGTTGTCGTGGCCTTTGTTATTCCAGAGATCTTTTCAATGAAGATGGACGCTGGCAAGACGTATCAATTAAGTATAGGTGTTTCTATTATTATGATTATCATGTACATTGCTGCATTACTATTTAAGTTAGTTACGCACCGTGGTGTATATCAACATAAAAGTGACGAAGTAGCGCATGAAGAAGAGCCAGAGTGGTCGAAAGGGAAGGCACTCCTTATTTTAGCGATAGCAACACTGGCGGTAGCTTATGTATCAGAGGCGCTCGTGCATACTTTTGAAACTGTTGCAAAATCATTTGGTTGGTCAGAATTATTTATAGGGGTTATTATCGTTGCAATTGTTGGAAATGCAGCGGAACATGCATCTGCAATTATTATGGCTTATAAAAATAAAGTAAATATTGCAGTCGAAATTGCAATAGGTTCTACATTACAAATCGCCATGTTTGTTGCTCCTGTACTAGTATTGCTATCTATGTTCTTCGCGCAGAGGATGCCTTTAGTATTTACCATACCAGAACTTGTATCTATGATTACAGCCGTTTTCTTAACGATTGCGATTTCAAATGATGGAGATACAAACTGGTTTGAAGGCGGCACTTTACTAGCCGCGTATGTCATTATGGGAATTGGTTTTTATTTATTATGAAAAATAGGCATAACAATTGTGCTCAGAGAAAACAATAAACAAAGTAGTATATATACCTTTACATAGGAAGGAGCCAGACAGGTGAAACGAGTATACAGCATATGTCTTTCAACTATGGTCTCGTTTATTTTATTATTTCCTAACATGAGTTTTGCAAAGACAACAGTAGGAACAAAAATGCCTTCATCTGTTTTAAATATTTCAAAAGACAATACATTTCCAAATGATGCGCAAGATTTGCCACGTTTACAGCCAAGTAAGTTTGCTCAAGAACTATTGAAAACAGCTAATATTAAAATTGAAAATCCAGACTTAATTCGGATGTTTAATGAAACGACAATTTCAAATGCGCCGCTTGCAGTAGGGTACCGGGCAAAAATTTATTTAGGTCAATGGGCTTTACATTATGAATCAGTAGACACATCGATTAATTGGGAATATAAACAAGTGAATCGAAATGTGTATGATAATCGCGGAGGAGACCGTTTATATCCACTTCGCTATAAGCAAGAAACACAAAAGACGGTTGAAGGCGATTTAACAGCAGATATGAAAGATGCTGCAGATGTGAAAAAAATGATGCTTCTCAAAGCGCTTGAAAAAGTACAATTGCCCCTTTCGTTTAAAACAACTATTGGTTATGGTACTGGACATGAGCGTGTGTATAATATTAGTCCGAGTCAACTCGGATATTTATACGCTTATACACCAGCAGTAAATGAAAAGGGAAAAGTAACATTTGGAGAAGTGTATCTTGTATTAAAGGGAAATCAAAAAAGACTTGTTGTGAAAAATATTACTTCTCAAGGAATTGGAGCGGCGATTCCAATTCATGATTATTTATTTTTTAAATTCATTTCTTCTTCCCACTCGCAATAACATAAAAAAACGTCAGCTTATAAGCTGACGTTTTTTTATAATGTAATGTTTGCTGTTTTTGATAAGAAATCTTCTGTCGGATAGTAGCTGTTTTTTACAAGAACATTTGGTCCAAGACATTTTACTGCAGGACAGTGACAGCTTAATGATTTTGCTGTTTTTGAAGCACTCCATTTGTCATATGCTTCTTGTAATGTGTTTGTTTGTATGTTTCCTAGAAGTGGAACATCACCAAAGTCCGTCACAATAATATTTCCATCGAAAATATTTACATTTAAACGAGAACGGCCATCTGGATCATTACGAACAGTGATATTTTTGCTCTCTTGTAATTTTTTAAATGTGGCAATGTCTCGCTCGTCATCGCTACAAGCATAGAAAGGTAACGTTCCAAATAACATCCATACATTTTCATCGCGAATTTCTAGTAAATGCTCAATTGCATTACGAATTTCAGATTTTGTTAAAATCTCTAGATTACTCGCGAAGTCACTTGGATACATTGGGTGAACTTCATGACGTTTACAGCCCATCTCTTCGACGATTTGACGGTGAATATGTTCAATATGTGGTAGAGTTCTTTTGTTTAACATTGTTTCGGCAGATACAAGTACACCTGCATCTGATAGAGCCTTACTATTTGTAATCATTCTTTCGAATAATTTTGCACGTTGTTCGTAAGTAGGTTTACGCTCCATCATTGCAAATCCGCCTTCAACGAAGTCATCAATTGTTCCCCAGTTATGAGAGATATGCAACACGTCTAAATAAGGAATAATTTGTTCGTAACGTGCTAAATCTATAGTTAAGTTAGAGTTGATTTGAGTGCGAACGCCTCGTTCATGGGCGTATTTTAAGAGTGGTGTTACATAGTTGTCGACGGATTTTTTTGAAAGCATAGGTTCTCCGCCAGTAATACTTAAAGAACGTAAATGAGGAATCTCATCTAATCGTTTTAATAAAAGATCCATCGGAAGCGGATTTGGGTCTTTCGGCTGTAACGTGTAACCAACAGCGCAATGCTCACAGCGCATATTGCATAACGTCGTCGTTGTAAATTCAACATTTGTTAATAGTAGTTTGCCGTACTCTTCAAGGTCCATATACGCTTCCCATGGATCGTAAGAAGGAGTAATCGGCTTCATTTTTTGTGATATCGTCATATGAAATACTCCTTTGACTATTGAAATAACAATTTGTCCATTCTCTATAATAGAAGAATATGTGCTTTTTATAAAGTGAAACTTTTTAGCGTGAAAAGAGAGAGGGCTTACATTATAGTGGATGACTGTGACAAAATTGATGAAATTTCATGCCCATAGCAATCATTTTTGCGGTATAATAAAAGCAACTCGAATTAAAAGGAGAGTGCCTTCATGGGAAAAGCAATTCAAGATAAAGATACACAATTAGTATATTTAAAAGAGCGTTTAAATATGTTCATTGAAGTAATTGATACAATTGAACCTGAAGAAGTAGAATTAGAAGATGTAGATCGTCTTCTTGCAATGTTAGATGAATTAGAATTAAAATGTGAGCAATTTAAAAAAGACGAATAATATATTAAAAAGGCTGCCAATTCCAATTTGGTAGCCTTTTTCTGTGCGGATAATAGAAGGACGATAGAAAAAGAGGTATAATCAAGTTGTGAAAAATTTCATTTATGCTTTAATAGCGTGAAACAAATAAAAAGCTAAAGAGCATAACAATGGAATTTTCAGCTCATAACGTTTTGGTAGCGTTCACAATTGAGGGGGAAGTAACAATGGAAAAGCTTCAAGAAAGCATGTATCAACTAATTGTTGAAACGTCAACGAACTTACCGAAAGATGTTCGTCGTGCGATTCAACAAGCGAAAGAGCGAGAAAATGCAGGGACTCGTTCTGCGATGGCACTTGGCACAATTACAAATAATATTAAAATGGCTGATGATAACATCTCACCGATTTGCCAAGATACAGGGATGCCAACGTTTAAAATTTATACACCAGTTGGTGTGAATCAATTAAAGTTGAAGGAAGCTATCTATAATGCGCTTGAGCGGGCGACAAAAGATGGTAAACTTCGTCCAAATTCTGTTGACTCTCTTTTTGGAGACAATAGTGGAAATAATTTAGGACCAGGTACACCGGTTATTAAGTTTGAACAATGGGAAAAAGATTATATTGATGCACGTTTAATCCTAAAAGGTGGTGGCTGTGAGAATAAAAATATTCAATATAGCTTACCGTGTGAACTAGAAGGACTTGGACGAGCTGGCCGTGATTTAGAAGGAATTCGTAAATGCCTTCTTCATGCAGTATACCAAGCACAAGGTCAAGGATGTAGTGCTGGTGTAATTGGTGTTGGTATCGGGGGAGACCGCACATCAGGTTATGAATTAGCAAAAAATCAATTATTCCGTACATTAGATGATGTCAATCCAGTACCAGAGTTACAACAACTTGAAGAGTACGTATTAGAAAATGCGAATAAGCTTGGCATTGGTACAATGGGATTTGGTGGAGAAACAACTTTACTGGGCTGTAAAATTGGCGTGTATAACCGCCTGCCGGCTAGCTTCTACGTATCTGTGGCGTATAATTGCTGGGCATATCGCCGCCTAGGTGTAACAATCCATCCTGAAACAGGTGAAATTATGGATTGGTTATATCAAGAAGGTGAAGATACACTTCAGCATGAAGCACAAGAAAAAACAGAGCAACGTGAGATTGTATTACAAGCACCAATTACAGAAGAGCAAATTCGTGGACTTCGCGTTGGTGATGTTGTAACAATTAATGGCATGATGTATACAGGTCGTGACGCAATCCATAAGCATTTAATGGATAATGATTGTCCAGTAGATTTAAATGGACAAATTATTTACCACTGTGGTCCAGTTGTTGTGAAAGATGACAATGACAATTGGCAAATTAAAGCGGCAGGTCCAACGACAAGTATTCGTGAAGAACCGTACCAAGGCGATATTATGAAGAAATTTGGTATTCGCGCTGTTATTGGAAAAGGCGGTATGGGTGCGAAAACATTAGCGGCTTTAGAAGAACACGGCGGCGTGTACTTAAACGCAATTGGCGGTGCGGCGCAATATTATGCTGAATGTATTAAAGAAGTGAAAGATGTTGATTTCTTACAATTTGGTATTCCAGAAGCAATGTGGCATTTACGCATTGAAGGTTTTAAAGCAGTTGTAACGATGGACTCTCATGGTAATAGTTTACATGCAGATGTTGATAAAACATCACTTGAAAAATTAGCGAGCTTTAAAGAGCCGGTATTTAAATAAACAAAAATGCATCTCGAATCTTTCGAGATGCATTTTTTGGTATATATAGAAAAACATGCACAGCATGAAAGTAAGTAAGTAAACAGAAACTACAGGTACGATTATATATGGAAAGGAGACTATTTATGAAATATAAATGGTTATATATCGGTCTCATTTTTTCAATTATGATGGCACTTGTTCCAGTTTCGGCATTGGCTTATACAAATACTCCACATAACTGGGGAATCCCGCGTCCTAAAAATGAAACAGTACCAGATGCAGGAAAGTTATATACGGATTTACTGCAAAAAAATGGCGGGTTTTATTTAGGAGATACGAAGAAAAAAGATATTTATTTAACATTTGATAATGGATATGAGAATGGATACACAGGGAAAATCTTAGATGTATTAAAAGAGAAAAAAGTACCAGCAACTTTCTTTGTAACGGGGCATTACATTAAAACACAAAAAGATTTATTGTTAAGAATGAAGGATGAAGGACACATTATTGGAAATCATTCTTGGAGTCATCCTGATTTTACAGCGGTAAATGATGAGAAGCTTCGTGAAGAATTAACGAGTGTAACGGAAGAAATTAAAAAAGTAACTGGGCAAAAAGAAGTGAAATATGTACGTCCTCCGCGCGGTGTATTTAGTGAAAGAACGTTAGCTCTTACGAAAGAAATGGGCTACTATAATGTATTTTGGTCACTTGCATTTTTGGATTGGAAAGTGGATCAGCAAAGAGGATGGCAATATGCGCATAATAATGTTATGACGATGATTCATCCAGGATCTATTTTATTACTTCATGCAATATCAAAAGATAATGCAGAAGCACTTGCAAAAATCATTGATGATTTGCGCGAGAAAGGGTATCATTTTAAAAGTCTAGATGACTTAGTAAAAGGCAATCAACCGTAAGCATGTATGCTTACGGTTTTCTCATGCTATAATGATGTGTAAAAAGGATGGGGAAACGTATGTGGAGCGAACATGTTACGTTAGAGTATCCGTATCATTTTGAAGAAGTATTAAAACGTTTATCTTTTGATCCTCTTAACGTCATTCAATTAGATGAGAAAGTCATTTATATCCCGCTTTGTATAGATGAGGAACAGGTTATTGTTCGCTTACAAGGGATTGGTACTGTTCAAAATCCACAGTTTTGGATTTCTAGTCAGACAGGAAATCCGGAGAAAGTCATGAAACGAATGAGAGCCATTTTTCATTGGAATGAACCGTTTCAAGATATACAAAATCATTTTTTAAACACATCATTACGTCCACTATTTGAAACATATGCTTATACTCCAATTATTTTAGAATTTGATTATTTTGCTTGTCTTCTTCGCTGTATCATTCACCAACAAATAAATTTGAAATTTGCTACTGTGTTAACAGAACAATTTGTGAAACGGTATGGAACAGAGAAGAACGGTGTATTCTTTTTCCCCACTCCGGAAATAGTAGCAAATATTTCAATAGAAGAATTGAGAGAGCAGAAGTTTAGTCAGCGAAAGGCTGAATATATAGTAGGATTAGGTCGAAGTATTGTCAGTGGTACATTAAATTTAGCGAGTATAGAAAATGAGACGGAAGAAGAAGTTTCAGCACAATTGTTGCCAATTAGGGGAATTGGTGCATGGACAGTGCAAAACTTTTTAATGTTTGGGCTTGGACGGAAAAATATGTTCCCGAAAGCGGACATTGGGATTCAGCGTGCAGTGCAAGGTATATTTCAATTAGATGATAAACCTGATGATGTATTTTTAGAAAAAGTGAAACAAGAGTGTGAACCATACTGCAGTTATGCAGCGTTATATTTATGGAAAAGTATAGAGTAGAGGTGTAATAATGATACAAAAGCAACATGAGAGTAAGTTGGAAGTTGGTCAAACGTTTCCTGTGACAATTAAACGTCTTGGGATTAACGGAGAAGGCGTTGGTTATTTTAAGAGACAAGTTGTTTTCATTCCAGGGGCATTACCAGGAGAAGAAGTTGTTGCAGAAACAACGAAAATTCAGCGTGGCTTCGCTGAAGCGAAAGTGAAAAAAGTTCGTAAAGCTTCACCGCATCGTGTGAAAGCACCGTGTCCAGTATATGAGGAGTGTGGCGGTTGTCAGCTGCAACATTTAGATTATAAAGAACAATTGAATCAAAAGCGTGATATCGTTGTACAAGCATTTGAGAAGTACATGAAAAACAGTATGGAAGAGAAAATTCGTCCAACGCTTGGCATGGAAAATCCATGGCATTACCGTAATAAGAGTCAATTACAAGTGGGGCGTAAAGACGAAAAGGTTATTACAGGGCTATATAAACAAAACTCACATCAGTTAATTGATATTGCTCACTGTATGATTCAACATAAAGCAACGAATGAAGCGACAAAAGTTGTAAGACGTATTTTAGAAAAATTAAATGTTTCTATTTACAACGAGAAAAAACAAAAAGGTTTAGTACGCACAATTGTAACACGTACTGCAGTTCAAACAGGGGAAGTACAAGTTACACTTATTACAACAAAAGAAGAATTACCAAATAAAGAACAATTTGTTGCAGAAGTACAAAAACAGATGCCAGCGGTTAAATCAATTATGCAAAATGTAAACTGGCGTAAAACATCTGTTATTTTTGGAGACAAAACATTTAAATTAGCTGGAAAAGAAGTAATTCAAGAAACACTTGGCGATTTATCATTTGAATTATCAGCACGTGCATTCTTCCAGTTGAATCCAGAACAAACAGTTGTTTTATATAATGAAGCGAAAAAAGCAGCTGCGTTAACAGGCGATGAGAAAATTGTAGATGCGTATTGTGGTGTTGGTACAATTGGACTTTGGCTTGCAAATGATGCAGCGGAAGTACGTGGTATGGATGTAATTCCAGAAGCGATTGCAGATGCAAGAAAAAATGCGAAGCGTCACGGATTTACAAATACGAAATATGAAGCAGGTAAAGCTGAACAATGGTTACCGAAATGGGTAAAAGAAGGATGGCGTCCAGATGTAATTGTTGTCGATCCACCACGTACAGGTTGCGATGATAAATTACTGGAAACAATTTTAAAAGTGAAGCCGAAACAAGTTGTGTACGTGTCTTGTAATCCTTCATCATTAGCACGTGATGTACAAGCATTAATGAAGAGCTATGAAGTGGAGTATGTGCAACCAGTTGATATGTTCCCGCATACAGCTCACGTAGAAAATGTAGTGAAGCTTGTTAGAAAGTAAAGTTTATTAATATTCCCTCATGGTATGAGGGAATATTTTCTATGAAGGAGAATATTATGCATAATTATAAATTAACGATTCAGTATGATGGTGCACGTTTTAAAGGATGGCAACGTCTCGGTAATAACGATAATACGATTCAAGGAAAAATCGAAAGTGTCATATCTGAAATGATCGGAAAAGAAATTGAAATTATCGGTTGTAGTAGAACAGACGCTGGTGTACATGCTTTGAATCAAGTTGCTAACTTTCAAAGTGATGAGAAGTTAGTGGAACATAAAGTGAAAAAATATTTAAATCAATATTTACCTAATGATATTAGCATTACGAATGTGGAAGAAGTATATGATCGTTTCCATGCTCGTTACAATTCTAAAGCAAAAACATATCTGTATAAAATTTGGAATGAAGAGCATACAAATCCATTTATGCGTAAATACAGCATGCATGTGAATAAAAAATTAAATGTGGAAAGCATGAAAGCAGCTGCGAAACATTTAGTTGGTTCACATGATTTTACTGCTTTTTCAAATGCGAAATCAAAGAAAAAATCTATGGTTCGAGAAGTATATACACTTGATGTGATGGAAGAGGCAGGGTTTGTACAAATTAGAGTAAGTGGTAACGGCTTCCTTCATAACATGGTAAGAAAAATTGTTGGAGCATTAATTGAAGTTGGATTAGGACAATTAGATGCTGAAGCAATTCCACAAATTCTAGAGGCGAAACAACGTAATCAAATTAATTGTCTTGCTGAGGCGAGTGGTTTGTATTTGGAGAATGTTGAGTTTTAATGGCAAATAAAAAAATCGGGCTAAGTAGCTCGATTTTTTTAGTATTACGAAGATTTCTCTTTTTTTATACGTATCTTCAAATTCCAAAAAGCAGCAAGCATAATAGCTGCAAAGGAGCCGCTAATTGTTCCAAATAGTTTTGCATAAGGAGAGCTGCTTACATCGGCATTAATGAATAACATCATACAGAGCATGGCAGGGAAAAAGTATAAGTATTGTAATAACTTTAATTTTTTATCATTACTCATATATATAGCCCCTTTCTAGCATGTTATATGTTTATTATAACATATTTTACCAAGTTGTTTTTACACTTGGAGACATGTTCATTTCATATGTGTAAATGCAGTTTTTTAATTCGATATTGTAAGTTTTGCCTACTTAATCCTAAAAATTTTGCAGCTTGTGAGATGTTGCCATGATTCTCTTTAAGAATTTGGTTAATGTAGTTCTTTTCCATTTTTTCTATTGTGTGTTTTAAAGTTTTTGGTGCATCAGTATTGTGATTAGTTAGTGCATGTTGCATATTGAATTCTGTTTTTATTCGTTCACGGAAGCGAGTAGGCATATGAAACGCTGTAATGATGGTTTCATCTTCTATTAAGTTCATGGAACCTTCAATTATATGTTCCAACTCCCGTACGTTCCCAGGCCAATCGTATGCATAGAAAAATTCTCTTACATTTACATCTACATCGGTTACGTTTAGCCCGAATTGAGTATTATATTTTTCAATAAAGTGCTGAACAAGAGCTAGAATATCTTCTTTTCTTTCACGTAAAGGCGGAAGACATAAAGTAACGACGCTTAATCGGTAATATAAGTCTTCTCTTAATCGATTATGTGCGATGGCTTCGAAAGGATCTTCATTGATAGTTGCTATAATACGAACATCAATTTCTTTTTCGTGTGTGCCTCCGATTCTTCGTATTGTTTTTTCTTGTATAGCTCGTAGTAACTTCGCTTGAAGTGCTGGACTTAATGAGTTGATTTCATCTAATAACAAAGTTCCTCCGTTCGCTTCTTCAAATAAACCAGCTTTATCGATAGCTCCTGTAAATGCACCTCGGTTTGTACCGAATAATAAGCTTTCCATGAGTGTATCAGGTATAGCGGCACAGTTCTGTGAAATAAAGGGTTTTGTTGAACGCTGACTTTCATTATGGATGCTTTGTGCAAATAGTTCTTTCCCAGTGCCTGTTTCTCCTACTAGAAGTATGGAGGAAGATGTACGAATTACTCTTTTTCCTTCAGTAATGATTGATTGAATAGCTTCAGAATCACCAATTATGTGATCAAAGGTAAATTTAGTACTTTGTTTTCGAGAAGGGCCCATTCTTATTGTTTGCTTTAAGTTACTAATTTCTTTTGATATTTCAATAGCGCCTTTAATTTTTCCATTTTCTATTATAGGGAAAGTATCGTTAATCGTTGTAATTTCTTGTCCTTTATTGTTAAAATACGTTTGTTTTATATTTTTGTTTGTTTTTCCTAATTTTAATGCCTCTATAAGAGTACTATTTTTATTTTCTTCAAATGCAAATATTTCTAAAGGACTTTTATATAATACATCTGAGCGTTCCATTGATTCAATTTCCATCATTTTGCGGTTATAGATAATCGTTTTACTTTCCTCATTAATAATATGAATCCCGATATCGAGTTCATTGAGTAAAGTTTCATATAGCATGTTCATTTCAATGATCTGTTTAAAATTAATGTCTTCTGTACGCATAGATTATCTTCTCCTCATTTCACCCTATGAAGACTGACTTTTTATAATTTTATTAAAATTCTTATAAAACCGCAAAATTTTTTTGCTATTTTCCTTTTAAAACTTTTCAAATGATAGAAAAATTTTGCGGTTGTGCACGCTTTTTTGTGTAAAACTCTCATTTAATATATGAATTAGAGACTTGGTACGCATTTTGCATAAATAATATTTGAAATCTCTAGAGGGGAGAATATGAATTTTTACAGGATATACAACGTTTCGGTGTCAATTAATAAGAGGGAGGGATTTATAAAGTGAAGACAGTTATAGAAGGTGTGTATAGTCCTTGTTATGGAAAAGTAGAGAAGTTATTTGTTACGGAAAGTTCTTACGTATACGAGTGGGAGAAATTAGCGTTAATTGAAACAATAGATAAACAGAAAGTAGAAATTAAGATAGGAATCAGTGGTTATATTGAATCATTAGAAGTAGTAGAAGGACAAGCTATTGCTGATCAAAAGTTATTAATAACAGTAAGGGATGACCTTTTAGTAACAGGCAGTGATTAATGTAAGTGATGTGTATTTTTGCTCTTTTAAATCATTATTTTTACGGTGAAGAATTTTAAAAACGCTTACATTAAATGGATTGGCAAAGTGAAAAGGGGGGATTTATATGATGGATCAAAACCAAGGATTAAAAAGAGAATTGAAAAGTAGGCACATATTTATGATTGCACTCGGTGGAGTTATTGGTACAGGACTTTTTTTAGGATCAGGTTATACGATTCATGAAGCTGGACCTGGAGGAGCAATTGTAGCGTATCTTGTCGGTGGATTTGTAATGTATTTAACGATGCTCTGTCTTGGAGAGTTAGCGGTTGCGATGCCTGACGCAGGGTCTTATCAAACGTATGCGACAAAGCATATTTCTCCTGCAGCAGGTTATGTAGTGGGATGGATGTCGTGGTTAAACTGGTCTGCTACGATAGGTATTGAATTAATTGCAGTTAGTATTTTGATGAAACGTTGGTTTCCTGATGTACCGTCATGGATTTGGTGTGTAGTGTTCGCGGTACTGCTCTTTGCTATTAATGCGTTATCTTCAAGAAGTTTTGCGGAAGTGGAATTTTGGTTTGCAAGTATTAAAGTAATTACAATTATTGCATTTATTATTTTGGGCGGGGCAGCAATGTTTGGGTTTCTAGATATGAAAGGGAATGAACCAGCGCCAATGTTCTCTAGCTTTACTGATTATGGTGGATTGTTTCCAAATGGATTATCAGCCATTTTAATTACAATGATTGCAGTTAATTTTTCTTTCCAAGGAACAGAATTAGTTGGTATTGCAGCAGGTGAGAGTGAAAATCCAGAGAAAACGATCCCGAAGGCAATTAACAATACAGTTTGGCGTATACTTGTTTTCTTTGTACTATCTATTTTTATTCTTGCTGGACTATTCCCTTGGCAGCAAGCAGGAGTAATAGAAAGTCCATTCGTAGTTGTATTTGATAAAATTGGTATTCCTTATGCAGCAGATATTATAAATTTCGTTATTATTACAGCAGTACTATCCGTTGCGAATTCAGGATTATATGCAACTTCGCGTATGCTATGGTCTATGTCTAATCAAGGAATGATTAGTCCAATTTTTGGAAAGTTATCTGAAAACGGTGTTCCTATTTATGCATTAATCGTAAGCACAATTGTAGGGTGTCTCTCACTACTATCAGGTATTTATGCGGAAGATACAGTTTATTTATGGCTGCTTTCTATCGCTGGATTCGGAGCGATACTAGTTTGGGCATCTATTGCTTTATCAAATTTATTAGCTAGAAGGTCATACATGAAGCGGGGCGGGGATGTTAAGGACTTGAAATTTAAAACACCATTGTATCCATTTGTACCACTTCTTGCGTTAGTATTAAATTTAACAGTAATCGTTGGCATGGCCTTTATTCCAGAACAAAGAATGGCATTGTATTGTGGTATTCCATTTATGATTGTTTGCTTACTGTTTTATCGTGCTACAAGAAATAAGGGAAGTAATGTAGAGCATATTGAAAAGACAAATACAACGGAAGTAGAGAGTTTATAATAGTGATTAATTAGGAGACTGTAAAATTGTAAACAGTCTCTTTTTTTGTGAAAATAAAGCTGGAAACATACTATGTATGCAAAGGGGAATTAGCGATGAATCCAGAAGTTTCGCAGTTGTTAAAACAAATAGATTCAAGGAAAGAGGAATTACTAGAACTTACAAAAACTTTAATTCGTTTTGAAACACCAGCACCGCCAGCGAGAAATACAAATGAAGCACAAGAATTTGTTGCAGAGTTTTTAAGAAAACGAAATTTTAGTATTGATAAATGGGATGTATATCCGAATGATCCGAATGTTGTTGGGGTAAAAAAAGGGATAAAAAGTGACTCATATAAAAGTCTTATTATTAATGGACATATGGATGTAGCCGAAGTGTCAGCAGATGAGGCGTGGGAAACAAATCCATTTGATCCATTTATAAAAGATGGCTGGTTAGTTGGACGTGGCGCAGCAGATATGAAAGGTGGGCTGGCTGGAGCGCTATTTGCCATTCAACTTTTACAAGAAGCTGGTATTGAATTACCTGGAGATTTAACTTTTCAATCGGTAATTGGAGAAGAAGTTGGAGAAGCAGGTACACTTCAATGCTGCAAAAGGGGTTACGATGCTGATTTTGCAGTAGTAGTGGATACGAGCGATTTACATATGCAAGGACAAGGCGGTGTCATTACTGGATGGATTACAGTGAAAAGTCCACAAACGTTTCATGATGCAACGCGCAGACAAATGATCCATGCTGGAGGACGTTTATTTGGAGCGAGTGCGATTGAAAAAATGATGAAAATTTTACAAAGCTTACAAGAATTAGAGCGCCACTGGGCAGTTATGAAAACATATGAAGGCTATCCATCTGGAACAACAACAATTAATCCAGCTGTTATTGAGGGAGGAAGGCATGCGGCGTTTATTGCGGATGAGTGCCGATTGTGGATAACAGTGCACTTCTATCCGAATGAAACACATGAACAAATAATAAACGAAATTGAAGAGTATATTGGAAAGGTGGCAGCTGCCGATCCATGGTTAAGTGAAAATCCGCCACAATTTAAGTGGGGCGGAGAATCAATGATTGTAGATCGTGGGGAAATTTTCCCTTCATTAGAAGTAGATAGTGAACATAAAGCTGTAAAAAAACTTAGCTCAGTACACGAGTCTATTCTATCAAAAAATACAATTTTAGATATGTCTGCAACGGTAACTGATGGTGGTTGGTTTAGTGAGTTTCACATTCCAGCGATTATATATGGACCAGGTACATTAGAAGAAGCACATTCTGTAAATGAGAAAGTTGAAATTGAACAGTTAATTGAATTTACAAAAGTGATAACAACATTTATATATGAATGGTGCCACACGAAAAAATAGATTTGTATAGTAAAATCGTACGAGTATGTATACTTGTACGATTTTTTAGTGAACTATTTCAGAGTTGAATATAAACAACTGAAATAGTTCTTTATTTTGCTATGTCTTTCGTTTCATTTCAAGTAATTTCTCTTTTGCTAATTCAACGGCAATCGCATCATCTAAATAGCCAATTGGAAAGAGATAGTCGGGAATAATATCTGTCGATAAAATGAAATAAAGTAATGCGCTCCCAAGAACTGCACGTTCTTCTTTTGAAATGGTTTCATTACAAAATTGTTGATACATATCTGTTAATTGTTCAATAAAAGGACCAGCACTATCAATTTGCTCTAATTTGCTTGCAAAACTGTCATGAATACGTTTTTCGCCTTCTGTTGTCTGGGCATAGCGTTCGTAATTTTCGAGTTCTTGTTTTACGCGAGTTGTAGTGTAATCGAAATCGAATAAGTTAGAGGATTGTAAAGTTTGTTGAATGGTATCAAGAGATGTGTACATATCCGTTTTTTCTTTATTAATGTGAGGAGAATCAGGGTACATTTCATCAAATAACAATTGGGGTGGAACTTGAAGACATTCTGCAAATTTTTGTAGATGTTTTTGTTTTGGCGGTTGTTTGCCATTAATAATTCTTGAGACTGTTGCAGGATCAATATTTGTAAGTATTCCTAGTTGGCGCATAGATAAGGCGCGTTCTTTTAAAAGTTTTTTTATTAATTTACCAAGCCGATCATTCGGGTTTTCATTAGCCATAGTGCAGGCACTCCTTTTTTAGTGTTGAAAAAATGTTGAGCATTTATTACAAGTATATGAAACAGACAGGCACAGTTGCTCAACATTTTCATAATATGCATTGAAAAGTGAGAAAAAGGGGTGACTATTTATGAATACGGTAGGCTTATTTTCAATTTTTTTAATTGGGATTGCTTCTAATTTAGATAATGCAGGTGTTGGGATTGCGTATGGCATTCGTAAAATTCGTATTTCGTGGTTTAACAATTTTATCATCGCATTCTTTGGATTTTTATTTACTTTACTAGCTGGATTTTTTGGGAACTGGATTGCATTATTTATTTCAGAGTTTACAGCAAACCTGATTGGAGCAATCGTTTTAGGGATAATTGGGGTGTTTATTTTATGTCAGCCTTTCTTGGGTCAAAAAAATACTGTAGGTTCTAAAGATGATAATGTACTTATGGGAATTTTACGTGATCCAGAAAAAGCAGATTTTGATGGATCTAAAACAATTAGTTTTTCTGAAGCACTTGTTTTAGGAGTTGCATTATCTATTAATAATATTGCAGGTGGGTTTGATGCTGGGGTAACAAATTTAAATCTTTGGCTTACAGCGACTATTTCTGGGGTGTTTAGTTTTATTTGCATAAGTGGTTTTGCATATGTAGGGAAACGATATTTAGCAGCTTACTTAGGGAAATGGGCGACGGTTATTGCAGGAGTGTTATTAATACTTATTGGGATTGATCAGTTGTTGTGAAAATAGAAAAGCAATGTTCGAGCATTTCCTCGGAAATACTTGAATAAATTGCATATATCGACATCGGATATTTACTTCTTAATAAATAAAAAGCACCTACATACTACATAGGTGCTTTTTAGCGTATGTCTTCAATTAATTGCTCTGATTCTTCATGCATACTGTATTCACTTAACACTTGGATGCAAAGCCATTTTAATTCCTCGATAGTATGCTCAAGTTCTTCAGGAAGCACATGATGAATGTCTTCAAGTCCCATCCCGAAATGAATAAGTTCAAGTACTTGATCATCGATGTTCCGATCCATTAATAATTCAAGTACTTCTAAATTGAATATGTATCGGTGAGCTTCGTCGAGTGAAACAACTTTTAACTTCAAGCTTTCTACAATACTCAATATAAAAAGAAGGATTGTTTTTTCAAGAACAGGTTGTTTTCCCATTTGAAATATTAGTTTCATCTTTCACACCTCCACATATAGCGCTAGGTTGTACTATATTATTCAGGAGGGGGGAACAAATATGCATGATATAGAGAAACTTTCAGCACTGTTTTTGTAAGAGGATTGATAACTGACAAAATTGAGGTTTTGGTGAAATAAAAAATCCTGCTAGTATAGCAGGATAACTCGCGATTAAAAAATACTCCAGCCTTCTTGAGCAGAAAGAAGTTCAAGAATTTTAAAACCAGCAATGCTATTTCCGTTTGCATCTAAAGCTGGTCCGAAAATACCGATTCCCATGTCTCCTTTTACGCAACCGAAAATACCACCGGCTACACCACTTTTTGCAGGGATACCAACACGAATTGCAAATTCACCAGATTCGTTATACATACCACATGTGACCATAAATGTTTTGCAAATTTTTGTAATATGTTTAGGGATGATTTGTTTCTTTTTATATGGATCATATCCATCCATTGCAAAAATTAAGCCGATACGTGCTAAATCGATGCAGTTTACTTCAACTGCACATTGACGAGTATATAAATCCATAAGTTCTTCAATATCACAATCGATAATTCCGTTTTGTTTCATATAATAACAAAGTGAACGGTTTAGATAAGCTGTCTCTAATTCTGAATCGGCAACTTTAGAGGAATAATTAATAGTAGGATTATCTGTTATTTCACGTACAAAATGAAGAATACGTTCCATTTTTTCCTCGTTATCTTTTCCTGCTAACATGCTTGTAATAGCTAATGCTCCTGCATTTATCATTGGATTAAGGGGTTTGGACGGACTTGTCGTTTCTAACTTAATAATAGAATTAAATGGGTCACCCGTTGGTTCCATTCCAACTTTAGAAAATACATATTCTTCGCCACGGTCTAAAAGGGCAAGGGCAAGTGTAATTACTTTGGAAATACTTTGAAGAGTAAATAGTGTTTGTGAGTTGCCTGCATGGATATATTCTGTTTCTTTATGGAAAATGGCAATCCCTAAATCGTCTGGATTTGCATTTCCTAGTTCGGGGATATAAGTAGCAAGTTTTCCTTTTTTCGTATATGGTTTTACTTGTTCTAACAACTGTTGTAAGTTGTTTGTTTCAATGCACTGCATAGTACCAACGCTCCTATTTTGAATTAACTAAGTTTACTTTTCCCGATATGCTCGGAAATAAATAATAACATGAAAAAGTGGAATGATAAAACGAAAGTTCAATGTGCTATAATAGGTCTTTCATTTCGAGTATTCTGTATTTTGAAAAGGAGAATTTTCCTTTTATATAACAGTTTGGAAATAGGAGATTTATCCATAAAAAGTTCGGAAATAAAAACTACACATCTATACAACTATATGTTATTATGGTTATGTAATAGAAAGCGTTTTCTAAAGCGTACTTATAATGATAACGATTTCATAAATTAGATTAGGGGGAATTAAAATGTTGCAGTTTTTACAACGTATTGGTAAAGCTTTAATGCTTCCGATCGCAGTACTACCAGCAGCAGGATTATTGCTTCGTTTAGGGCAACCAGATGTATTTGATATTCCTGTTATGGCACAGGCCGGCGCAGCAGTTTTTGATAACTTAGCACTTATTTTTGCAATTGGTATTGCAATCGGTCTTTCAGTGGATGGTAGTGGTGCAGCAGGTCTTGCAGGTGCAATTGGTTATCTTGTTATGAAAAATAGTATTGATGCACTTAGCAAAGGGTATTCAACTGCTGAATTACAAGGTAAATTAGGTAAAGTTCAAGATTTAATAGGTAATAGCGCAAATGTAGATCCATCTAAGCTTGCGGATACAATGACACAAGTATCTAAGGCTGCTGAATTATCGACTAAAGTAGATATGAAAGTCTTAGGTGGTATTATTGTTGGTGTTATAGCCGGACTTCTTTATAATAAGTTCCATAAGATTAAACTTCCAGAATGGTTAGGTTTCTTTGCTGGAAAACGTTTCGTTCCAATTGTTACATCAGTTGTGATGTTGATATTAGGAATTCTATTTGCACAAATTTGGCCAACAATTCAAAATGGTATTGATGCATTAGCTCATGGAATTGTTAATTTAGGTGCAATTGGTTCAGGATTATTTGGTTTATTAAACCGTTTATTAATCCCAATTGGTTTACACCACGTAATGAACACATACTTCTGGTTTGTATTTGGGGACTTTACAAATGCAGCAGGTAATGTTGTTAATGGTGATATTGCTCGTTTCCTTGCAGGTGACAAAACAGCAGGTATGTTTATGACTGGTTTCTTCCCAGTTATGATGTTCGGTTTACCAGCAGCATGTTTCGCAATGATTGCAGCTGCTAAACCAGAAAAGCGTAAAGCAGTTACTGGTATGTTAGCTGGTCTAGCATTAACTTCATTCTTAACTGGTATTACAGAGCCTATTGAATTCTCATTCATGTTCTTATCACCAGTATTATATGGTATTCATGCTGTACTAACAGGTCTTTCTTTATTCATTACAACATCACTTGGCATTCATGATGGTTTCTCATTTAGTGCCGGTGCAATCGATTACGCTTTAAACTTTGGTATTGCAACAAAACCAGTCTTACTAGCAGGTATCGGTTTAATTTACGCAGCAATTTATTTCATAATATTCTACTTCTTAATTAAGAAGTTCGATTTAAAAACTCCTGGTCGTGAAGATGACGATGAGTTAGTTGAAGATGGTGATGCACCAGTTGCAGGTTCAATTGGTGAAACTTACGTAGCAGCTTTAGGCGGAAAAGAAAACTTAACAGTTATTGATAACTGTGCAACACGTCTACGCTTACAAGTAAAAGATGCTGGTCAAGTAAATGAAGCAGCATTAAAACGTGCTGGTGCAAAAGGTGTTATGAAATTAAGTAATACAAGTGTACAAGTTATCGTAGGTACAAATGTTGAATCTGTTGCCGATGATATGAAAAAACACGTATAAATAATGAGATAAGAGGATGTCCCAAAAGATTGATAACATCAATTTTTTAGAGGACATCCTCTTTTTTGTTAACAATTTAACGGGAATCTTACTTTTGTAAATTTTCTTTTTCTTTTTTGTACATATGGGTTGGTAATATGTGCAGTGCGTGATAAAGTAGGGATGATATAGAATGGATTATCCATAATCTACTAAAATAAATCTTTAGTAGAGGAATTAAATTATTGGTGAGTAAGGGGAAAAAAGCAATTATGGATCAGGAACAAAATAATGCGAATGGGAAAGCACATCGGCCGATTGTATACATAAAAAGGACAATCATTCTCGTCTTACTATTATCACTTGTATATTTCATGTATACAAAAATTGTTGCGCATAATAAGAAAGAAGAAACTTTAAAAGCGGCAGCAGAAATGAAGAAACAAGAAGAGCTAAAAAAGAAAGAAGAAAAAAAGAAACAAGACGTACAGAAGCAAAAACAAAAAGAGCAGGAAGAACAAGTGAAGCAAGCGCAAGCTGCGGAACAGCCTGCTGAAGGACCACCTCAAGAAATTAATGAAAACGCTCAATTGGACCAGTATTTACAAAACGCAGGATTTAGCGGGACAGCTGTTATTGTGAAGAACGGAAAAGTTCTTCTGAATAAAGGGTACGGTATGGCAAATAAAGAGCAGCAAGTACCGAATAATTCAGAGACGACTTTTTATATTGGCTCTATTTCAAAGGCGTTTGTAGCAACTGCTATTATGCAATTGAAAGATCAAAATAAATTACAAGTTGAAGATACTGTTGCGAAGTATATTCCAGATTTTCCACAAGGTAATAGTATTCAGCTAAAACATCTATTAACACATACATCAGGGATTCCAGAATATGAGCAAGGAAAAGAAGATATTTCTCATGAAGAACTGATAAAGCGAATAGGAAATCAAAAGCGTATTGGTGGTCCAGGAGAGAAGTGGAAGTATTCCGATTCGAACTACTCTATACTTGCATACATTGCCGAGAAGGTAAGTGGACAGTCGCTTGAAGAATATATTAAACAACATATTTTTGCTACTGCTGGTATGAAACATTCTGGTTTTGGCACAGCGTTAGAACAAACAAGATTCCCATCAACGGGTTATAAAATAGTAAATAATAATATGACAACACCTAATATTCCGAGCATGTCACAACTATATGGTTGTGGTGATATATATACGAGTGCACATGATTTATATTTATTTAACGAAGCGTTATACTCTGGAAAGTTAATTTCAAAAGCGAGTTACGATCAAATGTTTACAGCCGTGAAAAAAGATTACGGATTTGGCTGGTACGTAGACCCAGGAAGCTATTCGAATCACGGTGTAATGCCAGGTTGGAATTGTTTAAATGGATTTAGTAAAAACGGTAGTGTGTATGTTGTTTTATTATCTAACATTCAAAACAACATTAAATCATTTGGTAAAGTGAATAATGACATTTATACGATGTTGCGAAATATTGAAGTGTAAGAAACTATCCTTTTGGATAGTTTTTTTTTTTGCCCTGAAACAAATATTTCTTTTAGAAAATGTATGCCTTACCTATCACAAAAATATCTATTTTGTATACATTAAGATGTATGGATGTAAAATTTTATAATCTAAAAATAATAGGAGGAGAAGTGTATGTGTCTGTTCAGAAAATATTGGCATAAATTATCAAGAGTGTTTAATAGACAATTAGGCTATTTTTTAGATGATAAATTATTGCCTGCTGTGGAACGACTTTTATTTTCGCAAAACTTTGCAAGGTTTATTCAAAGAAACTCTAGGCAAGCTACGGAAGAATTTATAAAATCAAGCCAATTTCAATCTATTATTTGTAACATTTTAAAAGAATGCAATACATCACCTTTTAAAGAAATTGCAAAGCAGTATTTAGGTAAAAACGTTGAAATTACGGTGACAGTTGGACAATTAACAGGTGTGATTGTAGCGGTTGGTGATGATTTCTTAACACTACAAGAAGGAATAGGGACGGAAGTTTTATTACCATTTACAAGTATTATATCAATAAAAGAAGCGTAAGAAAGGAGACTTATATATGTTATTTACTGATGAATTGCGTAACCATGTTGGTGAGTTAGTGCAAGTTGTTACAGCTGTAGAAATTGTTGCAGGCATTCTGTTATCTGTGACGGATGGGGCAGTAAGTGTTCGTACTTCTCCTTCTTATGGACCACCGGAAGATGTAATCGTGCGTACTCCTATTATTGCTTATGTTCGCTTGGAAGGGTAAGTGTGATACAAGTATGAGAGTATCAGTTGTTATTCCAGCGCACAATGAAGCGAGTACTTTATCACAAGTTTTAGTAGAAGTGGAGAAGCTCAAGCCTTACGAAATTATTGTAGTAGATAATGGCTCCACAGATGGAACGAAAGACATAGCGTTACAACATCATTGTCACGTGATTTATTATAAACATTCTCTTGGCAATGATGTTGGACGGGCTATTGGGGCTAGAGAAGCAAAAGGTGAAATTGTTTTGTTTTTAGATGGTGATATTGTTATTGATAGTAAAGAGTTACAACGTTTCGTGAAAGGAATTCGACAAGGGCATCAAATTGTTGTGAATAATTTAACATGGTCGGTTTATTTAAAGATGAGACCACATTATACGACAGTTGGAAAGTTCATGTTGAATCGCTATTTGAATAAAAAAGAGCTTGTTGTTGGATCTTTAATCGCAATTCCACATGCGATGAGCAGGGAAGTTATCGAGAAACTTGGGTGGTGGAATTTAGCAGATCCAGCACTATTTCAAGCGATAGCGATGTCTAGAGGAGTAGATATTGTTGATACGGCTTCGGTCGATGTAATTCACACAAATAAGGTTCGTCCTGTGCATACAGGAACATCACCTGGTTCTCCTTATCCGAAAGCGACTAGCCGTATTATGGGTGATCATTTACGTGCTTTGCAATATGTAATCGAAACATATGGTAAACGCGGCGGTTTTTCGGAGGGAAACAGGGATAGGGAGTTTATAGGGAACTATAAACCAGTTGTATTAAAGAAGGAAAAAGCGAAATATAGTGCGATTATACCAGTGTCAGAAGAAAAAATGACGATAAGATCTGTTATACAAGAAGTGAAAAAAGCAGGGGTAGATGAAATTATTGTTGTCGCGAATGGAGCAGATTTTGAGACTGTTAAACAGGCAAAGTTAGAGAATGTTATCGTTATTGAATTCGAGGAAGCACTCGGACATAATGTAGCTCGAGCGATAGGAGCTATGCATGCCACAGCCGATATTTATTTATTCGTTGATGGTGATTTTGTTATTCCAGCAAAAAAACTCACTCCATTTTTGCAAGCTGTTGAAGATGGAAGTGACGTGGTTTTAAATGATTTACAATGCTTATTAGATATGTTTCATCCTGCAGATCCAATTAGTATGGGGAAATATTTTATGAATTTAGTAGCGAAAAGACCGGATTTATGGAATAACTCATTAACGGCAGTACCACATGCTATGCATAAAAGGGTAATAGAGAAAATAGGATATGACTCGCTTGTTATTCCGCCATTAGCTCAAATGAAAGCTATTTTGGAGGTTTTTTCTATTACAGCAGTAGAATTTGTAGATGTTATAAAAACCAATCGGATACGCCCGGAGCAACATGGATTTGTAAATGGGCGTATTCCGGCATTTGACCGTATTTTCGGTGATCAACTTGAGGCGATTGCTTATCTATTGCAATATACAGACGAACGTGGGAGTTTTACAGATGGAGATCGCGATAGAGACACTATTCAACAATTGAGAAAGGAAGAAAAGAATACAGATGAATGCTAGTAGTAAAGTAGCTATTATTGGATTAGGGTATGTTGGTCTTCCTTTAGCAGTCCATTTTGCAGAAAGAGGACATACCGTACTTGGATTAGATAAAGATACTAGAAAAATAGAATCGATTATAAAAGGAGAAAGTTATATTCCAGATGTTTCTTCTAAAGTGTTGCAAAGTTTATTGACTAAAAATAAATTAATAGTAAATACACCAGATAAAGGTATTACTGATTTCCAAAATAGTGATTATGTTATTGTTACTGTTCCAACTCCAATTAATGAACGAAGAGAACCAGATTTAAGTGCCCTCATTTCAGCTTCGCATTATATACAACAAAATCTCCAAAAAGGACAAACCTTCATTTTTGAAAGTTCCACATATCCAGGCACACTTGAGGAAGTTATTATTCCTATTATTTCTCAAGCTGGCCAAAAGGTAGGAGAAGATTTCTATATCGGATATTCCCCTGAGAGAATTGATCCAGCAAATAGTCAATATTCAGTTCAATCTATTCCAAAAGTTATTAGTGGACAAACAGAAAAGTGTAAACAAAAAGTACAGGATTTATATAGTACCATTTTTGACGTAGTTGTACCTGTTAGTTCGCCGAAAGTAGCAGAGATGTGTAAGCTATTTGAAAATATTCAGCGCTTAGTTAACATCTCTTTAGTAAATGAGTTAAACACATTATGTGAAAGTTTAGGGATTGATTTTTATGAGGCCATTGAAGCGGCATCTACAAAACCTTTTGGATTTACTCCGTATTGGCCAGGACCAGGGATAGGGGGGCACTGTATTCCCGTAGACCCCTTATATTTTCAATGGAGAATAAAAAAGAATGGGGCAATTAGTCAATTAATTGAGGCGGCACATGTAATTAATGAAGAAATGCCAGAGAAAATAGTCCGGAAAGTAAAGGGCATGGTGCAATCACCCGGACTAGTTTTAATTGTAGGAATCGCATATAAGAAAGATGTAAATGATTTGAGAGAATCACCGGCTTTGCCAATTATTCAATTACTAATAAAAGAAGGATACGAGATAAAATACCATGATTCATATATTTCTTCCGCGGAAATTGGAGATAAGGTGTATCAATCTGTTGCTTTGGATGAACAAACAGTTAAAGAGGCAGGTTGTATTTTAATTTTAACTGACCACTCTAATATCGATTGGAAGCTTTTTAAAGGAATGAACCGAGTAATAGATACACGGGGAATTATAAAGAAGGTGAGTGTATGAGTAAGAAATGTTTAATTACAGGTGGGGCCGGATTTATTGGATCTCATTTAGCTGAAGAGTTGGTGAGAAGGGATTATGAAGTCACAATTGTGGATAACTTCTATAAAGGGAAAAATAAGTATCATAATGAGCTAATGAGAGAGATTCGGGTTATTCCAATAAGTGTTTTAGATAAAAATTCTATTTATGAATTAGTAAACCAACATGATGTAGTGTTTCATTTAGCAGCAATTTTAGGTGTTAAAACGACAATGGAAAAAAGTATAGAGCTCATTGAAACGAATTTTGACGGAACTAGAAATATTTTACAAGCAGCATTAAAAGGAAAGAAGAAAGTAGTTTTTGCATCTACTTCAGAAGTGTATGGTAAAGGCAAACCGCCTTTCTCTGAAGAAGGAGATCGATTGTATGGGGCAACTTCTAAAATTCGTTGGAGTTATGCAGTTTGTAAAACGTTAGAAGAAACATTATGTTTAGGATACGCATTAGAAGGGTTACCTGTAACGATTGTTCGTTATTTTAATATTTATGGTCCAAGAGCGAAAGATGGTCCATATGCAGGGGTAATCCCGCGATTTATCCGTGCAGCTTTGCAAGGAGAAGACATTCTCGTATATGGAGATGGAAAGCAGACACGTTGCTTTACGTATGTGAGTGATGCGGTAGAAGCAACAATTCGGGCAATGGATGAGAAGGTAAATGGTGAGATTATTAATATAGGTTCTGAGAACGAACAGAGTATAAAAGAAGTAGCAGAAACAATTAAAAAACTAACGAAATCTTCTTCGAAAATTGTACAAGTTCCTTTTGAGGAAGTATATCCACATGGCTTTGAAGAAATTCCGAATAGAAGGCCGAACGTAACGAAGTTAAGAGAACTTGTTCAATTTCAAGCGACAGTAACGTGGGAACAAGGATTGAAAGAAACTATTAAATGGTTTCGTGAAGAAAACAATGGCTAAGTCGCTATCAGTTATTATTCCTGTAAGTAATGAAGTAGCTACGATTTCAGACGTTATTCAATCGGTAAAACCGTTAAATCCAGTAGAGATTATTGTAATAGCAAATGGTTGTAATGATGGTACAGAAGAGGTTGCTGATCGGCTAGGATGTAAAATAATCAGGCATAAAGAACTATTAGGAAATGATGTTGGGCGTGCAGTCGGCGCAAAACATGCGATAGGTGATGTATTACTATTTATAGATGGGGACTTTGCTATTCCAACTTCCAAATTACAATTGTTTCTTAATCCAATTTTACATGATCAGACTGACATCGTTTTAAATAATTTGGATGCATTGTTTTTAAAGAAACAAAAACCCCATTCCGTTACAGTGTGGCGTCAAATATTAAATGCAATGTTAGAGCGTGAAGAATTAAAAATAGATTCTTTATTATCTGTACCTCATGCGTTGACGAAAGAAGTCATCCAAAGTATTGGATATGAATGTTTAGTTAATCCTATTGTAGCTCATTTACGTATAGCACAAAGTAAATGGAGAATTAGCCGTCATTTTGCTATTGATGTTATTACGCCGAATAAATTTCGACCGATTGAACATGCTGCATATGGCACGAACCTTTCTCAATCTGAAAGACGAATGATAGGTGATCATATAGAAGCAGTTGCAGAACGAATAGTAAGCAGTGATATACGCGGGGGATATTATGATGGAAATAGGAAAAGGGATAGTGTCTATCATACTTTAAATTTCGAAGATTTTTATCAAGGATGGGGCGTGACATCCAATTTGTATAAAGGAAAGCAACTATCAGTTGTTATTCCTGTACAAAATGAAGAGAAAACAATTGGAAACGTTATAGAAGAGCTTCGTAAAATTGAACCTTTTGAAATCATCGTTGTCGTAAATGGTTCGTCAGATAAAACAGCAACGATTGCAAAAGACAAAGGCGCAACAACCATTGTATATAAAGAAGCCCTTGGAAACGATGTAGGACGTTCACTTGGAACTTATTTTGCAAAAGGAGAAATTGTGTTATTTATAGATGGTGATTTTGTTATTCCAGCTAGTGAGCTATATCCTTTTGCAAAAGCTATAGCAGATGGAAAGGACGTCGCATTAAATGATTTAAATCATTATTTAGATTTAAGAGTACCACTTCATCTTGTAACTGCATTTAAGTATGCACTAAATTTAGCTTGTGATAGAAAGGATTTAGGGGTAGGCTCACTTATTGCGGTGCCTAATGCATTTAGCCACAAGTGTTTGAAAGCAATTGGATATAAATCTTTATTGTCACCTTGTGTGGCACAAGTGAAGGCTCTTCTTTCTGGATTTGAAATTGCATGTGTATGTCGTGTTGAGGTTGATAAGATGAACCGTATTCGTCCCAGTGAACATTTCGCAAAAATAGGTCATCCTCCAGCTGTACTTCGAATTATAGGTGATCATATAGAAGGACTAGAGCAAATAATTACATTAACAGACAATCGTGGCGGATTCTATGATGGCAATAGAAAAAGAGATGTTTTATAGAAGTAACAAAAAAAGTGTACAACATGTGTACACTTTTTTGTTCTGTTATAAAAACTATAACAGATTAGGAGATAAGAGTATTACAGCTCTACAATGGGTATTGTTCTTATATTACAAAATAGGACTCGTATATAAGGATACAAAAAAAATACAATTAAGGGAAGGGTTAATTTTAAAGACTTTTAAATGAAGTTAACACTATATATATAGTGGTTTGCTCAATGTTTCACAAACATGTCACAACTATTTCGTTCACTTTCGTAAAAAAGTAGTATTCTAAGTGTGTAAGCTGTTATATAAAAAATCTTAGTCCTGTACTAATCAAAAATGGAGGAGATTAGGATGACTCAAGTATTAGAAAATGTTAAAAACGCATGGGAAAACTTTAAAGGTGAAAAATGGAAAGCAGAGATTGATGTTCGCGATTTCATTTTAAATAATGTAAACGTTTTCGAAGGAGACGAATCTTTCTTAGCAGAAGCAACTGAAGCAACGAAACAACTTTGGGATCAAGTAATGGATTTAACAACAAAAGAACGTGAAAACGGTGGCGTTCTTGATATGGATACAAAAATTGTTTCTTCTATTACATCACATGACCCAGGGTACTTAAATAAAGATATTGAAAAAGTAGTCGGTTTCCAGACTGATAAACCATTTAAACGTTCTTTACAACCATATGGTGGTATTCGTATGGCAGAACAAGCTTGTGAATCTTATGGATACGAAATGGACAAAGAACTTAGTCGTATTTTTAGAGATTGGAGAAAGACTCATAACCAAGGTGTATTTGATGCTTATACACCAGAAATGAGAAATGCACGTAAATCAGGTGTTATTACTGGTCTTCCAGATGCATACGGTCGTGGACGCATTATCGGTGACTATCGCCGAGTAGCATTATATGGTATTGATCATTTAATTGAAGCGAAAAAAGCTGATTTGAATTTAACTGGTGGTGTAATGAGCGAAGATACAATGCGTTTACGCGAAGAGTTATCTGAGCAAATGCGTGCACTTCAAGAACTAAAACAAATGGCTGCTTCTCATGGTTTCGATATTTCTAAACCAGCAACAAATGCACAAGAAGCATTCCAGTGGTTATACTTCGCATATCTTGCAGCGATTAAAGAGCAAAACGGAGCTGCAATGAGTCTTGGACGTACTTCTACATTCTTAGATATTTACATTGAAAGAGATTTAGCAAATGGTACTTTAACAGAAGAAGAAGTACAAGAAATTGTAGATCACTTCATTATGAAATTACGTCTTGTGAAATTCGCAAGAACACCTGATTATAATGAATTATTCTCTGGTGACCCAACTTGGGTAACTGAATCTATCGGTGGTATGGCATTAGATGGTCGTCCATTAGTAACAAAGAACTCATTCCGTTTCTTGCATACATTAGATAATTTAGGACCAGCTCCAGAACCGAATTTAACAGTTCTTTGGTCTAAACAATTACCAGAGAACTTTAAAAACTACTGTGCGAAAATGTCCATCAAAACATCAGCAATTCAATATGAAAATGATGACATTATGCGTGCTGATTACGGCGATGATTACGGAATTGCTTGTTGTGTATCTGCAATGAGAATCGGTAAGCAAATGCAGTTCTTCGGAGCTCGTGCAAACTTAGCGAAAGCATTATTATATGCGATTAACGGTGGTAAAGATGAAAAATCAAAAGCACAAGTTGGTCCTGAGTACGCACCAATTACTTCTGAAGTACTAAATTACGAAGAAGTTATGCATAAGTTTGATATGACAATGGAATGGTTAGCGGGTCTATATTTAAACACATTAAATGTTATCCATTACATGCATGATAAATATAGCTATGAACGTATTGAAATGGCACTTCATGATACAAATGTTCTTCGTACAATGGCAACAGGTATCGCGGGTCTATCTGTAGTAGCAGACTCATTAAGTGCAATTAAATACGCACAAGTAAAACCAATCCGTGATGAAAATGGTATTGCAGTCGACTTCGAAATTGAAGGGGACTTCCCTAAATACGGTAACAATGATGATCGTGTAGATGAGATCGCTGTAAATCTCGTGAAAACATTTATGAATAAACTTCGTAAACATAAAACATATCGTAATTCCGTTCATACAATGTCAATTTTAACTATTACATCTAACGTTGTATACGGTAAGAAAACTGGTAACACTCCAGATGGACGCCGTACTGGAGAACCATTTGCACCAGGTGCAAATCCAATGCATGGACGTGATACAAAAGGTGCATTAGCTTCATTATTATCTGTAGCTAAATTACCATATGAAGATGCACAAGATGGTATTTCTAATACATTCTCTATTATTCCAAAAGCACTTGGTAAAGAAGATGATGTACAAGTACGTAACTTAGTATCTATGCTTGATGGCTATGCAATAAAAGAAGGCCATCACTTAAATATTAACGTATTTAATCGTGAAACATTAATGGATGCAATGGAACATCCTGAGAAATATCCACAATTAACAATTCGCGTATCTGGTTACGCTGTAAACTTTATTAAATTAACTCGTGAACAACAAATTGATGTAATTAACCGTACAATGCATGAAAGCATGTAAATGAAAAAAGTATCCCTTCGCTTTTAATACATAGCGAAGGGAGGCTGTTTCAATAAAGGAGGAAGTAACATGGTAAAAGGAAGAATACATTCTGTAGAGTCTTGTGGTACTGTTGATGGCCCAGGGATTCGTTATGTCATATTTACACAAGGGTGTTTATTACGTTGTCAATATTGTCATAATGCGGATACGTGGGAAATCGGTAAAGGTAAAGAAATAACAGTTGAAGAAGTGATGCAGGATGTGACATGTTACCTTCCATTTATTGAAGCCTCCGGAGGCGGTATAACAGTTAGTGGTGGAGAACCATTATTACAGCTAGACTTTTTAATTGAGTTGTTTAAAAAGTGTAAAGAGGCTGGTATCCATACAACAATCGACTCTTCTGGTGGTTGTTATTCGGAGGAACCAGAATTCCAAAATAAGCTAGATATTTTAATGGATTATACAGATTTAGTTTTATTGGATTTGAAACATATTGATTCCAAAAAGCATCGTAAATTAACAGGGAAACCAAATGAACATATTTTACAATTTGCTCGTTATTTATCGGATAAGAATAAACCGATTTGGGTACGACACGTATTAGTTCCCGGTGTTACGGATAATGAAGAGGATCTACAAAAACTATCTAGCTTTATTCAAAGTCTGTCTAATGTTCAAAAAGTTGAAGTGTTACCATATCATAAGCTTGGTGTATATAAATGGGAGGCGCTTGGACACAAGTACCCACTCGCAAATGTAGAACCACCTACTGAGAAAAATGTAGAACATGCTAAACATATTTTACAAGCGGTCTAATCCAAATATTGGATTAGGCTTTTTGCTTTCTTTACAATAAAATCTAGAGTATATATTGATAAAAGAGTATACTGAAAGTAGAATATCCATAATTTTGTACGGAATAAGTGGATAAATTTACATAATTGTAAAGGGAAATCAAAATAGTAAAAAGAATTAAGAAGTAAAAGAGTGAGTATCATGGAATAGAGAACATTTGTAAGTTATTGCGAAAGCTCTTATAGGAAAGTATAATGTAAAGATATGAGCACAGATAGGATTAAGGGGTCAATCTTATATGCTTTGCATATCCACGACAGGTACATAGCTGAAAAGGGAATTATTAGAATCTGTTTATGTAATTTTTAAGGAAAATGTTTTTCCTATTGTCGTATATGCAATATGGAGAAACAAAAAGCTAGGAGTGGATTTGTTTGATAAAAAACCCCAAGGTTTTAATATTAACTGCACATTACGGTAATGGTCATGTGCAAGTAGCAAAAACATTAGAACAAACATTTCGCCAAAAAGGAATTGAAGATGTTATTGTATGCGACTTGTTTGGAGAATCACATCCATTTATAACTGACATTACAAAATATCTATATTTAAAAAGTTATACAATAGGAAAAGAATTATATCGTTTGTTTTATTACGGGGTAGAAAAAATTTATGATAAGAAAATAGCATCTTGGTATGCGAACTTTGGAAGAAAACGTTTGAAAACACTGTTACAGGTGGAGAAACCAGATATTGTAATTAATACATTTCCAATTATTGCTGTACCAGAATTGAAAAAACAAACGGGGATTTCAATTCCTGTCTATAACGTATTAACGGATTTTTGCGTGCACAAAATATGGATTCATCGAGAAGTAGATCGTTATTTTGTTGCAACGGATCACGTGAAAGAATTGATGGTTGATATCGGTGTACCTGCGGAACAAATTGTTGAAACAGGAATTCCAATTCGGAGTAGTTTTGAGTTAAAGGTAAATTCAGACATCATATATAATAAATATCAGTTATGTAAGAATAAAAAGATTTTACTAATTGTAGCAGGTGCTCATGGGGTATTAGGAAATGTAAAAGAACTATGCCAATCATTTATGTCAGTGCCTAATTTACAAGTAGTTGTCGTTTGTGGAAAAAATGAAGCTTTAAAACATGATTTATTAAGCTTACAGAAGCAAAATTCCGATGCATTAAAAGTGTTTGGGTATGTTGAAAATATTGATGAATTATTCCGAGTTACTTCGTGTATGATTACGAAACCAGGCGGAATAACATTAAGTGAAGCAGCAGCGTTGCAAGTACCTGTCATTTTATATAAGCCTGTTCCAGGACAAGAAAATGAAAATGCGATGTACTTTGAAAAAAAAGGAGCAGCAGTTGTCATTCGCGATGATAGTGAGGTTTTTGCAAAAACAGAGGCATTATTACAAGATGATGTGAAGCTTCTTCAAATGAAAGAAGCAATGAAAAGCATCTATCTTCCAGAGCCAGCTGGCCATATTGTAGATGCAATTTTGTCAGAAAATCATGCAGAACCGCGTCATATACCTATTAAATCACCTGCTCTTGCACAATCTTTTACTTAATATGAAACCCTCTTTGTATATGTAAAGAGGGTTCTTTATTATTTTCAAAGAAAATTTAGCTACTTATCCACAAAAGGATTGCGTTTTCATTAAACAGTAAAGTCGGAATATTAACAACTATATCCACATTGTCCACAATTTTTAGAAAAATATCCACAATTAAAACAGCTGATATATGCTTTAATATAGAAAAATATTAAGTGTTTTTGAAAATTACTAACAATTCCATTGATTTTGTGGATAAAGTTGTCCACAGCAAAAAGACCCTTATGTATAAGGGGCCTTTTTGCTTACTTCTATCAGTCGAGAAAATTATGTAATGAAAATGAATAATTAGGGGGGAAACTTCTAATTATTCATTTTCACTTTAAATGCTTTTCGAGCGATATCCTGCTGCACGATCTGCTTTTTGAAATTCGCGTTGATAGAGAACTTCTTGTGTACTAGATAATGTGTTTTTTGCTTTATCACGTTTCTTTTTATCCATTACAAATCACCTCGTGTCTTAAAGTTACTATTTATCGTTTCCAAAGACATGAGGGGATATACGCATATGGAAAATGTTAATGATTGATTATCATTTCAGAAAATTTAGATTATGCTTCTTTTAATTGATGAGCATCTTGGAAGGTTGTATCTCGCATTGTAGCAAGTGTGTATTGATCTTTTGGAATTTCATATAAGTTATATACTTCTTCGTTTGCGTTAATTTCATCATATACGGCTTTTCTTGTTTCATTTGCTAGATTCACATATTGCAGTTTTTCTGCAGCTTTAATAGAACGAATATTTATTTTACGAATACGCATGAAAATTGTTTCAATATCTAATTCATAGAAAAGTTCACTAAAAAATGAATCTTTTGCCAATTTATTATAGCCTTTTCCATGATATGGTTTGCCAAGCCATGTCCCGAGAAATCCAGCTTTTTCTTGCACATCAAATAAAGTAATTGTTCCGATAGGGTTACCCCATTCATCTAAAATTGTGCGTGAAATTAATTCACCACGCTCTTCAGCTTCAATCGTTTGTTTCGTTAAGAATAAATATTCTTCATAAGAATAAGCCTTTTGACGCACAAAAGGGAAGACAGCTGGATCCACCATTAACTCGTATAGAACGTGGCTGTCGTGTAAGTCGCGTTTTTTCAACATACTAACTCCTCCTCACACGAGGGTAGCATGACGAAAAAACACCCCACCCTCGAAATTTTTATATCAATCTTTAAAAAATTTCGGGGTGGGAATCGAACCCACTAGAACCAGTTTCTAACGCTGGTGGCGCACCATTTGCCTTCCCCATTCATCAATTTGAAAATGATAATCACGACACAAATTGATTATGGTTTCATTCAGTTTATAATCGTATAATACTTTATCTAGTCAAAAAAATAAACTAGTTTTTTTTATTTTTTTTGTAAATTATTTTTCCATCAATCATAGTTAGTACAGGCTTGGCTAAATAATGGAAAGGATGATGAGTCCATAACACGAGATCGGCGTCTTTTCCAACCTCGATGCTTCCAATTCTATCCTCTAAACGCAAATTTCGCGCTGGGAATATGGTGATTCCTTCTAGTGCTGTTTTCTCGTCTAACCCTTCTCTTACTGCGACAGCAGCACAAATATTTAAATACTGAATGGGTGTATAAGGATGGTCTGTTGTTATAGAAACTTCCACACCATTTTTGGATAATATATGGTAAGTATCCCATGTCTTGTTTTTTAGTTCGATTTTAGAACGGCGTGTCAGAGTGGGACCAACTGAAACCTTCAAATTGTGTTTCGAAAGCTCTTCAACAAGAAAGTGTCCTTCTGTACAATGTTCAATACGTAGATCGAGGTTGAATTCCGTTGCAAAGCGTAGCGCAGAACTAATATCATCTGCTCGATGGGCGTGGATACGTACGGGTATTTCACGACGTAATGCTTTTAAAATAGGAAGCATTCGAAAATCAGCTTCGTGCCCGTAGTGTTGTGCTTCATAGAATGATTCCCGAAGTAACCCCATAATCCCCATACGTGTTATGGATTCTTTTGTTCCATTACTATGGACTTTTTTAGGGTTTTCTCCAAAGGCAATCTTTAAACCAGCAGGTTCTTGAATAATCATATGATCAATACAAGTTCCAGCTGTTTTTATTACACAAGTAGTACCCCCGATAATATTTTGACTGCCAGGCATAACGTGAACGGTTGTAATTCCATTTTGTACAGCGTCTTGAAAGGCGATATCGAGAGGATGGATTCCATCTAAAGAACGAATATGTGGTGTTGAAACTTCAGATGTTTCATTGGCATCATTTCCAGCCCAACCAGTACCTTCATCATAGAGACCAAGGTGAGTATGGACATCAATAAAGCCAGGTAAGAGATGGAGTGCTCGTGCATCTATAACGGTCATATCTTGAGTAGGTTGAATAAAAGGTTTGACCTCGGTAATTCGCTCTCCTGTAACGAGTACATCACCTTGAAACTTTGGAGATGTAATAGGGTATACAATGGCTTGTTTGAGCAATATTTTCATAGGTACCTCATTTCTGTTACTTTATAATGCTAATGGAAGTTAAGGGAAAGTAACTGAAAGGTTATTTGTATGGTAATGCTTCGGATCCTAGAAAATGAAAGTTTTAAAAGGGCCCATGTAAAATTGTGTTTTAGAAGTACTACATTGTATGCGAAAGTATATTTTGTAATGCATGGTCTATTGCCGGAAATGTGTATTGGTATCCATGTTTAATTGCTTTACTAGGTAATACATGTTGCCCTTCTAGTACAAGTATGCTCATCTCACCTAATAAGGCGTGAAGCATAAATGAAGGGACAGGCAGCCAATGTGGTTTTCTCGTTGCAGCAGCGATGGTCTTTCCAAATTCCTTCATTCTTATAGGTGTTGGTGCTGTCATATTAAGAGGACCATCAATTTCTTTTTTGTGTATGATGAAATCCATCATACGAACGACATCGTCTATATGAATCCATGATAACCATTGTTTCCCAGAACCAATGGTGCCGCCGATATAGAATTGATAGGGAAGTAACATTTTTGGCAAGGCTCCGCCATCTGCACCTAATACAACGCCAAATCTTGTGTAAATTGTTCTTATTCCGAGAGAACATGCTTTAGCTGCTTCTTGTTCCCATAAAAATACTGTTTCTGCTAAAAAGTCATTTCCGGGAGTTTCTTGTTGCTCAGTAAAAGACTCTATTTCAGATGTTCCGTAGTATCCAATAGCACTTGCATTAATAAATGTATGTGGTTTTTTATGGAGTGCCTGCAATTGTTTAATGAGTCCTTTTGTTGTTTGAATTCTACTGTTTAAAATGGCTTTCTTTTGTTTCTTTGTCCATCTACTATTAATAGACTCTCCGGCTAGATTAATAACTACATCAATAGAAGAGAGGGGAAAGGTTTGTAAATCTGGTGTCCATTGAACATACTGAAGGTTAGGGTCGGAAGTTTCAGTAGTTTTTTTTCGTGTGAGGATGTAAACAGTATATCCTTTTTGAACAAAAAAAGTAGAAAGATATTTACCGATAAAGCCTGTACCACCAGAAATTGCGATTTTCACAAGTATTTCCTCCTCATTATATATATTCTTGAAAAGAAAAAATGTTCCTCGACTATGTTAAAATAATAGAGAGGTGAGAGTATGGCTGTCATTACAAAAATAGAAGTACAAAAACGATCGAAAGAACGATTTAATATTTATATTGATAAAGGCCAAGGTGAAGAGTACGGGTTTAGTGTGGATCAAGTAATCTTAATGAAACATGGATTACAAAAAGGCTTAGAAATTGATGAAATAGAGTTAGGAAATATTTTGTACAATGAAGAGGTACAAAAAGCATATTTACAAGCAATCTCCTATTTATCCTATCAAATGAGAACAAAACAAGAAATAGAAGATTTTTTACGAAAAAAAGAAGTGGGACAGGCCATCATCTCTGAAGTCGTTTCGAAATTATTACATGACCGATATATTAATGATAAAGAGTACGCTGTTTTATATACGCGAACGCAAAGTAATGTGAATCGAAAAGGTCCAACTGTTATTAAAAGAGAGTTGTTAAATAAAGGTGTTCAAGATTTACTTATTATGCACAGTTTACAAGAATATCCGAAGGAAAAGCAAATTGAGAATGCCTTGTTTCTCATAGAAAAGAAGAAAAAATCTTATCAAAAGCATTCTTTTTTACAAATGAAGCTAAAGTTAGATGAGATGCTTGTTCGAAAAGGATATTCTAGAGAAGTAATTCAAATTTGTTTGGAAGAATTGAAAGACGAAAGAGATGACGAAAAGCAACAAGAAGCGTTACACTATCATGGGAATAAATATTATGAGAAATATAAGAAGCATGATGGATGGACATTTGAAAACAAGATGAAACAAGCGTTATATCGAAAAGGATTCTCTATTGATGAAATTGAGATATTTTTGCAAATGAAACGCGAAGAGGAATGAGGAGAATAAGATGAATATGCCAAAACGCTACAGTGAAATGACACCGCATGAGCTAAGGGAAGAAATTGGCGCTTTGAAGGAGCAAGCAGTAAAAGCTGAGCAGCTTGGGATTGTCAATGAATTTGATGTATTAATGAGAAAAATGGCAATGGCTCGTGCTTATATGACGGATATAAACAAGTTCCGTATTGGTGAAATATATGAATTAGTAGAAGAACCTGGTGTATTATTTAAAATTACGTATTTCAATGGGGTATTTGCTTGGGGATATAAGCAAAATGATAATGAAGAGATTGGCATACCAATTTCCTTATTGCAAGAAAAATAAAAACCAGAGAGCACATATCTCTCTGGTTTTCATCTTTGGTAGGCGTTAAAGGAGATAGGAGATTCTAAAATTGGCGTTTTTTACATTCATTTGCCAATATAATGAGAGACTGGGTTTGTTGCGTCTGTCCGTTAACTTGCGCTTTCGCATGTTTTGGACGAGTCCACGTATGGTTAAATAATTCAGAACGACTATCTAAGCGATCACGGTAGCTCATCTTTATCACCTCGTGTAGGAAGTTAATTTAATTTGTACTACTCTTCCTGCTGATTTGCAGCACGCATACGTTCTTGTGGGTGCGTGTTAATTGTGCCGTTAGGTCGCTTCGAAGCGAAGCGTGATTTCGCTTTCGGCTGACCGTCGATTTTGCTGTTGTTTTTTGACTCAGACCAAAATTCGGCTTGTTTACCCATTGCGAACGCCCTCCTCCTCATCAGTTGATACCTCTTTAAGAAGTATCACTTATAGAATGTGCAAAACAGAAGAAACTATCCTTTAGAAATGAAGGGATAAATAGGTAAAAGGAGATTAGAACATGAATGATATTTATGAAGCATTAACGAAAGAATTATTAGACAAGAATGACAAGCTTTCTTACGGACAAGCTCGTGCATGGGTTGAATTACTTTGGGAAGATTTTCAAACAACTTATGCAAAATCAGGGCGTTATCAAGGTGAGGAAATGACTGAGCAAGTGGTACGATCATGGATTAATAATCATGGTGTACGCCTTCATGAAATGCGTACAAACAATCCGAAGTATAGTCATTTAATTAATCAAGAAGATCATTTGAAACATTAAAAAAAGCGACTTGAGTCGCTTTTTTTAATGTGGAAGTAATTCCAGTTTTTTGCGAAGTTTTTCTTCACTAAAAATCCATCCTGTATAGGAACTAATAATATTTAAATTGTGGTCGAGCTGAACAATCGCGACAAATGGATAATAATCTTTACTTCGATACCGTAAATCAATGAATCGTACTTCGTAATAATGATCATGATCAAAAATATCCCAGCGATATACAGGAGAGAAAGATAGGAAGGCCGAGATGTTTTCATCTTGTTTAGCTGCTCGCATAATATCATTTTCTGGGAACGGTACCCGATCGAATTTGTCATATATCATGATGTTACCACGGTGCCATCTCGCAACGTAGTAATAATCAGCTGTAACGACTGCTAAATGATAATGATAAAATCGGTAAGAAGGAGAAATGATAATCTTTTCGACATTTTTGAAACGTTTGTGTACAACGCTTCTTATATTTCTGTGCATCATAATCCGTCCGATATAGTAAACAATCATTAATATATATGCTGCTAAGGCTGTGTATCCTTTATGAGAACCGACTAGCATGCAAGCAATTGCAAGTATATGGATAAAGAAAATTACGGTATCGAATGTATTAATCACGCCGAGTGCGACCCATTTTTTTGTGAAAGGCCGTAATGCTTGTGTACCATAGGCGTTGAAAATATCTACAAAGACGTGAAGGAAGACTGCAATAAATGACCAAAGTAGTAGATGAAGATATGGAGCGTCTGAAAAGAAGGCGAAAGAAATGCCACTTATAAGAAATGACCAAAGAATTACCGCGGGAATGGAATGAGTAACTCCGCGATGATTTCTTATATATTTAGCGTTATTACGCAATTTTAAAACTGTGTCAATGTCAGGAATGTTGGAACCAGCAATTGTAGCAAGCATAACAGCTTGTGGGCCAATATCACTTTGTGCTATGGCTGGGTCTAATGTTGCTAAGCTACCTAAAGTGATACCCATAACAAGGTGAGTGGCTGTGTCCATAAAAATCCACCTCCGTTTTTTATTAATGTAACTCTTTTTATTCGATACCTCAAGTCCTTTGCCTTCAATTTCCTATGTCATCTTACTTAAATTTTTTCCTAAAATCTTTATAATAGTACTTATATGCAAAAAAATGAGGGGGATCAAGTTTGACACTTGAAATACTAAAAAATTTTAATATAGAGCAGTTTCAAAATGATTTAATTGGTTGGTTTGAAGAGGAGCAGCGCGACTTACCATGGAGAAAAAATAAAGATCCATACCGCGTTTGGGTTTCTGAGATTATGTTACAGCAAACAAGAGTAGAAGCTGTAAAACCATATTACGCAAATTTTATGGGGAAGTTTCCTACACTTGAAGCGTTAGCGAACGCAGATGATGAAGAAGTATTAAAAGCATGGGAAGGTTTAGGATATTATTCTAGAGCACGTAATTTACATGCGGCAGTAAAAGAGGTAAAAGAAGTATACGGCGGGGTTGTACCAAGTGATGTAAAGAAAATTGAAAAGTTAAAAGGAGTTGGACCATATACAAAAGGTGCTATTTTAAGTATCGCATATGGTATACCAGAGCCGGCAGTTGATGGAAATGTTATGCGTGTATTATCTCGCATTTTATCAGTATGGGATGATATTGCAAAACCAAAGACTCGAAAAGTTTTTGAAGAGATTGTGCGTGAAATTATTTCAGTAGAAAATCCATCTTATTTTAATCAGGGATTGATGGAATTAGGTGCACTGATTTGTATTCCTAAAAATCCATCGTGCTTACTTTGTCCTGTACGTGAGCATTGCAGAGGATATGCTGAAGGTGTTCAAAAAGAATTACCAGTAAAAAGTAAAGCGAAAGCTCCTACAATGGTACCGCTTGTTGCAGGAGTAATTCAAACTGAAGATGGTCGCTACGTCATTAATAAACGTCCAAGTAGCGGGTTATTAGCTAACATGTGGGAGTTTCCAAATATTGAACTTGGCGAAGGGATTCGAAATCAGAAAGAACAGCTTATAGATTATATGAAGGAAAAGTTTGAGCTCGAGGTTTCTGTTGATGAATACGCAATGAATGTACAACATACGTTTACCCATCGTACTTGGGATATATTTGTATTTTACGGAAAAGTAACCGGTGATATTGTTGATACAGATACATTGAAATTTGTATCGAAAGAAGCATTTGAGCAGTTACCTTTCTCTAAATCGCATCGTACGATTTATGAGAGTTGTGTTGAGAAAATTACAATGCAATAAAACAAAAAAGTGTTCCCTAGATTAGGAACACTTTTTTAATCGTAAGAAATTTTTGTCCCATGAGTCCAACTAGCTTCACCTTCTTGTAAGCCGCCTCTTGATTCAATTTCTACTATGATTTCTTTGTAAATACTTTGACCTTCCGCATTTAAATAGGGCAAAATCTGTTGTAATGAATGATGAAAATAAGCTAATTCATCTTCTTTCCATTCGTTTTTTGAAAGCATCGTTAGTTCAGTCATATCGCGTCCTATATACATATTTCCACCTCCATTTTCTATAGTTTGAATGAGTAACAAGAGATATATGCGGAATTTTTTCAAAAGAAAATTACGGATAGCTTCTAGTTGAATTGGTTACATTATTGATTGTGGAGGTGAGAAAGATGAGTAAAAAACAACAAGGTTATAACAAGGCAACTTCTGGTGCTAGCATTCAAAGTACAAATGCTAGTTATGGTACAGAGTTTGCAACTGAAACAAATGTACAAGCAGTAAAACAAGCAAACGCACAATCAGAAGCAAAGAAAGCACAAGCTTCTGGTGCACAAAGTGCAAACGCTAGTTATGGTACAGAATTTGCAACTGAAACAGACGTGCATGCCGTGAAAAAACAAAATGCTAAGTCAGCTGCAAAACAATCACAATCTTCTAGTTCAAACGAGTAATGAAAGAAAAACACTTCTCCAATTCGAGAGAAGTGTTTTCTTTGTGTGCGGGTCATTGTAATGAAAAGAAAGTGAACGACATAACTTCTAATAAGTCAACAAATGTTGTCAAAGGAGAAGGAAGTTAAAGATTAGAAATATGTAATTAGGAATAATAACTGATGAATAAGTCCAAAAGGGGGTAAGTAATGAACGATTTTGATAAGTTGGTAGGGGAGCAATTAGAAACGATGGATGAGTTGTTAAAGTTACAAGCACATCTAGAGAAGTATCAACAAATTGAAATGAATGAAAAAGAAACGTGCGATAAAAAAGAACTGCATTTTATCCGTCAGGAAATATATAGAACAGAAGTAGCGTTGAAGATGTTACATGAGAAATTTGAAGAACAAACGAATAGTGTAATCCAATCTTTTGCAACTGAAAAAATGATTTCAAATTTAGGATAAGATATATTATTGCCTTCAGGTGAAAAGTCCTTCAAATAGAGAGGGGCTTTTTCTATTACATGTCCTCGTTTATAAATAATACAGTACAATCCTTGTGTTATGAGAAGATTGGGTATTATTGTATTCAACGATAAACCTCCTGCATATTCAGTGTGGAAAATAGAGTCTTATCCCTTTAGTTTTAAAATTTTGACAAAAAAGTTATAATAGAAGAAAAGTGAATGCCGTTCAAAGGGCATTTGCAGTTGAAAGAAGGGAGCATATATGGGATTTCCCAAAGAAGGAGAAAAAGTACAAATACATAGTTATAAACATAATGGCTCCATTCATAGAATGTGGGAAGAAACAACAATTTTAAAAGGGACACAGAGTCTTGTGATCGGAGCGAATGATCGTACAGTAGTTACAGAATCGGATGGCCGAACATGGATTACGCGTGAACCAGCAATTTGTTATTTTCATGCCAACTATTGGTTTAATGTGATTGGGATGCTTAGGGAAGAGGGCGTATATTATTATTGTAATTTAAGCTCCCCTTTTGCGTATGATTCTGAAGCATTAAAGTATATTGATTATGATTTAGATATTAAAGTGTATCCAGATATGACATATACGCTTCTAGATGAAGATGAGTATGAAAAACATAGTCAAATTATGCAGTATCCACCTGTTATCGATACAATTTTAAAACGAAATGTAGCACATTTAACACAGTGGATTCATCAAAGAAAAGGTCCGTTCGCACCAGACTTCGTAGATATGTGGTATGAACGATATTTAATGTACAGAAATTAAAGCAAACCTGCAGGGGGCTTCCCGGCAGGTTTGTCCTATTAGAGGGGGGATTATGTGCAGGGCATAAAAAGATATTTACAATTTGTTAAACCATATCGATGGCTTATCGCTATTACAATTATTATTGGACTAGTTAAGTTTGGTATCCCACTTATTATGCCGTGGTTATTAAAGTATATTATCGATGATGTAATTCAAGGCGGAGGTTCACTTCAAGATAAAACATCTCAATTAATAACAGCGATTGGAATTGCTTTTTTTATTTTTGCGGTATTAAGACCACCGATTGAATATTATCGTCAATATTTCGCGCAGCGTATCGCAAATACAATACTGTATGATTTGCGGAAGTATATTTTCGGTCACTTACAAAAGTTAAGTTTACGTTATTACTCCAATACAAAAACAGGAGAGATTATTTCGCGTGTCATCCATGATGTAGAACAAACGAAGGATTTTGTAATTACTGGTTTGATGAACGTCTGGTTAGATACTGCAACAATTGCTATTGCCATCATTGTTATGTTTTCTATGAATATAAAATTAACATTTGTTGCGTTATTGATTTTACCTATTTATGTAATTGCAGTGAAATATTTTTTCGGACGTCTTCGGAAATTGACGAAAGAGCGTTCACAAGCGTTAGCGACGATGCAAGGATATTTGCATGAACGTATTCAAGGAATGCAAGTGACACGTAGCTTTGCGTTAGAAGAGTATGAGGGGAAGCAGTTTGAAAAAAGAAATAATGAATTTTTAACGAAAGCATTAACCCATACAAGTTGGACGGCGAGAACATTCTCGGCAGTAAATACGTTAACAGATTTAGGTCCGTTACTTGTGATTGGTTTTGCAGCATATGAAGTAATTCAAGGGCAGTTAACGCTAGGGACGATGGTAGCTTTTGTTGGATATATGGATAGTTTATATAGTCCGCTTCGCCGCCTTGTTAATTCATCTACAACATTAACACAATCTTTTGCATCGATGGACCGTGTGTTTGAACTGTTAGATGAAAAATACGATATTGTTAATGTGCCAAATGCGGTACAAACGAAAAAATTAAATGGAGAAATTGTATTTGATAATGTTTCTTTTCGTTATAATGCAGATGAAAAAGAGATATTACACAACTTGTCATTAACTATGCAGCCTGGAGAGAAAGTAGCGCTTGTAGGAGCGAGTGGGGGAGGAAAGTCATCTCTTGCTAGTTTGATTCCGCGTTTCTATGATGTTTCTGAGGGAGCGGTTTATGTAGATGGGATAGATGTAAGAAAGTATAATATGAGAAATTTACGTAGTAATATTGGAATTGTACTGCAAGATAATTTATTGTTTAGCGATACAATTGGAGCTAATATATTATATGGAAATCCGAAAGCTACAGAGCAAGAAGTGATTGCAGCTGCCAAAGCTGCGCAAATTCATGATTTTATTATAGACTTACCAGAGGGTTATAATACTGTCGTTGGAGAACGTGGTGTAAAGCTATCGGGCGGGCAAAGACAACGTGTGGCAATTGCACGAGTGTTTCTAAAGAATCCGTCGGTACTTATATTGGATGAAGCAACTTCGGCATTGGATTTAGAAAATGAAAGGTATATTCAAGAGGCGCTTCAGACGTTAGCTGCTGACAGGACGACGATTATAATCGCACATCGATTAGCGACGATTACGCATGTTGATACGATTATTTACATTGAAGACGGTGAGATTAAAGAGACTGGTTCTCATGAAGAGTTAATGCGAAAAAGAGGATTTTATTACAATTTATATCAACTTCAACATATAACAGAAACAGCTCCTTTAGCATAAAAGGAGCTGTTTTTTTATTCGTCTTCTTTTTTATCATCGATTTGGAGTTCTTTTTCTGGTTTATGGTATGTGTAGAAGCTATCTACAAGTAAATCTAAATGCTCTACTTCTTCGCTATAGTTAATAATGGAAGAAATAAGAGGGAAGAGATGTAGCCATGTTTTATATGCTTCTTCATCGTCCTTATTTTGATATTCCATAAAGATATCAATTAATTCTTGTTTACCCGTTTCAACTTCATCAAGCATTTCAACTGATTGTTGTTTTTTTGCTTTACCAATAAATTTTAATAAAACTTGTTCATGATAATGCGTTAATGAGTCAAGTTCGTTTTGGATAGATTCCTGAAACTCTTCCGGCATGTAACGCAGTTCGTTTTCAGTACGGTGTAATGATTTTAACGTACTTAAAGCACGGCTTGTTGTCGCTAACATTTGTCTGAATAAAACGAGCTTACGAATTTTTGCGAACTTTACTTTTTTCGTGTAGCTTCTTTCTTCTTTATACAGCAAATAGTAATGGTTTAATTTGATCATTTTTTCTTTCATACGATCAATATCAGTTTTTAGCGTTGTAAAATCAGAAGCTTGCCTGCTATTCATTCGAATCCATTTTACAATTTCTTCTGTATTATCAACGATACGATGATAAAGTTTTGTTTCATATTTCGGCGGCATAAATACTAAATTTACAAGTGAAGCCGCAATAATACCAATCATAATCGTCGCAAAGCGAAGTAAGGCAAAACTAAAGAAATCTTCGCCTTGATACTCCATAATGGCGATAACTGTTACTAAAGCAATTGATATTGTGTTTTCTAATCGTAATTGCAGTGTAAGAGCAATTACTAATATACATGTTAATCCAATAATAAAAGGATTATGTCCAAAAGCAGTAGCAAATGCGATAGCAAATATCGCACCGATTACATTTGCTTGAATTTGTTCAAGTGCGGTTAAATAAGAACGGTATACAGAAGGTTGAACAGCAAAGATAGCTGAAATTCCCGCAAATACCGGACTCGGTAATTGAAGTAAAATACAAGCAAATAAAGCTAACGTGATGGCAATACCCGTTTTTAAAATGCGAGCACCAAGTTTCATACCCTTAATAAGATCCTTTCTCTTGTCATAATGAATGTACAACATGATACTATACATTCATTACAATATGTTAGCAAGTGATATTTTAGTGACGTTAAAAGAAATTAGTATTCATTTTATCGCGCTAATTGTGAACAGTAAGATTCCCGCCTCTAAATTCAGTAGCTGGATGCCGGTAAACGCTCAATTGCTGTAGGCTAATTAAAGTTTCACTTTATAATTTTTCCTAATTTCTTTTAAACATCAGTTTTTAGTAAAAAGACCTGCTGAATTTCAGCAGGTCTCAAATTGTTACTATAGATTACTATGAGAAGTGTACTTCGTCAATTTTTTCTTAATAATGAAAATTACTCATGTCACTCTGTTGAGATAGATGGATCTGCCTGTTCTTTTTTCGGGATAATTTCAAAAAACTGGTTCTGTATATCATCTAATAACGGGGTTAACAAAGCAACTTCCTCATATTGCTCATGCTCGTTTAGTACACGAATATAGTCTAGCAATAATTCAGTTACATCTTTCAAACCATTTTTACTAATTGGTTGTAATGTAACATTTGCCCCTTTTGCGATTCTTCTTTTTAAGGCCTGTTCTGTTAAGCCTAAGTTTGAATCATGACGTAAATAAACAACACCGCCAGTCATGCCGGCGCAAATCCATGGACCAGGGTCACCTAAAACAAGCGCTCGCCCATTTGTCATATATTCAAAAGCAAACCCTTTAATATTGGAGTATGCCCCTATATTTCCGTGCTCTTTTTCACGGAGTGGTTTTGTTATTCTACCTCCAATTATCATGTCTGCCCCAGAAAGGCGAATGCCAGCGCGAGCATCAGCGTTCCCTTGTACGTATAGTGCCCCTTTTTGTGCGCCATATCCAAATCCTTTTCCGACAGAACCGTTATAATATACTCCGTCTTTTCCTTTTGATTTCGTTATATAAATCCCACCACCAAAGGAAGTTTTACCAATGCCATCTTGTGCGCCGCCATTTACGTGTATAAATAAATTTTCACTATTGTAAGCACCTAACCCATTTCCGGGAATAGAACCATTCGTATACTTTAATGTAAGTGGTTCAAGTTGAGTAGCTTCATATAGTTTACTGCGAACGCGATAACATGATTCTAGACCACCCATAACGCGTTGCTCTACACCAACGCCTACTAATTCTTTTGAGTCAGCGGAATGAACTGTTTTAAATTGTTTTTCCGGTACGCCTTCTGTTGTTGTAACAGATGGATGTTCTATTATTTGTAGTAAATTACGTAAGTTTAATAAATTTTCGCCTCGAACTTGCTCTAATAAATCAGAACGCCCAACAATTGCTTGTAAATTTGTATACCCAAGCTGTCCTGTTAATCGTTTTAGTTCTATACCGAAAGTGGTGAATAAATTTAGCAGGCCAGCAACTGCGCTTTCTAATTCGCGCGGAACGAAGCGGCGTAACCCATGTTCTTTTGCTTGTGCTTCAGACTCAATTTGTGTCGCAATTCCGACATGGCAAGTATCTAGATGACACCCACGGCAAGTAGTACAGCCGATTGCAATCATTGATAGTGTGCCAAATCCAATACGATTTGCTCCGAGGAGCATGATTTTCAAGGCATCATTTACACTTCGAATACCACCATCTGCCCAAATCTCTACTTTATGTCTCATACTTGCTTCTAATAAAGCGTTGTGAGCGGCTTTAACACCAATTTCTACAGGGAGACCTACATGCTGCAATGCGTGAATACGTGCAGCACCTGTTCCGCCATCGAATCCGCTAATGTTAATAAAATCAGCGCCAGCTTTGGCGATACCGACAGCAATTGTTCCGATATTAGGAACGACAGGGACTTTCACGGCTACTTTGGCAAGTTGATTAGCTGTTTTAATTTCTGTAATCATTTGAGCTAAATCTTCAATTGAATAAATATCATGGTTATTAGAAGGTGAAATTAAATCTGAGCCGATTGTCGCATTACGTGCTTCAGCTATTTTGGCTGTCACTTTTGAACCAGGTAAATGTCCACCTTCCCCAGGCTTTGCGCCTTGACCGATCTTAATTTCAATTAAGTTTGATGAGTTTAGTAGTTCGGCATTTACTCCAAATCGTCCAGATGCCACTTGTTGTCCACGTGTATGTGGGTATTTCCCAATCATATCTTTAATTTCGCCGCCTTCACCGTTCAAGCTAATCATATTTAGCTGATCGGCCGCTTCTGCATATGCGCGAAAGGCGATTTCGTTTTGAGAACCAAATGACATAGAACTAATAATAAATGGTAAATTATGATTTTGAATGCCGATAGATACTTCTTCAGTTGGAACGACATGTTTTGTTTGTTTCGTTTGAACAAGGTGTCTGATTGCGATTGGATTATTCTCTTCTAGTTCACTTAACTTGTCACGGTAATCATCATAAGAATTTCCTTTTGCAACATCGCCAATTGCTTTCCAAATTCGCGGGAATATATGAAATGATTTTCGCATTCTAATTTTAGGATTGTTATAATCCTCTGCTCGTATTTTTGCATCTTCAGTAAGTGATTCAAGTGAAAAAGCTAAATCATTTGAACCGAAGAAATTTGTAATTTGTAATATATTTGCAATTTCTTCATGTAACCCAATAGATGAATAGAGACGTCCGTAACCACGTAACTCATGAATTCCAATTGTTGAAATGACTTTTTCTAGTCCTTTATTAAGTGCATTATACAGATTCGTAATTGGTATTTTTGTTCCATCATTTACAGTCGCGAATAATAAATATGGATTAATACTATCTGCTCCTAATCCATATAGCGTTACAATGTCATGTAAGGAGCGAAGGGCACCAGAACGTATAACGAGAGAACAATTGCGGCGTAATTTATTTTCACTTAATGCTTGATGTACTTTAGCGGTAACTAAATGTGGATCAATCCACAAGCGTTCATTTAGATGGGCTTTTGCGTCATCTAATACTAGTAGAGAAGCACCATTGTTAACAGCAGCTATCGCTTCAGAACTAATGCGGCTTAATGCACATTGCAGAGTTTCTGACGAACTGAATGTAGCAGAGATTGTGGCGATAGAGTTATGAGTCATAAATAGCTCTATGAGTTGTTCATACGTAATTGTGTGTAATTCCTCTGCAATAGGTTGTGCCACGCTGCCTTCTAAAATAATTGGTGAAAGCATTTCAACTACAAATGGCCGTTTTGCGCCGCTTAATAAACTTGGACGCTCTCCAAGTACAGTACGTGTAGAGAAGTGTTCAATTTCACGGTCACGGTCAATTGCAGGGTTTGTAACAACAGCTACACTTTCTTTAATAAAGTCAGCGATATTTCGTCTATCAGTATCGAGTGCGGCAAGTGGTGAGTCATGCCCAAGTGAGCGAATGGGCTCAACGCCTTTTGTTGCCATCTGTTCAAGGAGCTGAATATGTTCTCGGTTCCATCCGAAAGCGACGTATTGTTTCGTTTCAACTTGAACAGAATCACATAGCCCTTGGATTTTTTTCGTTTCAGGGATAGATAAATTTAAATGGTAATTGGTAGTATCAATTCGCTTTTTAAGACGGTTATATACTTGGATTTGATATTTGTCATATTCATAAAGAACAAGTTCATCTTGTTCATTCCATTTTAATCCAACCTTTTCTCCAGGGGCGAGTGGTTTTGGTTCTGCTACATATTTAGTTGGTGATACAACTCCAGGTTCAGAAGAGAAAATATAAGAGCTCTCTGTCTCTACTTTCCAGACTGGGCGTAATCCAAGGGAATCAACACTGAAAACAGCTTCATCTTTAAAACGGGAAATGATGCCAGCTGGTCCTTGTGCAAAATGTCCCCATGCTTCACGTATATACGTATATAAATCTTGTAAAGGTGTTTCATAAAGTTTAATTTCATTAATAATTGGAGGGAACAATATTTCCATTGCTTCAAATAAACTGTAGTCGTATTGAACAAGTAGAGTTTCTAAGGTGCGGTTTAAATCTTGAGAGTCACTGCCTCCAGCAGTAAGTGGTACATCAATCATTTCAGCTTGATCGCGTAATTTTGCGATTGTGTTAATTTCACCATTATGTCCGAGAATGCTAAATGGTTGTACACGAAAAAAATTAGATAATGTATTAGTAGAGTAGCGGTTATGTCCTAATGTCATAGTTGAAGCGATAAGTGGATGTTGTAAATCATTATAGTAGGCAACAAGTGTATCACCAGCACCTAGAACTTTATATACAACATGATCACGACTTAATGAAGCAACATGAATTGCTTCGTTTTCCTCTATTTTTATTGTGACAGAAAATAATGTTTGCTCAATATTTGTAATTTCGTTTTCTGCGATAAGGGCAACTTGCCAAAATAAAGGTTCTTCTTGTTTACCAAGTGGACCGAGTGCATCGGAGTTTGTTACATCATCACTTTCGAAAATGATTGTAAAATTTTTGTTGTTTAATTGCGTACGAATATAATCTTTTAAGATAGTAATGTTTTCTTTTTTATTTAGAAAAAAATGTCCAACGATAAAGTGGGGATGATCCACAATCGTTGGATTATATCCGCTACTTTTTAGTTTTTCATTCCAAATCGCTTTTGGTACATCAATGTGAATGCCGATGCCATCGCCCTCACCATTAATGAAACCAGCTCTATGATTCATTTTGACGAGTGATTGAATACAAAGGTCAATGTTTTCTTTGGTAGCAATTTTTCGTTTCTCCATAACGGAAACGATTCCACACGCATCGTGTTCTGCATTTCTATAATCTCGAAATAAAGACGGTGTCCATGTATTTTTTGTATTGAGCATCCGTCAATCCCCCCTCTTATAAAAGTTAGAATAATCTTACTATTTAAGGTGCAAATCACCTTGTACACAGAGATAGTAATGCTGTAAAAGAATATAAAACAGATAATTATGAATAATTATACTATTAATACGGGATTTATGAAATAGAAAAAAGGAAAAAAGAAAGGTGAGCTTTCTTTTTTCCTTTTAATGACGGGATTATTTATTGTCTGCTAGGGCAGCAAATGCTCTGCCGACAGCTTCGATTGTATATTCAATATCTTCTTTTGTATGTTCTGTCGTTAAGAACCATGCCTCGTATTTAGAAGGTGCTAAGTTAACTCCTTCTTGAAGCATAAGCTTGAAGAATTTACCGAACATTTCACCGTCTGTATCTTGTGCGGCATCGTAATCTTCAATTGTATTTGTTGTAAAGTATACAGTTAAAGCTCCTTTTAGACGGTTTAATGTAATGTCGATATTATGTTTCGTTGCTTGCTCTAAAATTCCTTTTTCAAGCATTGCACCAAGTTCATCTAATTTCTCATAAAGTCCTTCTTGTTGAAGCACTTCTAGACAAGCGATACCTGATGCCATAGAAGCAGGGTTTCCTGCCATTGTACCAGCTTGGTATGCAGGTCCAAGCGGAGCAACTTGTTCCATAATTTCTTTCTTACCACCGTAAGCACCGATCGGTAACCCGCCGCCAATAATTTTACCAAGCGCTGTTAAGTCAGGTGTCACACGAAGTAAGTCTTGAGCACCACCGTACATAAAGCGGAAAGCAGTAATAACTTCATCGTAAATTACTAGTGCGCCAGCTTCGTGAACAAGTTCATTCACTTTTTCAAGGAATCCTGGTTTAGGTTCTACAATACCGAAGTTTCCAACAATCGGTTCTACAAGGATAGCTGCTACTTCATGACCCCATTTATCTAACGCCTCTTTTAAAGTTTCTACATTATTAAATGGAACGGTAATAACTTCTTGTGCGATACTTTGTGGTACGCCAGCTGAGTCAGGAGTTCCTAAAGTAGAAGGACCAGATCCAGCTGCCACAAGTACTAAATCAGAATGACCGTGGTAACAACCAGCAAATTTCATGATTTTTGTGCGACCTGTATAAGCACGAGCAACACGAATCGTTGTCATCACTGCTTCTGTACCAGAGTTTACAAAACGGACTTTATCTAATGCAGGCATTGCTTCTTTTAACATTTTTGCGAATTTTACCTCTAGCGCTGTTGGTGTTCCGTAAAGTACCCCATTTTCAGCAGCTGTTGTAATTGCTTTTGTTATATGCGGATGAGCATGTCCAGTAATAATAGGACCGTATGCTGCTAAATAATCGATATATTTATTTCCGTCTACATCCCAGAAATAAGCGCCTTTCCCGCGTTCCATAGCAACAGGAGCGCCGCCGCCAACTGCTTTAAAAGAACGAGAAGGACTGTTAACACCGCCAACGATATGCTCTAAAGCTTCTTTATGTAATGCTTCTGACTTTGTGAATTTCACTACAATTCATCTCCTTACAAAAATCTATGTATTATTCTAACATGTTTTTCGAAAAGACGTATTGTTTGTGATAGCGAAGGCAGTTGGGTAAACTATTCGTTGTGACATTTAGGAGGGGGGTCCGATTATGAAATCGGTAATTGAGGTACAAGGGTTACGTAAAGAGTTTACAGCCTATTCAAGTCGTCCGGGCTTAAAGGGTGCATTTCGCGATTTATTAAATCGTAATTATAAAATAGTACCAGCAGTAAATGATGTATCTTTTACTGTAAAGCAAGGTGAAATGGTTGGTTATATCGGTGAGAACGGTGCTGGTAAATCAACAACAATTAAAATGCTTACGGGGATTTTGACTCCGACATCAGGGCAAATCACAGTAAATGGAATGAATCCACATAAACAAAGAGAAGAATTTGTAAGAACAATTGGTGTTGTCTTTGGACAGCGCTCGCAACTTTGGTGGGATATTGCAGTCCAAGAATCGTTTCGTTTATTAAAGAAAGTGTATGGTGTATCAGACGCTCAGTATAAGGAGCATATGGAGCACGTAATTGAAACGTTAGATATAGGGCCTTTATTAGATAAACCAGTTCGAAAATTATCTCTTGGTCAAAGAATGCGTTGTGAATTAGCAGCAGCCTTAATTCATAATCCACCGTTATTATTTTTAGATGAGCCAACAATTGGGTTAGATGTACTTGTGAAATTGAAAATACGTGAATTTTTAAAAGAAATGAACGAACGTTATAAAACAACAATTTTATTAACTACTCATGATATTACGGATATTGAAGCTTTATGTGAGCGTGTTATCATGCTGGATGAAGGAAATATTATGTATGACGGTTCTTTAAAAAATCTTCGTACGCAGTGGGGAGCAGAGAAGGAAATACACTTTCAGTTTGTTGCACCAGTTTCCTATCAGGCTTTATCAATGGTTATGCCAGATAATCATGTTGTTTGGTCGAAAGCGAAAGAGGAAAACGCATGGGTTGCAAAAATTCCGAATGAAGAAGTTGTTATTTCAATGCTTATTTCTAAAGTAGTACAAGCATTTCAAATTAAAGATTTAAAAATTAACGAAGTGTCTACAGAGGAAATTATTCGTAACATTTATGAAGAAGGTATTACGCATGGGTAAGTATATTGAAATGATTCGAATTCGCTTTTTAATGATGCTTGCGTATCGCACAAACTATTATAGCGGGATTTTAATTTATACAATTAATATCGGCGCATATTATTTTTTGTGGCAAGCAATTTATAGCGGAAAAGAGAATATTGAAAGTTTATCTATTTCGCAAATGACTACGTATATCGCAATCGCGTGGATGGCACGTGCGTTTTATTTTAATAATATAGATAGAGAAATTGCGATGGAAATTCAAGAAGGCCGTGTGGCTGTAGAATTAATTCGTCCTTACAACTATTTAGGTATGAAAGTTATGCAAGGTCTTGGCGAGGGGATATTCCGTTTTGCATTCTTTTCCATCCCGGGCATGGTGATCGTTACGCTATTATTTTCATTGCAAATTACAACGAATTTTCAAACGTGGTTATATTTCTTCTTATCTTTAATATTTAGTTTTATTATTAATACACAAATTAATTTAATGACGGGAATGCTTACGTTTTTCTTATTTAATAATAGTGGAATTATGTATGCAAAACGCGTTGTTATTGATTTATTTTCAGGTCTATTATTACCAATTAGTTTTTATCCGTTATGGGCCCAAAAAGCAATGATGTTTTTACCGTTTCAGGCTATTAGTTATATTCCAAGTATGATTTTTTCTGAAGGTATACAGGGGAGTAAGTTGTATGAGGCTTTAGTATTTCAAGTGATTTGGGCAATTGTACTTATTATTCCAATTGTACTCATGTGGAGAACGGCGAGAAAACGTCTAATTGTACAAGGGGGATGATGAGATGCTATATATAAACTTATTTTTACAATATGCAAGTCAATATATAAAAACGAAATTGGAGTATCGAGGCGATTTTATCGTTGGTTTACTTTCTGATTTATCGCTTCAAGCAGTTAATTTAATATTTATTCTCGTTGTATTTGGGCATACACAAGCATTGAAGGGATGGAGTCGAGAAGAGGTAATCTTTATTTATGGTTTCTTTTTAGTACCATTTGCCATCTTTTCAGCTTTCTTTAATATATGGGATTTTAATGATCGATACATTATTAAAGGGGAGATGGATCGTGTATTAACGCGACCGATCCATAGCCTATTTCAAATTATATTAGAAAGAATGGAACTTGAATCTTTAATTGGAGCCATTACAGGGATTGTTGTAATGGGATATGCAGCTGTGGAGTTACAATTATCTTTTTACTGGTATGATTTCTTCTTATTTATATTGATGGTAGGAGGAGGAGCACTTGTATATGGAGGGATATTTGTTACGCTTGCGAGCCTTGGTTTTTGGTCGGATGCGAAAAGTTCAATTATGCCCCTTATGTATAACATAGGTAATTACGGGCGCTATCCTGTTAATATTTATAATCGTGTAATTCGTTTCATTTTAACGTTTGTTTTACCGTTCGCGTTTGTTGGAGTATATCCAGCAGCATACTTTTTAAGAAAAACAGAATGGAATAGTTATGCATTCGCGACGCCACTTGTTGGTGTTATCTGTTTTACGATTGCAATCAACCTCTGGAACCAAGGAGTAAAAAGATACCGTGGCGCGGGTAATTAATTATAGAAGCTTGTTCGTTTCTAAGGGATAAATCAGTCCTCCACCTCATACATATAAAATGAGGTGGAGGACATGTTATGGGGATTTATTCTATTAATTGCAGCAATCGCTATTTTGAAAAGTGTCCAATTATTATGGAGTTCTTATTCAGATTCAACGCGTTTTTTTTCGCTGTATAATTTGGCCACATTATTTTTGATCTATACAACAGTACTGATCGCGTTTGGATTAAGTTACGTTGTATTAGAGGAAATGGGTTTCGCAGTTTTGAAAGAGGACGGAGAAAGTTTGAACGTTCATTCTTTTCAACTCGTTGAAGTTTGTTTATATTTTAGCGCAGTTACTTTATTGTCTGTTGGATATGGTGACATATCTCCGATTGGAATTGGGCGATGGATTGCAATTGCAGAAGCGCTAATTGGATATACACTCCCTTTTGCTTTTGTGATGAGGTCTGTAATAGACAATGAAAAATAAGGAAGCATTTGTTATAGTAAAGGAAAAGAGTAGGAGTGATAACAATGATTACAGTAGGAGAAATGGCACCAGAATTCACATTAGAGGGAAGTAACGGAGAAGAAGTTAGCCTAGCTGATTTTCGCGGTAAAAATGTAGTTCTCTATTTTTACCCGAAAGATATGACGCCAGGATGTACAACTGAAGCATGTGATTTTCGTGATGCGTATGGAGTATTTCAAGAGAAGGATACGGTTATTCTTGGAGTAAGTCCTGATTCAGCGAATAGACATTTGAAATTCATTGAGAAACATGAATTGCCATTTACACTTTTAGTAGATGAAGATCATAAAGTAGCAGAGTTATACGATGTTTGGAAGTTAAAAAAGAACTTTGGGAAAGAGTATATGGGAATCGAGCGTTCTACATTCCTTATTAATAAAGACGGTGAACTTGTAAAAGAGTGGCGTAAAGTGAAAGTGAAAGGACATATTGAGGATGTTCTTTCTTATATAAAATAAATCTACGTTGGAGATAAAATATGCAGAAACAAGGCAAGTGTCTATACATATTTTACTGCCTTACATAAAGTGGAAGTGTAGGGCATACCTCCTCAGATGATAGTATTCCAAGTGCGATTATGTCGCACTTTTTTCTATGTAATATATGAAGAAAAAGGGAAAGATACATAAAAACAAGTCCTGAATATAAAAATAAACCACATACTTATAGTAGAAATATTGACGATTTATAAGAAAAGGAGTACACTCTTTATAAGAATTATAAAATAATAATCCGTATAGAATCGGGGTGCATGACGGTGGTCAAAGAAGAATTAAAAGAAGCGCTAGAAATGCTGAAAAATACGGGTGTACGCATTACTCCACAGCGTCATGCTATTTTAGAGTACCTTGTGGAATCAATGACGCACCCAACAGCGGATGATATTTATAAAGCATTAGAAGGTAAGTTTCCAAATATGAGTGTTGCAACTGTCTATAATAACTTACGTGTGTTTAAAGAGGTTGGACTTGTAAAGGAATTAACTTATGGAGACGCTTCAAGTAGATTTGATTATGTTACAAGTCAACATTATCATGTGATTTGCGAAAAATGTGGTAAGATTGTTGATTTTCCTTATGGAGGCTTGGAAAAGCTGGAAGAGGAAGCTGCGAAAACGACAGGCTTCGTTATCAATAGTCATCGCTTAGAAATTTATGGCGTTTGTCCAGAGTGTCATAAGGCGTAATATATAATAAAGAAAGAGGCTGACGGCTATACGTCAGCCTCTTTCTTTATTATATAAGGATTAGCGTGAGGTTAATCGGGATTTACAGTGCTAAGTTAGTAAGAAGGGTTAGATAAAAGTTTGTCGAATTTACTTTGTATTGGTGGAAATGAATTCTTGGAGGGGACATTTTGAAGAAATATGAGATTAAAAGTGACATTCCAACATTGGAAGAATATAAATATTTATGTGATTCTGTGGGATGGACTAATTATATGAACTTTGAGGTGGTGGAAATATCACTTCAAAATTCGATTTACTGTATAACAGTCAAGGATAATAATCAAATCATCGGCATGGGCAGAATTGTTGGTGATGGGGCTATCTATTTCTATATTCAAGATATAGTGGTTCATCCAGAGTATCAAAAGAATGGTATTGGAAAGAAAATAATGAATACTTTAGTAGAATACTTAAATCAGAATGCTCCAGATAAAGCATTCATTGGTTTGTTTGCGTCGCAAGGGAAAACGTCATTCTACGAAAAATATGATTTTAAAGATTATTCGCCTAACATGACAGGGATGTTTACTGTTATTTCGAAAAAATAGGTGTAATAAATTTAATAAAACAATTAAAAAGTTGATTTCTTAATAAATCAACTTTTTAATGAGTTGAAACGTTTGTAGTGTTGCAAACTCGTATTTCCCTTGATACTTATGATTTATAACTCTTCTTGTTATACTTTTCATCAAATTCTTTTCCTTCTAGATCTCGATCTAGTGTTAAAGGTTGATTGCAGTGCATACATGCATCGACACGGCCGAGCATTTTTGTTGGCTTATCACAGCTTGGACAAATAATTTGGATAGTCTTAGTAGATAACATACCAATCCAAAAGTAAACGACAGTGCTAGCGATAACAGCTAAAAAGCCAACCATCATAAAAGTTGTCATGATAATAATGTTTTCGCGGAAAAAGACACCTAAGTATGCAATGAAGAGGCCGATAAATACTAAACTTAATGCAAAGGTCCGGATTTTATTGATTTTGTTTGAATACTTAATGCTCATTCTCACCACACTCCTATAATAATAATATAACATAAAATTTAGAATTTTCACTCTCGTGTAAATTGATAAAGAGATAAGATATGAAATGGATAGGAGAGGAGCCATGAAGAATGAATGGGTGCTATAATGATTTTTAAGTTTTTAACGGGATGTGAAATTTTTTTGTAAAAAGTATTGACCCTGTATATACTGCATGATATATTAATAACCGTCGCTGATGCGGAAACGCAGAAAACGACAAAAAAGAAATTGAAAAACTTAGTTGACATTGAAAAATGAAGATGTTAACATAAGGAAGTCGCAAATGAGCGACCAAGTAGTTCTTTGAAAACTGAACGAAACAAACAACGTGAAACGTCAATTTTTATTTTTAGATGCTAGACAAACTAACTTTATTGGAGAGTTTGATCCTGGCTCAGGATGAACGCTGGCGGCGTGCCTAATACATGCAAGTCGAGCGAATGGATTGAGAGCTTGCTCTCAAGAAGTTAGCGGCGGACGGGTGAGTAACACGTGGGTAACCTGCCCATAAGACTGGGATAACTCCGGGAAACCGGGGCTAATACCGGATAA